>JBJDWY010000137.1:0-6564 GCA_051866255.1 Anaerovibrio sp. | reverse complement strand
GGAGCAGTATGCAGCTCATTCCATGCTGAATATGGAAATGGATGATGCGTTTTTCGCAACGCTTACGGAGGAAAAACTGTCTGAGCTGGTTTGCCGCCATATCAGCTATCTGCTGGATAATGAAAATCACAAAAATGTCAATCGGATGCTGCAGATGGGGCAGTATCTTGACGAGCGCATGAGAAAGCTGATCATGAGGCACAAATATGCTGAGCCACTGAATTTTGGCAGGAGGCTGTCAGAGGGGCTGAAAAGGTCGGGGAAGCTGCCGAAAATTGATGATGTGGATGAGGCTGCTTGGCTGATGGTGGCACCGATTATGTTTATGGTGCAGCAGTGTGATCTGGATGAGGATATGAAAAAGAATATTCCACAGCATGTGGAGCGGCATATCAGGACATTCTGGCAGCTGCTGGGATAGGGGTTCCTGCCGGAAGATATGCGCGGCATGCCGGGCAGGGGGACTGATAGGAGATGTGCGTAGGGGAGAAAGGCGGAAAGGATGGGGGAGCAGGATGGCAGAAGAAGCAGATATAAAAATGCAGATGCAGGCAGCCATGACAGAAAGGGAAACCATGCTGACCAGGAAGCTGATCAGGCTGGAGCGTGAGTGCAGGCGGCTGCGTGAACGATATGAGGTGTCCCTGGAACTGGTGGACAGGGAAAAGGAGCTGAGAAGTGCCGCTGAGCAGGAGCGGATGGAAAAGGCCGTGGAACTGGATCAGGTGGTGAGTGCCATTGTCCGGGCAGTGGATGCCAAGGATGAGGATACCAATGGTCATTCCGTGCGGGTGGCTGAATACAGCCGCAGGATAGCAGAGGGCATGGGCATGGGAGCAGGTATGGTGGAGCATGTCTATCAGGCGGCCCTGCTGCACGATGTAGGCAAGGTGGGAGTGCCTGATGCGGTGCTGAAGAAGCCTGGGCGGCTGACCCCTGAGGAATTTGAGATAATACGCTCCCATACCATCAAGGGGTGGGATATCCTGGCTGCCATCAAGAGCGTGCCCTATATTGCGGAGGGAGCCCTGCATCACCATGAGCGGTGGGATGGCAGCGGCTATCCCCTGGGGCTGAAGGGAGAGGAAATTCCTTTGCCGGGGCGCATTATCGCTGTGGCGGATGTTTATGATGCCATGACCAGCAAGCGCTGCTACAAGGAAGGTATGGACGGGAAGCTGGCGGCAGGGGAGATACAGCGCGGCGCAGGCACGCAGTTTGATCCTGCCATCGTGGAGGTATTTGGCAGGTGCATAGGGGGATAAGAGATGATTTCCTTTACTGTTTACACGGAAGAAATAGATTTTGCTGAGGATGCCCTGGCTCAGATAGATGCTGCCTTTCAGGCAAAGGTACAGGAAATAGGCGGTCTCAGGCAGCACACGGCAGCCCTTGTCTTTGCAGATAGCGAAACGGCAATTCAGGAGGTGCTGCAGGGCATGGCTGACCGTTATGGCTTTCCTGTGCTGGCCGCCAGCACCATTGTTACCATTGATAAACAGCACGGTCATCTGGATACGGGGATAAACATCATGTTCCTTACGGCGGATGATATAGAGTTTGCGGCTGCCGTATCAGAGGATATCTCAGGGAGCGATCTTGAGGGGAAGGTAGAGGCGGCCTATACCGAAGCAACAGGCAGGCTAAGCGGGATGCCCGGGCTGATTATCGCTTATAGTGCCATGCTGGAGGGCAATACAGGCGATGATGTGCTGGATGCTCTTGACAAGGCCAGCGGCGGCGTGCCGGTATTTGGTGGCCAGGCAACCGGTGATTTTGTCTACAAGAATATCTTTGTGGCAGCCAATAGTTCCTGCCGCAGGCAGGGGGTGGCGATGCTGTTGCTGTCAGGCAAGGGAATTGCCAATGCTTTTGCCCAGTATGAGTTTTCCGTGCTGGATGAAAAAGCCTTTGAGGGGGTTGTTACCAGGTGCAGTGGCTGTACCATCAGCCAGGTTGATGCCCAGCCGGTGCTGCAAAGCCTTGACAGGCTGGGAATTACCAGGGGCAAGGAAGGGCTGGTGCAGATCCAGTACATTACAACACCTTTTTGGATTAAGGAAAAGCTGGAAAATGGCGATGAGCTGGTCATGCTGAGAAATCTTATTTCTATAGACCGGCAGGCCGGTACGATTTCCCTTCTGGGGAATGTCAGGGAGGGAAGCAGGATCGCCATGGTGTCAGCCAGCCGTGAGGCGATGATAAGTTCCATGCAGGATATTATTGGCAGGACTGCCAGGCAGGTCAGGGAAAGGGGCCTGAATACCCTGCTGGTGACCTCCTGCCTGACAAGATATATGGCAATGGGGCCCAGGAAAGCGGCAGAGCTGGGGAGCCTGACGGCGCAGTTTGGGGAGCAGGTATCACTGCTGGGCATGTATTCTGCCGGGGAGTTTTTCCCGGTGAATTTTTCACCTGCAAATGATGTGCAGCAGCCTGCAGATGGCATACATAATGTTTTTCACAATTCTACAGTGACACTGCTGGCATTTTAGAACTGCAGCGGGCAGCTCAAGGTAAAAAGCTTTGCCGTCATGGCTTTCCCGATTCAATATTTGCGGATAGCAAGAGCACGCCATTAAGGCAGGTGCAACTCATAAAAATAAAAAGCAAGCAACGAAAAAAGGCATCGCCTCACGGCAATGCCTTTTAATTATACAATTCTGGTCGGGATGACAGGATTCGAACCTGCGACCTCATCGTCCCGAACGATGCGCGCTACCAAACTGTGCTACATCCCGACAGGAAGATATTATACGCTTACTTTGAGTAAATTGCAAGCAAAAATTATAGATTTTTTAACGGCTGTGAATTTGTTGCATAAATTTCATAAAAAGTGTATAGTAGAAACAATACAGCTTGTTGAAATGCAGAGCAGTGATACAGGGCAGTTGTGAGTATGAGATGAGTAGGAGATAAGAGGCGAAGCAATATGACACAATTTTCCACCCGCAATATCAGCATGATGATGGATTTGTATGAGATGACCATGGCTAACGGCTATTTTGCCCACCATGAGACCCAGCCGAGGGTTATTTTTGATATTTTTTACCGCAAAAATCCTGATGAGGGCGGCTTTGCGATTTTTGCAGGGCTGGAGCAGATGATTGAATATGTGGAGAATATGCACTTTACGGAGGAGGATATTGCCTATTTTGAGTCACTCAATCTGTTTTCCGGGGAATTTTTGGCATATCTGAAGGACTTTCACTTTTCCGGTGACCTTTATGCTTTTCCGGAGGGGACGGTCATGTATCCCAATGAGCCATGTGTGACGGTGGTAGCGCCTTTGATTGATGCCCAGCTGGTGGAAACTGCCCTTCTGGCACTGGTCAATCACCAGTCCCTGATTGCCACCAAGACCAGCCGCATCGTCCGGGCGGCAGATGGCAGGGCCGTGTCGGATTTCGGTGCCCGCAGGGCCCACAACATGGATGCTGCTGTCTATGGTGCCAGGGCGGCGTATATTGCCGGGGCTGTAGGCACGGCAACGGTGCTGGCAGGGCAGAAGTTCAACATTCCTGTCAGCGGCACCATGGCTCACAGCTGGGTGATGTTCTATCAGGATGAGTATACTGCTTTTAAAAAGTATGCGGAGGTTTATCCTGATGCCACTGTCCTGCTGGTGGACACCTACGATGTTATTCATTCCGGTATTCCGGCTGCTATCAGGGTGGCCAAGGAAGTGCTGGAGCCTATGGGCAAGAGGCTGAAGGGTATCCGCATCGATTCCGGCGATTTGGCATATCTTTCCAAAAAGGTACGGAAGATGCTGGACGAGGCAGGACTGGAGGATTGCAAGATTGTGGTTTCCAATAGCCTGGATGAGTATACTATTACCTCTATCCTCAGGCAGGGGGGGAAGATTGATGCTTTTGGCGTAGGCGAGCGGCTGATTACCGCTAAGAGTGATCCTGTCTTTGGGGCGGTGTACAAGATTGCTGCCGTAGAGTATGAGGGCAGGTACGTTCCCCGCATCAAGGTTTCCGAGGCGGTGGAGAAGATTACCAACCCGGGCTTCAAGCGGGTGTACCGCATCTACGGTGAGGAGGGTTACGCGGTGGCTGACCTGATTGCCGGTTTTGATGAAGTAGTTGACATGTCCAAGCCGTATCGTTATGTGGACCCTGAGAAGCCGTGGAAGAACCGCTTCTTTGAGAACTGCACGGTGAAGGAGCTGCAGCAGATGGTGGTGAAGGATGGCAGGCGCGTCCAGCCAAAACGTGATTTGGAGGAAATCCGCGCCTATGTGAAGCAGCAGCTGGACAAGGAAATCTGGCAGGAGGAGCAGCGCTTTGAGAACCCTCATAAGCATTATCTGGACATGAGCCCTGATTATTATGAGATGAAGATGTCCCTGCTGCACGATTTGCGGGGCTGAGGGCTTTAGTGGACATGTCTGCATATCTGATTATAACTGGTTATATCTGATTGAGTGTTGCAACGTTGAATGAATAGGGGCGTGGTATCTGTCCTGGCGGGGCAGGTGTTGCGTCCTTTTATTGTTCCATAAATAAAATATATGGCTAATTGAATAATGTATACATTTCATTTACTATTGAAAAACATTAAATTTGTAGTATAATAATTTTGCTGTGTGTTGTATACAAAAATGATATAGAATGTTTTTTGTATACATAGGAATTGTTATTTCATTTGTTATTAATTGGAGGTATATTATCTTGGCAAGTTATGTTGAAGAAATCATCGCAAAGGTTCAGGCTGAAAATCCAGGCGAGACCGAGTTCCACAATACTGTAAAAGAGGTTCTGACTTCTATCGCTCCTGTTTTGGAGAAGAATCCTAAGTATCAGCAGGCAGCTATTCTCGAGCGTATCGTAGAGCCTGAGCGCGTTGTAATGTTCCGGGTTCCTTGGACTGATGATGCAGGCAAGGTACATGTAAACAAGGGCTATCGTGTACAGTTCAACAGTGCCATTGGACCTTACAAGGGCGGCTTGCGCCTCCATCCATCCGTAAATCTGAGCATCATCAAGTTCCTTGGCTTTGAGCAGGTGTTCAAGAACTCCCTGACTACCCTGCCAATCGGCGGCGGCAAGGGCGGTTCCAACTTCGATCCAAAGGGCAAGTCTGATGCTGAAATCATGCGTTTCTGCCAGAGCTTTATGACTGAGCTGTGCCGTCATATCGGTCTGAATACTGACGTACCTGCTGGTGATATCGGTGTAGGCGGTCGTGAGATTGGCTACCTCTATGGCCAGTACAAGCGCATCCGCAATGCTTATGATGCAGGTGTATTGACCGGCAAGGGCCTGAACTATGGCGGCAGCCTGGCCCGTACCGAGGCTACCGGCTATGGCCTCCTGTACTTCACCAAGCTGATGCTGGCTGATGCAGGCTTTGACTACAAGGACAAGACCGTGGTTATCTCCGGCTCCGGCAACGTTGCTACTTATGCTATCGAGAAGGCTCAGGAATTCGGTGCCAAGGTTGTGGCATGCTCCGATTCTAACGGCTATGTATATGACAAGGACGGCATTGACCTGGCTCTCGTGAAGGAGATCAAGGAAGTGCGCCGCGGCCGCATCAAGGAGTATGTTGATGTGAAGCCATCTGCTGAGTACCATGAGGGCTGCAAGGGCATCTGGACTATTCCATGCGATATTGCCCTGCCATGCGCTACCCAGCAGGAACTGGATCTGGAGTCTGCTAAGGCTCTGGTTGCTAACGGCGTAAAGGCTGTAGGCGAGGGTGCCAACATGCCTTCCACCCTGGATGCTATTGAGTACCTCCAGAACAACAATGTTCTGTTCGCTCCTGCCAAGGCTGCCAATGCCGGCGGTGTTGCAGTATCTGCCTTGGAGATGGCTCAGAACTCCATGCGTTACAGCTGGACCTTCGAGGAAGTTGACAACAAGCTGAAGAACATCATGGCTGACATCTATGAGAACTCCAAGCGCTGTGCCAAGGAGTACGGCCATGAGGGCGACCTGCTGGTAGGCTGCAACATTGCAGGCTTCCTGAAGGTTGCTGACGCTATGCTGGCTCAGGGCGTTTGCTAATCACGAATGTCTAAGATAATATAAGACATTGATAAGTCCTGTAAACCCAGTGTTTATGGGACTTTTCTTTATGCGTTGAAACGGAAAAGAATTGTCAGAATATTCATAAGTAGATATAATTTACGTTATTTTGAGGTCGTTATATACACGTGGTACACAAGTAATATACGGGCGGTATACACTCGTTTTTGCTGATTCTGGATGCTTTTTGAAGCTTTTCATTCGTTGTTTTTCAAGATGATTCAGGCTGAATATGAGTGTAATGTTAATCATAAGAAACATCATAAGTGTATCCAGAAATCAGTCTCGATTTATTGTTTTATATCTTGTTCACTTCTGCAAGAAGTTCTTCTAAAGTCTTATGGATGTAAGTTTCCTTAGTGGTGTCGTCCTTCATACTGTGTCACATAATCAATTTGATACATACATCATTTGCTCCGGCACTGTCCATGAGTGAAGCAAAGGTGTGTCTGCCATCGTGAGGCGGGTGTTTCATTTTGAGTTTTCCCATGCACGTGTTAAAATTGCCATTCATGTAGGT
>JBJDWY010000136.1:0-6659 GCA_051866255.1 Anaerovibrio sp. | reverse complement strand
TCTATGGGTACTGCCGCTACCTGTCCCTTTATAATGTCTGAACAGAGTCCACGAAGTATCAAATTACGTCATCAGTATATGCTCGAAGTAACAATCAAGCACCACGAAAAACTGAAATTTATCTATTGATGCTGTCACGGAGAATAACATCATGGGAGCCGCCCTCCACGATGCTGGTAGAGGACACCAGGGTAAGCCGAGCCTTCTCCTGCAGCTCAGGAATGCTCAAGGCACCGCAGTTGCACATGGTAGAACGAATCTTGCTCAGGGTAATGCCCACATTGTCCTTCAGGCTGCCGGCATAAGGCACATAGGAGTCAACGCCTTCCTCAAAGGACAGCTTCTTGGCACCGCCCAGATCATAACGCTGCCAGTTGCGGGCGCGGTTGGAGCCCTCGCCCCAATACTCCTTGTAGTAGGTGCCATTAATCTTCACAACATCCGTCGGGCTCTCATCAAAGCGGGAGAAATAACGTCCCAGCATCATGAAGTCAGCACCCATAGCCAGTGCCAGGGTCATGTGGTAGTCATGGACAATACCGCCATCGGAGCATACCGGGATGTAGATGCCGGTAGCCTCATAATACTCATCACGGGCTGCGCACACATCAATCAGGGCAGTAGCCTGGCCGCGGCCGATACCCTTGGTCTCACGGGTGATGCAGATAGAACCGCCGCCGATACCAACCTTGATAAAGTCCGCACCTGCCTTGGCCAGGAACATGAATCCCTCACGGTCAACTACGTTACCGGCACCCACCTTCACATCCTCGCCGAAATTCTCATGGATGTACTTCAGGGTAATGCGCTGCCACTCGGAGAAGCCCTCGGATGAATCAACGCACAATACATCGGCACCAGCCTTCAAAAGGGCAGGCACACGCTCTGCATAGTCACGGGTATTGATACCTGCGCCTACGATGTAACGCTTCTTCTCATCAATCAGCTCCAGCTCGTTTTCCTTGTTGTCAGTATAATC
This sequence comes from Anaerovibrio sp., assembly GCA_051866255.1. Taxonomy (GTDB): domain Bacteria; phylum Bacillota; class Negativicutes; order Selenomonadales; family Selenomonadaceae; genus Anaerovibrio. The sequence continues at coordinate 5,680 of JBJDWY010000136.1, read as the reverse complement.
CTTGCGGAATACCATGTAGCGGAGGCGCTGGTTATCATCAATCAAAGGCAGCATGTTCAGCTTGTTGTCCCAGATGATGTCATTTGCCTCGGACAGGGTGGTGTCTGCACTGGCATAGACCAGCTTCTCAAAAGGAGTCATGAACTCCTTGGCAGGAGTATCAGGGCTCATGCGGGTAACCCGGTAATCGCGGCTGGTAACGATGCCCAGCAGCTTGCCAGTAGGAGTGCCGTCCTCGGTTACTGCCATAGTGGAATGGCCGGTCTTCTCCTTCAGTGCCAAAATCTCTGCAATCGTAGTCTCAGGGGTGATATTGGAATCACTGTCCACAAAGCCGGACTTGAAATTCTTGGCCCTGGCTACCATAGCAGCTTCTTCCTCAATAGTCTGGGAACCATAGATAAAGGAAACACCGCCCTCACGTGCCAATGCCACTGCCATGCGGTCATCAGATACAGACTGCATGATGGCGGAGGTCATCGGAATGTTCATGGAAATCTTCGGTTCCTCACCCTTCTTGAACTTTACCAATGGAGTCTTCAAGGAAACATTCGCCGGAATGCACTGATCCGAAGAATAACCAGGTACCAGCAGGTACTCGCCAAAGGTATGAGATGGTTCACTGAAATAGAATGCCAACTTAATCCCTACTTTCTATAAAATATTAAACTAATGCCCGACATGCATCAGGCTCCTTTAACCGAATTATATCCGCAGATATTGTTACTATACTAGTACAAACTCTGTCACTTGTCAATTTTTTTCTGCAAAAAAGAACAGTCCCCGGAAAGCCATCAGCCTCACAGGGACCGTCATATTTTATGGTAAATTACTCAACGGTAACGGACTTGGCAAGGTTTCTAGGCTTGTCCACATCGCAGCCACGGGTAAGGGCGGTGTAATAAGCCAGCAGCTGCAGCGGCAGCACAGTCAGCAGCGGAATCAGCAGCTCGTCCGTCTCCGGCACGAAGATAACATGGTCCGTATACTTGTGCAGCTCAGTATCCCCCTTGGCGGCAACCCCGATAACCACTGCATCACGAGCCTTTACTTCCTTAATATTGCTCAAAGTCTTCTCATAGACGCTTCTCTGGGTAGCCAGTGCCACCACAGGAATACCACGGGTAATCAGCGCCAGGGTGCCGTGCTTCAGCTCGCCTGCCGCATAAGCCTCCGCATGGATATAGGAAATCTCCTTCAGCTTCAGGGAGCCCTCCAAGGCCACATGGTAGTCCAGGGCACGGCCCAGGAAGAACACATCATCATTGTAGCCGTACTGCTGGGCAAACGCCTTGATAGGGTCCACATCCTCAAGGGTTTCGCTGATCTGGGCAGGAATGTTGCGCAGCTTGCCCAGAAGCTCCTTCATGCGGCTCTCCTCCACAGTGCCACGAAGGCCTGCCATGTAGGCACCCAAAAGGAACATGACAATCAGCTGGGTGGTGTATGCCTTGGTGGAAGCCACGGCAATCTCAGGACCTGCCCAGGTGTAGACCACCTGATCCGCCTCACGGGCAATGGAGGAGCCCACCACGTTGGTAACAGCCATGGTCTTGGAACCCAGGCGCTTTGCTTCCTTCAGGGCAGCCAGGGTATCGATGGTCTCACCGGACTGGCTGACTACGATGGTCAGGGTATTGTCATCAATAATCGGCTTCCTGTAGCGGAACTCGGAGGCAATATCCACCTCAACCGGCACCCTGGCCAGGTTCTCGATATAATACTTGCCCACCAGGCCTGCATGATAAGCAGTGCCGCAGGCAATAATAAACACCTTGGAGAAGGAATTTACGTATTCCTCTGTCCACTTCAGCTCGTCCAGGATAACAGCACTGTCATCCTTGGCAATACGGCCGGACAGGGTATCACGGACAGCCTTCGGCTGCTCGTGGATTTCCTTCAGCATGAAATGCTCATAGCCGCCCTTCTCGGCAGCCTCGGCATTCCAGTTGACCTCAAACACCTTCTTGGTAATAGGCTCGCCCCGGCGGTTGGTAATCCAGACGGAGTCCTTCTTCACCACAGCCACCTCACCGTCATTGATGATATAGGTACGGCGGGTACGAGCGATAATCGCCGGAATATCGGAAGCAATGAAGTTCTCCCCTTCACCCAAGCCGATAACCAACGGGTTGTCCTGCTTGGTGCAGATCAGGGTATCAGGGTCAGCCTTGGACATGAACACGATGGAGTAGGAGCCCTCAATGCGGCGCAGCACCTTGCGAACAGCTGCCTCGAAGTCCCCCTCATAGTAGGTCTCCAGAAGATGAGGCAGCACCTCGGTATCAGTCTCAGACTTGAATACATGGCCGGCCTCAATTAATTCTTCCTTTAAAGCCAGATAATTCTCAATAATACCGTTGTGCACCACGGCAAAATCACCGGTGCAGTCAGTATGAGGATGAGAATTCAGGTCAGAAGGACCGCCATGGGTTGCCCAGCGGGTATGGCCGATACCCATGCAGCCCACCGGCACATTGCCATCAATCTTCTTCTCCAGCTCTGCCAGGCGGCCAACGCTCTTTTCCACGCGGATGGCATCCGTATCGCCATTGTATACGGCAATACCGGCGGAATCATAGCCGCGATACTCCAGCTTGGTCAAGCCCTCAATCAAAAACCTTGCCGCCTGCTTGTCGCCTACATAACCAACAATACCACACATAAATAAAACCTCCAAATCTGCTGCCGTGACAGCTACAAAATCCAATCCGCCATCAGGCAGCCTGCCTGAAGTCCTGACCTGCCCGTGCCCACTGCTTTGTCCCCTCAGTCACCCGGGGGCTTTGACAGCTGCTGACGATGGGGCATCCCACCGGGAGGCATCCGCTGATACATCGACAACCTCCATCCTCGTCATCTTGCGCCGCACATGCAGCGGCCCAAGACCATGCGCTAAACCCGTACATGAACCAGCCTCAAAAGCCACCCACATACAAGCCTTTTCCCGGCTGCCGCAGCCATCGCCCAGGACAAAGCGAAAACTGCACATAACAGCCAGCTTCCATTATTCTAGTCTATAACAAGGGTTTAGTCAATAAAATTTTCTCAAGCTGAGGCACTATCCATTAACGCCAAAATACTGCACGAAAAAACGCCCTACCCGCTCACGCGGATAGGACGCATCTTTCCTCAATGCCATTACAACCTCAAGCAGCAGACTGCCATCGGCATACAATGCATATTACATCATGCCAGGCATGCCGCCCATGGCAGGAGCAGCAGGAGCTGCACCCTCAGGAGCAGGCTTATCAGCAACCAGAGTCTCAGTGGTGAGCACCATAGCTGCAATGCTGGCTGCATTCTGCAGGGCAGAACGGGTAACCTTGGCAGGGTCAACGATACCTGCCTCAATCATGTTCACATACTCATCCTTGGCTGCATCGTAGCCAACGCCGATACCTGCATTCTTAACCTCGGCAACAACTACGGAACCTTCCTTGCCTGCATTGCTGGCAATCTGACGAACTGGCTCCTCAATAGCACGGCGCACTATGTTGATACCGGTCTTTACATCGCCCTCTGCCTCCAGCTTGTCCAAAGCAGGAAGAATGTCAATGAAGGTGGTGCCGCCGCCGGCAACAATACCTTCCTCAACAGCAGCACGGGTAGCGTTCAGGGCATCCTCTACGCGATACTTCTTGTCCTTCATCTCTACCTCGGTAGCAGCACCGATTTCGATAACAGCTACGCCGCCGGACAGCTTGGCAAGGCGCTCCTGCAGCTTCTCCTTGTCAAAGTCGGAGGTGGTGTCAGCAATCTGCTTCTTGATCATCTCAACGCGGGCAGCGATAGCATCCTTGTCGCCCATGCCGTCAACAATAGTGGTATTCTCCTTGGAGGAATGTACCTGACGGGCACGGCCCAGGTCCTCGATGGTTACGCTGTCCAGCTTGCGGCCAACTTCCTCGGAAATAACCTGGCCGCCGGTGAGGATAGCAATATCCTCCAGCATAGCCTTGCGGCGATCGCCAAAGCCAGGAGCCTTGACAGCCAGAGCCTTGAAGGTACCGCGGAGCTTGTTTACAACGATGGTAGCCAGAGCCTCGCCATCCAGATCCTCGGCAATGATTACCAGCTCCTTGCCCATCTTGACAACCTGCTCAAGGATTGGCAGAATCTCGTTGATGGTGGAAATCTTCTTGTCGGTAATCAGGATATATGGATTATCCATAACGGCTTCCATCTTGTCGGTATCAGTTACCATGTAAGGGGAGATATAGCCGCGGTCAAACTGCATGCCCTCTACTACGGACAGGCTGGTCTCCATGCCCTTGGACTCCTCAACGGTGATAACGCCTTCCTTGCCAACCTTCTCCATAGCATCAGCAATATAATGGCCGATTTCCTCGTCAGCGGAGGAAATAGTTGCAACCTGGGCAATCTCGGACTTGCTGTTTACGGACTTGGATACGGACTTGATTTCCTCTACCAGAGTCTTTACAGCAGTCTCAATGCCCTTCTTCAGTACCATCGGGTTTGCACCGGCAGCTACGTTCCTCATGCCCTCATGAATCATAGCCTGTGCCAAAAGGGTTGCAGTGGTAGTACCGTCACCGGCAATGTCGTTGGTCTTAGTAGCAACCTCGCGCACCAGCTGTGCACCCATGTTCTCAAATGGATCCTCCAGCTCAATATCACGGGCGATGGTAACGCCATCGTTGGTGATGGTAGGAGCACCAAACTTCTTGTCCAGAACCACGTTGCGGCCCTTTGGACCAAGGGTAACCTTTACTGCGTTTGCCAATGCATCAACGCCCTTGCCCAATGCACGGCGTGCTTCTTCATCAAATAAAATCTGCTTTGCCATTTAGAATTACCTCCAGATATATAGATATTGCAGCTTTTTTGCTATAGGCAGCTGCTTTTTAATTACAAAACCAATTGGCCTGATTACTCAGCTACAGCCAGGATGTCGCTCTGACGAACCACCAGATAATCCTTGCCATCAACCTTGACCTCGGTACCTGCGTACTTGGAGTAGATTACTGCATCGCCAACCTTTACATCCATAGGCACGCGATTGCCCTCCTTGTACTCGCCAGGACCTACAGCTACAACAACGCCCTTCATAGGCTTCTCCTTGGCAGTATCAGCCAGGATAATGCCGCTGGCAGTCTTGGTCTCTGCCTCTGCAACCTCAATCACAACTCTGTCACCCAATGGTCTAATCATATTTTTCTGCCTCCTAAAAAATTTAGATGGATTTAAACTTTTTCGTTGTTAGCACTCTTTTTGGCTGAGTGCTAACTGCAAGTATTATAATAAAACCTTTTCGTCAAAAAGTCAATAAGTCAAGAGAAAAAATTTCAGTTTGTCGTAGTGCTTGATCGTTACTTTGGCGATGTATGTAAGTTTTATTGATTAGTGCAGGGGAGCTGTCAGAAAAATATCAGAAAATATTCCAATGGGCGGTCACTTTTTTGCATTGTTGTGTATAAATTTACGGTCAGACCTTTTTATAGAGCACCAGGGCAGTACCATCGCAGGCACGCTCGCGCTACTATCCACGCCTAGCGGATGCTAAGCTCTCGCTTCGCCTACGGCTTGCGACGTCGCAGCACAAGACAACGCATTGCAGTTGTCTTGTGCTGGGTGATATGCCACTGGCATATCACCCGCCGCGCACCGAGGCGCGTCTCAGTGCCATGCGAATGGTACATGCCCTGATACTCTTTAA
>JBJDWY010000135.1:0-6695 GCA_051866255.1 Anaerovibrio sp. | reverse complement strand
TGGTAAAGTATGTGGCTGACCAGCAGTCCATGCGCATTCAGACCAGCGTGCTGAACGAGCTCATCCGGGATGCCGTGTCTGTCAATCCGCCGCCGTCCCATCGGGGCAAGCAGCTGAAGATATTCTTCATGACCCAGGCGGACATTCAGCCGCCGAAGTTCATCATCTTCGTCAATGATCCGGAGCTGATGCATTTTTCCTACCTGCGTTTCCTGGAAAATCGCCTGAGGGAAAGCTTCGGCTTTGAGGGAACGCCGTTGAAGCTGATTGTCCGTGGCCGCAAAGAGGAGGAGGATTACTAAAATGCTGGATTTTGTTGTGGCAGCTGCCATAAGCTATATTTTAGGCTCCATTCCTAACGGGCTGATTTTGGGCAAGGCCATCTGGGGCGTGGATTTGCGCCAGCATGGCAGCAAGAATATCGGTGCCACCAACGCCTGGCGTACCATCGGCAAGGCTGGCGGCATCAGCATCTTTGTGCTGGACTTTTTGAAGGGGGCAATCAGTGCCTATCTTGGTCTTCACCTGGGGGGCAGCGAGCTGGCAGGTGTGCTGTGCGGCATCCTGGCCATTGCCGGCCATTCATGGTCCGTGTTCCTTTCCTTCAAGGGAGGCAAGGGGGTAGCCACGGGACTGGGGGTTATTGCGGCCCTTATGCCGCTGGTTACTTTGATTGTCTTTGCAGTATGGTTTGCCATTGTTTATTTTACGGGCTATGTGTCCCTGGGCTCCATTGTGGGTGCGGCACTGGTGCCGATTTTGACGCTGTTCTTTGGGCTCCATACGGAGTTTTTGATTTTAGGGCTGATTGCGGCAGTGTTCATCATCTACCGCCACAAGAGCAATATTGAAAGGCTCCTGAACGGCACCGAGAGCAAAATCAAGGCTGCCAAGTAAGGCAGGAAAAACAGAATATTTTTCGTATCTTAGTTTTGTACTTTTGGGTTAACTCCTGATTGGCTTCTAGCTGGTCAGGAGTTTTTTGTTGGGCAAAAGCCTGTCAATGCTGAAGATAAACCGTTGATAGCAATGGCTATTTTATTGCGATTGTTAAATTTTTTATCTTTTTTGTTAAAAATATCTTGCTAGCAGAGGTTTATTGTGCTAGCATAATAGACATATGGATATATAAATTGTTCTATTTGGGGAGAATTTATCTTTGGAGAATATATTGGGAAGAATTGTCAGGCGGCATAACCATCAGATTATGGTGGGCATGCACATCCTTATGGATTATATTTGCATAGTGCTGGCGGAAAAGACTGCCCTGTGGCTGCAAAGCGTATTTCGCCTGGAGGCGAGTCTTGCCATGCTGCTGCCCTGGGATTATCAGTATGTGTATATACCGTGCATGTTTTTACTGTTTATGTTTATGTCGGACAGCTACAGGTTCAACAGGCCTTCCCTGGATGTGGCAAGGGATGTGTTCAAAGGAAGCAGCTTCGGCTTTCTGATGTATGTCATGGTGATTTTCCTCATGCGCAACAGCATGCAGGTGTCGAGATACTATGCCTGTTGCTTCCTGCTGTCCTTCCTGCTGTATATTTTCCTGGGCAGGGTAGCTATTAGCAAGCTTCTGCGGCATGTGGCTGTATTCAGGGAGCAGATTTTGCTCATTGGTGCAGGGAAAACCGCGGAGAGGCTGCTATCTGCTTTGGAAAAGGATCCCTGCTACTGCTATCAGGTAGCAGGCATTCTGGATGATCATCCCATATCCGAAAGCCTTCCCAGAAAATATCCGTTGCTGGGAGGCTTTGAGGATGCGGCCCGTGTCATTCAGGAGCGAAATATTCATACCCTGATTATTGCTGCGCCCGGCTTGCCGGAGGAAGGCATGAAAAAGCTTCTGTATTCGGTGCAGCATTTGACGGACACGATTTTATTCACTCCCAATCTGGTGGGCATCCCCCTTGGAAGTGTGGAAATCAGCACCCTGTTTGTGGAGCAGCTGACGGTTATCAAGAGCAAGAACAATCTTTCCCGCAGGGTAAATCGGCTGGTGAAGTTTGTTTTTGATATGGTGCTTACCCTGGCAGGGACACTGGCTATACTGCCGGTTTTGCTGGTGCTGTCCATTCTGGTGGGGATTGACAACAAGGGCAGGATTTTCTTTGCCCACAGGCGCGTGGGCAGGAATGGCAGGGAGTTTCCCTGCTACAAGTTTCAGACCATGGTGCCGGATGCTGACAAGGTGCTCATACAGTATTTGTCGGTAAATGCAGCCGCTCGCAGGGAATGGGAGGACAGCTTCAAGCTGACCAATGACCCGAGGGTAACGAGGCTGGGGGCTTTTCTCAGGAAAACCAGCCTGGATGAGCTGCCTCAGGTGTTCAATGTGCTACGGGGGGAAATGAGCCTGGTGGGGCCAAGGCCGATTGTCCGTGCCGAAATAGCAAAATACGGCAAGAACATCCGGGAATACTACATGGTACGGCCGGGGATTACCGGCATGTGGCAGACCAGCGGCAGGAGCGATACCACCTATGAGGAACGGGTAGCCATGGATACATGGTATGTCCGCAATTGGAGCATCTGGCTGGATATAAAATATTTGATAAAGACTTTTACTACAGTGATAAGTCGCAAAGGAGCGTATTGATGTATGAAGATTGTCATTTTGGCAGGGGGCAGCGGCACAAGGCTGTTTCCTCTTTCACGGGCTGATTACCCCAAGCAGTTTCTCAAAATAAGTGATGATACTTCATATTTGCAGAAGACGGCAGGCAGGTTTCTGGGGATGGTGAAGGCAAGGGACATGGTTATTGTGACGAACAATGACTATTACTACCATGTGAAGTCACAGATGAGCGAGATTGGCCTGAAGGACTGTCATATCATCTGTGAGCCGGAGGGCAGGAACACTGCACCTGCCATTGCGCTGGCCACGGTCTTCTGCCAGGAAAAGCTGGGGGCGCGGGAAGACGAGTGCATCTTTGTGACACCATCTGACCACATCATCGAGCCGGTGGAAAGGTTCCAGGCGGTTGTTAAAAAGGTAAGGGAAAACTGCGAAGGAACAGGAGCCATCGTCACTATCGGCATCAAGCCTGTGCAGCCGGAAACTGGCTACGGCTATATCATGTGCGGTGCGCAGCAGTCAGATTGCTGCTACCATGTGGAAGCCTTCAAGGAAAAGCCCAATAAGAGCTTGGCAGAGCAGTATGTGGCATCGGGCAGGTACTATTGGAACTCGGGCATGTTTGCTTTTACTCCTGCGGTGATGCTGGCGGAGCTGGCAAAAAATGCCTCGGATATATATGAGCTGGTTGCCCGGGGCTATGATGAGCTGGTCAGGGATTTTCAGGATATGCCGAATATTTCCCTGGACTATGCGGTGGCGGAAAAGGCAGGCAACATGCAGGTCTGCCTGATGGATGATGTGTACTGGAATGATGTGGGCAGCTTCGATGCCATAGTAGAAACCGTGCCGGAGGAAGATGGCAACAGAGTTATCGGTGAGCTGGTGGCAGCTGATGCCCATGACAACCTGATTATCGGCAGGGAACGGCTGATATGCATCATTGGCGTGAATAACCTGATTGTGGCGGATACTCCCGATGCGCTGCTGATTTGCGAGAAAGGCCGCAGCCAGCAGGTGAAGGAGATTGTCAACAAGCTGAAAGCTGCCGAGAGGCAGGAGGTGCAGGAAAACATCACCGCCTACCGGCCATGGGGGCAGAGCACAACCCTGTCCGAGGGGGATGGCTACCGGGTAAAGAAAATCACGGTCAATCCGGGCGAAAAACTGAGCTTGCAGATGCACTACCATAGAAGCGAGCACTGGACGGTGCTGCAGGGTACAGGCAAGCTGACATTGGATGACAAGACGGTAATCTTTAAAGAAAATGAAAGTACCTATATACCGATAGCCACAAAGCACAGGCTGGAAAATCCCGGCAAGATGCCACTAACGATTATAGAGGTGCAGAATGGCAAGTATCTTGGTGATGATGATATTATTCGCTTTGATGACGTATATGGGCGGAAAGGGTAAGAGCAGGCATGAAGGTTGCTAAGATAGCTGAGGCTGATGAGGTTGCCAGGAGGTCCAAGGCTGTGAAGGTTGCAAAGGCTGTGAAGGTTGCTATTGTATGTGAATGGCTGGTTACTTATGCAGGTTCAGAAAAGGTGCTGGAGCAGCTGCTAAAATGCTTTCCCCAGGCGGATTTGTTCTGTGTCTGTGATTTTCTGCCAGATGAGGATAGAGGATTTTTGCAGGGGAAGTTGCCGAAGACCACATTTATTCAAAGGATGCCTTTGGCAAGGAAAAAATACAGGTCGTATCTGCCCTTGATGCCAATTGCCATAGAGCAGCTGGATGTGTCCGGCTATGACCTGGTGATTTCCAGCTCCCACGCGGTGGCAAAAGGTATATTGACAGGTCCCGATCAGGTGCATATATGCTATGTTCATTCACCTATGCGGTATGCCTGGGATTTGCAGCACCAGTATCTGAAGGAATCCGGCATGGACAGGGGCAGCAAAGGCTGGCTGGCAAGAGCTGTCCTGCACTACATGCGCTTGTGGGATTATCGCACTGCCAATGGTGTTGATTATTTTATTGCCAATTCAAAATTTATTGCCAGGCGCATCAAAAAGGTATATGGCAGGGAGGCAGAGGTGATTTATCCGCCAGTGGATGTGGAAGCCTTTGAATACTGTGAGGATAAGGATGACTATTATCTTACTGCTTCACGCATGGTGCCATACAAAAAGGTGAAGCTGATAGTGGAGGCATTCAATGAGATGCCGGGCAGGAAGCTGGTGGTTATCGGTGATGGGCCTGACTTCAAGAAAATTCAGGAGATTGCCGGTGAGAATGTGCAGCTGCTGGGGTATCAGCCTGATGATGTGCTGAGAAAATACATGCAGCATGCCAGGGCATTTGTCTTTGCCGCAGAGGAAGATTTTGGCATAACGCCGGTGGAGGCGCAGGCATGTGGCACACCTGTTATTGCTTATGGCAGGGGCGGTGCATTGGAGACTGTGCGTGGCTATGGGCAGGGAGCTGCTGATGCTACAGGGATGTTCTTTGAGGCGCAGACCGTGGAGAGCATAAAAGAGGCTGTGGAGCATTTTGAGCAGGTGAGCATATCCTGCGAGGCATGCAGGAAAAATGCGGAGAGATTTGGGAACAGTGTATTTAGAAGATTATTGATAAATTATATGTCCGGGTTATATAAATAATGATTTTGTTGGGAGGATTATTGTGAAGGTATTATTTGATGGGATATGTATAACAAAAAATCCTGCTGGAATTGGTAATTATGCATATCAGTTATTACAGGAATTTGTAGCAGATAATAGGCATGAAGTTACGGTTATATCACATAATCCTGATGTTATACCCAAAAGTAAGAATATAAATGTCATATCTCCGAAAAATTATAGATACGAACAATTACTGCCCTTTGATTTTTTGAGTAGATATGGAAAATATGATGTGTATCATCAACCTAACTATATTCCACATTGTTTTAAAGGAAAAAGAGTAGTTACAGTTCATGATATGTCTTGTAAAGTTTATGCTCAGTATCACCCTTGGGAGAGGGTGGCTTTATTTAGGTTATTTTCTAATCGCATGAAAAATGCTGATGCTATACTGACCGTTTCAAATAGTTCTAAGCAAGAAATCATTGATATGTGGAAAGTTCCTGAAAATAAGGTGCATGTTACTTATTTAGGTGTAGATGACAGGTATTATGGTTATTCTTTAAATGAGGCTGATGAGAAAACAATATCAGAAGAATGGAATATTCCTGATAATTATATTCTTTTTGTGGGAACGATAGAGCCTAGAAAAAATGTCCAAAGACTTATAAAAGCATTTAATATGTATAAGTCCAAAGAAAAAGATGACTTAAAATTGGTTCTAGCAGGTGGAAAAGGGTGGCTTAGTGAAGATATTTATAAAGAAGCTGAAATATCAAAATATAAAGATGATATTTTGTTCACAGGATATATTCCTGAAAGTTTAAAGCCGGCTTTGTATGCTAAAGCTAAGGCTATGGTATATCCATCTTTATATGAAGGTTTTGGATTACCGGTGTTAGAAGCTATGGCAGTAGGGACTCAGGTGGTAACTTCTAGTGTTTCATCCATGCCAGAAGTTGCTGGAGGTGTTGGAATATATATTGACCCGTTGTCTGAGGAGGATATATGTTGTGGTATATCTAGAGCAATTTTTGAAGGTTTTTCTGCTGAGAAGATTGTAAAACGAGCACGGTTGTTTAGTTGGAAAAAGTGTTATCGGGAGACTGTTGATTATTACCAGAGATAAACAACTATAATGTTTGCAGAAAAATGTGTTGTCTATGTAGTGGAAGCGGATGAAATAAATTCCTATGGGAGGTATAACGTAGATATGTGGTATATGTACAGAGCTATAGGCAGATCTCACCATTAAAATCCGTAGATAAGGAAAGCTTCAGCAATGCTGGGGCGAGGGCATGTTTATAGGGAAAAATGGATTGTTGGTGTAATGAAGGTACTGACACTTTAGATAGTGAAATTCGCAGCATATAAGCTGGAATGAAACGAGGTATGGATGTTTTGTATTATGTAAGGAATTTTTATGAGTTTGTTGCCTCTTTATGGCATAACAGGGGACTTTTGTGGAATTTGACAAAGAAAGACTTAAAGCAGAGATATGTGGGGTCCTATCTTGGGATATTGTGGGCATTTATCCAGCCAGC
>JBJDWY010000134.1:27280-30005 GCA_051866255.1 Anaerovibrio sp. | reverse complement strand
TTGTCTGCGTTGTTGTCGTCGGTCGGCATGGAACCACCATGCCTCCCTCCTCCGCCTAGCATACAAAAGATTTATCCTCGAAACTAATTCATGGCAACAGGGTTCCGTGATGCCTTTGTGCCTAGCGGATACTAAGCTCACGCCTTTCCTATTACTTACGCAGTGACACAACAATGGTTTTCTTTGGGTACTTTTTCTCTGCCTTGCGTTCCTGCCAGCTTGACACTGAATAATCTCGTAACCATTGCGATAAATACAAAATGAGAATAAAATTTATAACGAAAGGATGGTTGATTTGAAAACAACAAAAGTCTACTACGGGGGGGCACTGGCTGGCAGAAAATTTCCTGCTAAACTAGGCAGGAAAGCATTGATAGCTGCCATCGCCCTGCACCTCAGCCTGCTGAACAGCAATATTGCCCTGGCGGAAGATTTACTGGTTGAAAGTACAGATTCTATATATGGCATTGACAACACCGAACACCAGACTGTAACTTAAAACATTAACGGAACTATTACGCAAATAGCCAGTGTTGGCAACACCACTACCGGCTTCGGCAAATCAACTAACTCCGATGATTCCGGCAGCAACCATAACTTTTCCATTACAGGCGGCACTTTTGATAGGGTCCACGGCGGTAGTAACAAGGGCAATGGCAATGCCACCGGCAATATCGTTAGTGTCAATAATGCTAAAATTAATTACCTTTACGGTGCTGACACTGATACTGGTGAAGTGGCTAAAAATCGCGTTACCATCTCCAACAGTACAATAACAGAGTTTGTTCTTGGCGGCAGTGGTCTTTCCGCCCGAAACAACCAAGTAATTATTGATAATAGCAACATAATTAACCCTGACCCTGATTATCCTGTCTTTACTGAGGTTTATGGTGCTTACGCCTTCTTTGGAACCGTTTCTGGCAATAGCGTAACCATCAGCAATAGTACCGCTGACCATATTTATGGTGGTAAAAGCGACTTTGGGGAAGTTTCTGGCAATAGCGTAACCATCAGCAATAGTACCGCTGACTATATTTATGGTGGTTTATCCACATATGGCAACTCTAAAGATAATACCGTAAATCTCGTCAGTGCAGATGGTGGCTTTGTCACTGTCAATAACGATGTTTATCTTTCTGCCCTGTCGTATGAGATTGGTAGTAGTGCTATCAATGACAATCAGGGCAATGGCAGCCTGAATGTCTACGGCTCAGGGCATAAAATAGAAGGCAATCTCTATGCCAATAATGCCACGGTGAATTTCTACATCCCTGCTGGGGCTGGTGGGCTGACTGCTGACGGAAGCAACACCATGCTGGAGGTCAAAAAAACAGCGGATGTGAGCGATTCCAAGCTGGTGGCGCACTTGGACAATGTAAGTGATGTTCCTCTCGGGGAGAGCAGCATTACTCTCTTAAAGGCAGGGACATTGAAAGCTGATGGTTTAGCCACCGATACGGCAGTTGCCACCGATGGCTTACTGAATGTGGATTTGCAGGTCAACGTAGACAATGCCAACAATGAGATTACCGCCCATGCTTATACCACTCAAAACACTGAACCTGCAGAGGATACGGTGCGTGCTACAGAGGATGCAAAATCCCCAGTGGAAACCCAAATATCCGGCATTTCCCTCATTAACTCCGGCTCCGATATGATAGCAGGCAGGAGCTTTGGTGATGCGGCGGCGGCGATTGCCAATAGCAATGCTGACGGCAATACAAGTGAAACCGGCGAGGCTAACGATACTAACGGGTATGGCAGTACCGGCAGCTCTGCTTCCAGCATGGCACCTTTTGCTTCCATGGGCGGCAGCAATATCCGTCAGAAATCCGGCTCCTACGTTGATACCAAGGCCTGGAATATCAGCATCGGCTTTGCCAAGGAAGTACAGAATAGCAAGGGCAAGCTGCTTTTCGGACCGATTGTTGAATACGGCCGCGGCAGCTATGAATCCCACCTGGATAACGGCACCGTAGGCAACGGTGATAGCAGCTTCTGGGGTATTGGCGGCATTATCAAGCAAAGCTATGATGACGGGCTTTACCTTGAGGGCAGTGCCCGCATAGGCCGCATGAACAACGATTACCATTCTGACGATATCGGCACAGGCTCCCTCAGCTACGACAACTCCGCCACTTACTATGCCATGCATATGGGAGCTGGCAAGGTCGTGAAGGTTGCTGACAGGAATTCTGTGGATTTCTACGGCAAGCTTTTCTACACCCATCAGAACGGCAGCAGTGCCACCCTGAACACAGGCCATGTCTATGACTTCGATGCCATCGACTCCGTCCGCACCCGCCTGGGCTGCCGCTACACCTTCGGCATTGATGACACCAGCAGCCTCTACGCAGGGCTGGCATGGCAGCACGAGTTCAGCGGTACTGCCAGTGCCACCATCCATACCGGCGCCTACAGTGCTACCGCCCCTGCCCCTAGCGTCCAGGGCGATACCGGCATCCTGGAGCTGGGCTGGAAGACCGCTCCTGCCAGCAAAAACCTTGAGCTTGCCCTGGGCTTGGAAGCCTACACCGGCAAGCAGCAGGGCATCGGCGCCAACGCCAGCATCCTGTGGCATTTCTAACCTGAGCAAGACAAGGCTGTCGCATTTGATGATTTTTCATCAGGCGGCAGCCTTTTATTTACCATAAAACAAGTGTTGCATTGCCACCTGTGATTTGTTATAATATATAGGGGGTGCATATAGTGGAAAAAGGGGAAT
>JBJDWY010000134.1:0-27180 GCA_051866255.1 Anaerovibrio sp. | reverse complement strand
ATAATAATGGCCTGCGTATAGGCCTCAAACAAGGGCTCGAGCAAGGACTCGAACAAGGACTCGAGCAAGGACTCGAGCAAGGACGTGCGGAAAAAGAAACTTCCATTATTATCAGTATGTTAAAAAACAGGCTTAGCCTGGAACAGATTGTCAGCATAACTGGCTTGACCATGGACAAAATTGTCAGCATAGGCAAACAAGCAATGGTACTCTGATAATAAAAGAAAGCACTCAAATATTTTAAGTTTTTCCCACAAAGAAAGGATGCGACACTGCCAGTGCCGGCAGCCTGGAGCTGGGCTGGAAGACCGCTCCTGCCAGCAGGAACCTTGAGCTTGCCCTGGGCTTGGAAGCCTACACCGGCAAGCAGCAGGGCATCGGCGCCAACGCCAGCATCCTGTGGCATTTCTAACCTGCCCAAAAACAAAATTCGTACCAGTTGCAAAGCACTGCACCCGGTACGAATTTTTTATTATGCAATTTTATTTGTTCCCTTCCATCTTCACAATGGAAGCTTTCAGCCTTTCATATTCTCATCAGAATAGAATGGGCCAATAGAGACCGCAAGGGGAATCAGGAGGGTAAACCTGGTGCCTGCCCCCGGCTGGCTCGCCACCCGGATTTTTATCTCATGCTGGTCAGCAATCCACTTGGCAATGGACAGCCCCAGGCCTGTGCCGCCGGGCTGTCCCACTTCCCTGGTGCGGGAGCTGTCCGCCCGGTAGAACCGCTGGAATATCTTCTCCTGCTCCTCCCGGGCAATGCCGATGCCTGTATCCTCAATCACCAGCTCAATATATCCTTCATCCTCATGGCAGCGGCTGGATGACAGGCGGATAACACCACCTGCCGGGGTATACTTCACCGCGTTTTCCAAAAAAATCCGCAGCATCTGCCGCATAGTGACCTTGTCCGCCAGCACCAGGGCAGGCTCATTGGCCAAAAGCTGCAGCTGATGGTCAGCAGCCGTCAGTTGCATTTTCCTGAACACATCCTCCACCAGCACATGCAGCTCCAGCGGTTCCCGGTGCAGAATCTGCCGCTTCTGGTCGGCACGGGCAAGAAAGAGCAGCTTTTCAATCAGCTTCTGCATGTTCTCCGCCTCGGAGCCTATGGCATCCAGTCCCTCCTGCAAGGTTTCCTCGTCATGCCTGCCCCAGCGGCTCAGCATATCCGCATAGCCCTTTATCACCGTCACAGGCGTGCGCAGCTCATGGGAAGCATCCGACACAAACCGCTGCTGCTGGTCAAAGCCCTGCTGAATACGCTCCAGCATGCGGTTAAAGGTCACCGCCAGCTCCGAAAGCTCATCCTTGATGGAAGACACCTCCAGCCTGGTTCCCAGGTCGCTGACCTCAATCGACTTCACCGTATCCGTCATGCTGCGGATAGGCTGCAGCAGCCTCTGGCTGACAAAATACCCCAGAAACAGCGCCAGCACCAGCCCCAGCACCATTTCCACCAGCAAAATCTGCTGAATGAGCCCCAGTAGCCTGGTCTCCGTAGTAATCGTCCTGAAAAAATGCAAGCTGTATGGCTCCCCGTTGATAACCACCGGCACTTCCTTATAATAAATCACAAAATTGCCGATTTCCACCACCTGAAAATTGGGATTCGCCCACAGGGGCGGCTGCTCCCTGATATGCTCACGCAGCCTGGCAAGGGAGGGAGAATACACGTCGCTGTCATACACCACATCGCCGCCTTCATTGGCAATCTTCAGAAAAACCCCCGGCACCATGCCGAAGGTCATGTTTTCGGCCATATTCTGCCGGATATCATTGCGGCTGACAATCAACTTGCCGCTGCCATTTTTCTCAGCCTCATCCTCCGCCTGGTTAAAAAGCGCATCCTGCCTGATGCTGTCATGCTGCATGTAGACGCGTTTTTCCCTTTCCCTATCGCCATTTTTGAAATGGGGCGGCGTTGGCAGGGTTTCCGTCACATGCTCCTCCACGCTGCCAAATTGATTCCTTAGCTGGTGCAGCGCATCAAAAATGCTGAAGGACAGCTCCCTTTCCACCTGATGATACTGGGTATAATAAATCCCCACTGCCGTAAAGGCGCAGGTAGCAAAAAGCAGCACCACCATCAGCACCGCATACACCAGTGTCAGCTTGACGGAAATCCGCATCCTGGGCATCCGGGACAGGCGTAAAAGCCGCAGCCTGTGCAAAAAGCGCAGGCGGCTACTCTTTGATAACATAGCCTACCCCCCGCATGGTATGAATATACTTCTCGCCAAATTTGTCATCCAGCTTCTGCCGGAGATAACGGATATAGACATCCACCACATTGGTATCCCCCATGTAGTCATAGCCCCACACGTTGGACAAAATCTGGTCGCGGCTCAGCACGGTGCGCTTGTTGCGCAGCATGTATTCCAAAAGGTCATACTCCTTTTTGGTCAGCTCAACAGGCACCTTTCCCACCATGACCTCATGCCTGGCGATATACATGGACAGGCTCTTGATGGACAAGACTTCCTCGCTGCTGTCCTGCCCGACCTCACTGCCGGAGGCAGCCGCCTGCCTGCGCAGCACCACCCGCATACGCGCCAAAAGCTCCGGCGTGGCAAAAGGCTTGGTAAGATAATCGTCTGCCCCAATATCCAGCCCCTGCACCTTGTCCTCAATATCATCCCGGGCAGTCAGCATGATAATCGGCACCTGGGAAAACTCCCGCACCTTGCGGCAGACGGAAAAGCCGTCCAGCCCCGGCAGCATCACATCCAAAAGGACAATATCATATTCCTCCCGGGCAAGCCGCTCACAGGCACGGCTGCCATTATCCTCCACAGCCGTGGTACATCCCTCGTGCTCCAGCTCCATCTGCAAAAAGCGGGCAATCCGCCTCTCGTCCTCAACAATCAGTACCTTGCGCCCCTTCATATCCTTCACGCTCATTCCTTTATCCACTCATTTATCAATTGATTATAATTTTATTGCCACTTTGTTATAATTTCGTTCGCCAGCCTGGCATTTTATTTATCGATTCATTAATATTTATGCCGCAGCTGATTATTTCTTCACATATTTCTTGCGGAACAGATTGAGGAAATGAGTACAGCTGCTGGACAGGGTGCGGTTTTTCAGCCACGCCACCACCGTATGGGTGTGTATCTCGGACTCCACCAGATGCTTGAAAATAACCTTGTCAGAGTTCACCATGCTGCGTGCCGACAACGGCACCAGGGAAATGCCGATGCCCATCTGAGTCCACAGGATATTCTGAATCTGGCTGTCACTGACACTCAGGATGTTGGGCTCAAACTTGTGCTTCTGGCACTGCTCCAAAAAGCCCGTATGCCAGCGCAGCGGCACCAGCAGCGGCTTGTCCGCCAGCTCATGGATATGTATCCTCTCAGGGTCCTCGCCGCAGCAGCACAAATCCTTGTGCATGGCCAGCACCAGCGGCTCATCCGGCAGCACGATGGACTCATAGGTGCTGCTGTCCACCTGGGTTCTCGTAATGGCCAGCTCTATGATATGGCTGTCCAGAAGCTCCAGAATGCGGGCACCGTCACTCTCCCAGATATTGAAATTCACCATGGGATAGGCCCGGTGAAAATCCGCCACCAGCTGCGGTATCAGCATGGCGCCGGAGCTGGTAACGGTTCCCAGCTTGATAGTACCTGCCACCCCGGAGCCGATATCCGTAATCTCCCTGAGGGTGCCATCCACCATGCCCAGGATGTGCTTTACCCTGGAATACAAAAGCTGCCCCGCATCCGTAAGCCTTATCCTCCTGCTGCCCCGCTCAAAAAGCTGCACCCCCAGGCTGGTCTCCAGCTTCTTCATCTGACGGCTCAGGGCAGGCTGGGCAATACTCAGCCTGATAGCTGCATGGCTGATATTTCCTTCCTCAACAATGGCATAAAAAGCCTGCATATCCTTTATTTCCATATATTTCCCCCGCTAATACACAAATATTATGATATTTTAATATTTCCTATACCATTATTCTACTACTTTAAAAAAAAAACAGCAACAATATGTATAGAAAACATATTGTTGCTATCACAAAACTGTGATATAATTAGTTCGCTATCACCCCTGCTCAAGGGTAAGAAAGGGGGGGCAGCATATGGAGTTACTCATTAACTTCCTAGTCTCTGTTGTGGCAGGTATAGTTGCCAACTACATCTGCAAATGGCTGAACATGAGATGAACCTTGATAGCCAGCCTCAGGAGTAAGCTCACCTGACCTAGAACGAGAATAGAAAACCCCCGGTCACACCCACCGGGGGTTTTCGTTTGCAACTCATGGAGCTACTCCGACACTTCCTATGTCACACTCATGATACCACACATCATATCATTTGTAAAGCTTTTTTACCCCAGCACAACTACCTGACCAGGCAAAAGCTCCAGCCTGCCGCCTGCCAGCTTCACATCGGCCATATTGCTGAGAAGCACGTTCTCCCCTGCCCCGGATGGCAACGGCACCTCCCTGTCAGACAGGTCGAAATTGGCCACCACCAACACAGACTTGGCCTCGCCTCTCCGCTCATAGGCAAAAATCTTTTCCTCATCCTCCAGCACAGGCACAAACCTGCCGTATGTAAATACCTCCGCCCACTCCGGGGATTTTCTCAGGGCAAGCAGCCGCTTATAATAATTCAGCACGGAATCCTCCCTGCCCTGCTGCTCCGCCACGTTGATTTCCCGATAATTGGGATTGACCTTCAGCCACGGCGTGCCGGAGGTGAAACCGGCATTTTCCTCGCTGCTCCACTGCACCGGCGTCCTGGCATTATCCCGGCTCCTATGATAGCAGGCCTCCAAAGCCTCCGCCACGCTGCACCCGACACTCAGTGCCAGCTGATACTCATTCTTGGTACTGATGTCATCATACTCATCAATGGACGCCATCCGGCAGTTCTGCATGCCGATTTCCTGCCCCTGGAAAATAAACGGAATCCCCCGCAAAAGGACGCTCACCGTCCCCAAGAGCTTCGCCCCGGTCTCATTCTGCAATCCCTCAGGCAGATAGGTGCACACGCCCCTTGGCTCGTCATGATTCTCAATAATATTCGCCAAAAAGCCCATTTCCTGGGATTCCAGCTGCGCCCTCACCGTAACCGCCCGGAAATCCTCAAACTGCACCAGCCTGCTGTCATACCAGCCATGCTCCCCATAGGTCAGCATGTGGGCCGAAAAATCAAACATGGTGGAAAAATGACCATCCTCGCCAATGAACTCCCGCAGCTCCTCCGGCTTCATGTTGAAGACCTCGCCTACCGTAAATGCATCATATCTGGCAAAGGTATGCCGCTTCAGATCCTCCAGCATCTCGCCTACGCCATCCACAGACTCCACCATGCGCCAGCAGCCTGCCAGCCCGTCCGGCCCGTCCGCAGGAAAGCTCTTAAAATCCAAATCTTTCTTGATGTTGATGATGGCATCCACCCGGAAGCCGTCCAGCCCCTTGTCCAGCCACCAGTTAATCATGCTGTACAGCTCATCCAGCACCCGGGGATTTTCCCAGTTCAGGTCCGGCTGCTCCTTGGCAAACATGTGAAGGTAATAATACTCCGTCCCCTCCACCTTTTCCCAGGCGCTGCCGCCAAAATAGCTGCGGTAGTTGCTAGGGGGATTGCCATCCCTGCCCTTGCGGAAATAAAAATAATCCCCGTACTCCCCCTCCGGGTCCTGCAACGCCTTCTGGAACCACTCATGCTTGTCCGAGCAATGATTGATAACCAAATCCATCACAATATACATATCCCGCCTGTGAGCCTCCGCCAGAAGCTCATCAAACTCCTCCATGGTGCCAAAAATCGGGTCAATCTGCTGATAATCCGCAATATCATAACCCTGGTCCACAAAAGGAGACTTGTAAATCGGGGAAATCCAGACAATATCCACCCCCAGCTCCTTCAGATAGTCCAGCTTGCTGATAATCCCCCGCAAATCACCGATGCCATCCCCATTGGCATCCAGAAAGCTCTTGGGATAAATCTGATAAGCCACCTTGCCATGCCACCATTTACGCTCCATAAATACATCTCCCCCTGCTCTAAAAATACAAACTTAAGCTAAAATTCCCAATCCTCAAAATACAAAATCCCACACCAAGCAGCTGGATGTGGGATTATCAGCCAAAAATTATTCCCCGGCCTTCGGATAATGAGGATGTGCCTTCACATAGTCCACCGGACGGCTCCAATCAACATGCACGCCGGTATTCTCCCAGAGCCTGGTCAGAACCAGCTGGAAGCTCTTTTCATCTGCCAGGGGATCCACCGTCACCTCGGTAAAATCCCGCAGTGTCTCATGAGGCACGCGAATCTCGTGCTTCTCGCTCAAAAACTTCTCCGCATCAGCCACAGCCTGTGCATCCTCCAGGCAGACCTTCACAGTCTTCGCCTCCCGGTCATACTCAACCCAGCCGATGGAATCGCGGCAGCTGACAGCCACGCTATATATCTTATCACTCATCTTGTCATTCTCCTTCACAAGCAAAATACTCAAGACTATTATATAGTATAACCATGCTATTTGTCGAGAAAACTTCATGGGAACTATCTCAATTCAATTTGCTGCCCGGCGTATATACTGTTACCTTCTTAAAAAACCTGCCGCCAATCTCCATGTATTCCCGCACCTGGCCACGATAAAACTTCACCCTGCCAGCCATGAGGGGCTCCGGCAGCTTTTCAGGCTTCGCCATACATTCCACCCAGCGATAAGGCACCTGATTGCCCTCCTCATCCTCATCGTAGTACAGGGTGTCCTCCGGGCGTGGCTCCTCATCCCCCCGGCAGGCCTCAAAATGCAGCTTGATCTGCTCCATGAACATCAGGCAGGTCTCCTCGGACATATCAAGGGTTCCCTCCCGGCTCTCATCCGCCCCGTTGTAGGCGGCAATAAAAATCGCCTTGCCGTAGATAATCTGCTCCCTGTCCGGCTCCGGGAAGCGGCGGTTGGGCTTCATCCCCAGCACGGCAGCCAGGTCATTCACCAGAATAAACAGGGAAATTCCCGGCTGAATCTCAAAAAATTCCACCGCACCATAATTTCCTTCCAGCACATCACGGATGGCCTCCTCATGCTCCCCGTGTCCTGCAGGCAGGCGGATAATCTCCGGCTCCTTGCCCGGCTCTATCAAAATCGCCCTCATCAACTGCTTTTTTGCCATAAATCTCATTTCCTCCTAAAAAAAATCATATAATATTGTTTGTCAAGACTTGTTATTAAAAAAATATTGTGATAGTATAGTTATCAAAGAGGGATACTCTAGAATGCTCGTTATTCCTTTCATCGTCTGGCCTACTCCTTTTATACGGGAGCCTGACATCGCACCGTGGCTGCTGGATCGTCTCCGAGCGAATAGCAAAAGCGGCTGCTGAGGGCACCCACCTGCAATCGCAGGTTAGACCTGTTGGTCGACGGCATTTCGGAACCCACTTACAAAGAGGGAAGTCGTTCGCGGCTTCCCTCTTTCTGTATGCAGTTTTACAGTATACGCGAACACAGTACACCAGCCATGTACCACCAGCCACGCATTTCTCCGCGGCATACAGGCATACAGGCATGCAAATGCACATTGACAGCACATCGCCAGCTGCCCGGCAGCAAAATCACTCCTGCCCTGCCAGGATAATCGCATGCTTCATGCGAGTAACGTTGGACAGCATATCATCCTCCGGGAAAAACGCCCGCACCGCCTGAATCTGCTCATCCTCCCCGTCAGCCACAACTACCTCCACCCTGTCCCCCAGGATTTTCCGGGCCTGATGCACCACCAGCCGGATGTGCTCCGAATCGGTCAGGATAATGTAGTTGTTGGCAATATCGCTGTGAGCGGCATTCACAATCTCCTCCACAGACGGCCCTGAAGGGTCGCTGCCGTCCAGGATGACAGTAGCCCCGGCCTCCTGCAGCCTCTGCCCCAGCTCCGGGTTATCCGCCACAGTCATCAGTGCCAGCGGCATCAGGAAGCTCTGCTGCACCATGGCCATGGCATGAGGCTCCGCCATGATATTGATATGGATTTCCCCGATATGCCCCCAGCCCACGGCACGCTCCAGCACCTTGCCTGGATGCTCCGAATGCAGATGGATAAACAGGCTGCGGTAACGCCTTTCCACCACCACAAAATTGCCAATCTCCTGCAGCTCCCGCTCGATAAGCTCCACCGAAAGCTTGGGATTTGCCACCATAAAGGTAACGCAATAAGGGCGCACCATATCATCAAGGGGACTGATCAGCTTTTCCTGATGGGCAGCCCGGCTGGAAAACGGCAGCATCGGTGACACAAACTCCCCGATAAGCCCCTTCAGGCAGCCATTCAGGAACACCTGCATAATCATCTCCCCGGAGTCAATTTTCTCCGAAAAGGATTCCTCCCCCGCCTTGATGGCCGCCTTCAGAATCTCAATAATCGGCAGGCCGTCACGCACCGCGTGATAAGCCCCCTTCGCCATAATCTTGGACGCCACAATAATCGGCCTGTCCTTCTGCTCCGGCACCGCCTTCTGGGCGTAAAGGATACCGTACTGGAACGCCTTGCCAAACTCCTGGGAGGACGCATTGTACTTGCCGGTCAGCCCCTTGGCCAGCCCCCGGAGAATCTGGGACAATATCACCCCGGCATTGCCCCTGGCTCCCAGCACCGCCGCATCCGCCACGCGCCTGGCCAGGCCGCCGATGCTCTCATTCACCGAGTCCTGCAGGGGCAGCACCGCAGCCCCCATAGTTCTCAGCACATCCGTCCCAGGCATGCCGCAGTAAAAGAACCTGCCATTCTTCTTGACCTGGTTAATACCTTCATATTCCAAGATAAACTCACTATAAGCACCGATAATCATGCGCTTGTAATCAGTACCTGTGATAACCTCATTATCCTTTGCCATAACAAAACTCCCAAAACTGTTCCCCTTGCCTCGCAAAAGGATTCACAAAATCCTGCATTAAACCATTAAAACACTACGCTAAATAATAATCCATTATACTAATTATAATACATAATCCGCTTTAAAAGTAGATGAAAATTGTATATAATATAAGTATTCGCGAAATTCTCTCATTAACCTCTTTTTTGAGGAAAAAAAGTAAGGAGATTTTTATGGAAACTTCCGATTTGCAAAATATACATGCTGCAACCGGCACTGAAACGGCAGACACCGCAGCTGCAGCAACCGAGGCTGCCCCTGCCAAAAGAAAATATACCCGCAGGGCAGCCGGGAAAAACGGCCGAAAGGTCCGTGGAGCCAAGGCGGTCAAGGCCGCACCATCCAAGCCACGCTACGAAAGGATTTTTTCCCTGGATATCGGCACCCGGAGCGTCATCGGCATCGTAGCCGAGCAGACCCCTGACGGGCTGAAAATCATTGCCACCGAGAGGCAGGAGCACAAAACCCGTGCCATGATCGACGGGCAGATTCACGATGTGCCCCAGGTGGCGGCAGTCATCGACAACGTAAAGAAGACCCTCGTAAAGCGCACCGGCCCCCTGAAAAGCGCAGCCGTAGCCGCCGCAGGCCGTGCCCTCTACACCATGACCGCAGCTGCCGAGATGGAATTCAGCGGCATCATCACTGCAGAGCAGGAACGCTCCCTGGACTTTGCAGGGGTGCAGGCAGCCCAGGCGAAGCTGGCTGAGTCCCACACAGTGGATGACCTTTCCAACTACTACTGCGTAGGCTACAGCACCGTAAAATACGAGCTGGACGGCACCCAGCTGAAGACCCTGGTGGGCCAGCGGGGACGCATTGCCTCCGCTACCGTCATTGCCACCTTCCTGCCCCGGCAGGTCATTGACTCCATGCACTCCGCCCTGCAAAGCGTCCAGCTGGACATGCAGGCACTGACCCTGGAGCCTATTGCCGCCATCAACGTGCTGATACCTGCCACCATGCGCCATCTCAACCTGGTGCTGGTGGATATCGGCGCCGGTACCTCCGACGTTGCCATCACCAAGAACGGCTCCGTCATTGCCTACGGCATGGTGCCTCAGGCAGGTGACGAGATTACCGATGCCCTTTCCCAGCAGTTCCTGCTGGACTTCAACGTGGCAGAGCAGGTAAAACGCGACGTCACCAACGGCCTGCAAGGCAAGTTTGCCGACATCATGGGCATGGAATACGACCTTTCCCCGGAGGAAGTCCTGAAGCCAATCATGCCGAACATCAAAAAGCTGGCCGAGGCCATCGTACAGCAGATCCTGGATCTGAACGGCGGTGAGCCGCCACAGGCCATCATGATGGTAGGGGGCGGCTCCCTGACACCAAACCTGAGCAAGTTCGTGGCCGAAATCATGGATTTGCCTATGGGCAGGGTAGCAGTGCGGCATCCTGACAAAATCGACGGCATACTGGACATTCCGGAGGAGCTGAAGCTGCCTGATGCAGTCACCCCTCTGGGCATCCTGAAAATCGCCTCCATCAACACCCTGCATTTCCTCAGGGTGTATGTCAATGATGCCGAATACAGCCTGTTCAACTTCCGCGACCTGACCGTATCCGATGCCCTGCTCAATGCAGGCATCATCCTGAAGAAGCTCAACGGCAGGCCGGGCCTGGGCACCATGCTGAAAATCAACGGCGAGAACAAGTTTATCCCGGGCACCATGGGCACCATGGCACAGCTGTCCGTAGACGGCAGCCCTGCCAATCTGGACACGCCTATCCATGACGGCAGCCGCATTCAGGTCATCCCAGGCCAGAACGGTGCCGCACCTGAGATTACGCTGGAGGATGTGCTGGAGATACCGCCATCCTACACCGTGTTCATTAACGGAGAAGAAACCCATATTGCCGCCCAGTTTATCATCAACGGCCAGGCGGCACAGCCTGGACAGCTTCTCCATGACGGTGATGAAATCATCAGCAAGGAAACCCGCAATCTAGGTGAGGTGCTGAACACGGCAGGCTTCCCGCCTATGGGCAAAAAGGTGAAGTACACCCTGAACGACAAGGAGTCCCAGTACACCATCTCGCCGAAAATCCTCCTCAATGACAATCCTGCCAACCTCACCACCGAGGTACACCAGCAGGACTACATCGAATACATCGCCCCTGAGCTGCCAAAGCTGGGGGATGTGCTGAATGTCTCCGAGCTGGATGCCTCCCTGGTGATTTATTACGAAGGACAGGAGCACAAGATTCCGTCCGCTACCGTCTCACTGGAGGTCAACGGGCATCCTGCCACGCCGAACACGCTGATTGCCGATGGCAGCAGCGTCCGCTTCATGAAGTCATTGCGGGCAGCCACCACTGTCAGCGATGCCCTGCTGGCAGTAGGCTTCCAGCCACCGGCAGCCCAGAGCCGGGTAAACTTCACCATTCTGGTGAACAAGCAGCCGGTAAACTTCACCGATCCGATCAAAAATGGTGATGAGCTGGCAGTAGTCATCAGCGAGCCGGACAGCAGCAAGCCCTTCATGGACACCGACACCGCTGCCGGAAGCACAGCCGCCAGTGCTGCGGTAAATCTGACAGGCGCCAACGAGAAACGTACTATGACGCCGGAGGCCATCCGTGACTCCATCAGGCTGGCAGACAAAATCAACAGCATTCCGGGCCTCAGCGATGCGCTGAGAAACAACAGATTCTAAATCAAAACAGATTCCAAATAAAGCAGGATTGCCGTAAAAAATTGCGGCAATCCTTATTTTTTCTTTTTGACCTATTGACTTTTTGACTAATAGTGATATAATCATAATCAGAAAGAGCAAAAAGACAAAAGCAAAGCAGACAGCCCACAGGCAGCTGCCTTGCAGGTCAATTAATACTCTCCCAGCAATAACATTTTTATAGATATTCTTTGAAAGGAGTCCTCATCATGTTTGGTTTAGTTCCATTTGGTTCCAAGAAAAATAACGAAGTTGCAAGAAGGGAAGACGGCTTCAACAGCCTGTTTGACATCTTCAATGAGCCGTTCTTCACCAACCCATTTGCCGGTTTCGGCGATATGGGCATGCCTGCCTCCATGCGGGTGGATGTAAAGGATAACGGCAGCTCCTACGAGCTTACTGCCGACCTGCCAGGCATGGAAAAGAAGGATATTTCCCTCAGCTATGACAACAACTACCTGACCATCGAGGCACACCGGGATGAAAGCAACGACCAGAAGGATACCCAGGGCAACTACATCCGCCGCGAGCGTCACACCGGCACCATCAGCCGTTCCTTCTACATCGACAACATCGACGAAACTGGCATTTCTGCCCAGTTCAACGCAGGCGTCCTGAAGGTCGTCCTGCCAAAGGCACCGGAAGTACAGCGCCACTCCCGCATTGAGATAAAATAACCCTCAACAACAACCATAACAACCATAAACATTCCTCTAAAAAATCCCTGCCGGAGACTGATACAGGTCCCCGGCAGGGATTTTCATTTGCTCATTTATATTGTGACCCATGCACCTTGCACATGTATATTTTGACTCATGCACCTTGCACATACATATCGAGTATATTACGGCTGCAAGAGTCCTGCCTCAAAGCTTCCTGCATTTTCCAGCCGGAGCAGTGCCTTTTTATTTGCTATGCCGCCTGCATAGCCCGTCAGCCTGCCCCCGGCTCCCAGCACACGATGGCAGGGAATCATGATGCCGATGGGATTCCATCCCACGGCCTGGCCTACCGCCTGGGCAGACATGCTTGCCCTGCCATTTTCCTCCGCCAGCTGTTTTGCCAGCTCACCATAAGTCACCGTCTGCCCATAGGGAATCGCCAGCAGCAAATCCAGCACCTGCTGGCGAAAGGGCGTAACGTTCCTCAGCTGGTATGGCGGCAAAAAATCCGGCCTGCCACCTGCAAAATACATATCCAGCCACTTCACTGCCAGGCTCAGGGCATCTTCCCCTCCGCCTGACTCCCTTGCCCCATTTACCGCCCTTGCAGACGCCGATACATCATGACAGGCGATAGCTTTTGCCCGGCCTTCCCGTGCTCCATCCTTCACAAAGCTGACCTCCGTCAGCACGCCTTCTGCAACGGACAAAATCAGATTGGAAAAGCCCTCCGGCGTAGCATACAGATAGCTATCATTTTTCATATTCATATTCATGGTCTCCATCCTCCTGACAGCCGATACGCAACACCACAGCCGCATTTACAATGTCCCCTGACGCAAAATATCCAGATACGCCGCATAAGAATATATCCTTGTTCTACCTGTATTTTCGCTTTTCTGCAAAATCCCAAATTCTTCCAGCACCGAAACCGCCTTTGCGACAGTATTATATGACAAATCCAAGGCCTCTGCCGTTCTTTTTATTTCAATAATCGGATTCGCTTCCAAATACAAAAATAATTTCTCCGGGTTTTTACGTTGCCTAGCGGAAAGCTTTGCCAACTTGCCAATGTTTTTTTCGTGCAGCAGCCTGATTGCATCAATGGTGTCAATCGCATCCTTTGAGGAATCTATAAAAGCCTGCAAAAAAAACAATATCCATTGCTCATAATTGCCACTCCTGCGCACTTCAGTCATCCTGTCATAGTATTCCACCCTGTTCAGCTTCAGAAAATAGGATATGTACAACGCAGGGGTTGACAGTATTTTCTTTTCCATAAGAAAAAGCGTTATCAGCAACCTGCCCACACGGCCATTGCCATCCAAAAAAGGATGTATAGTCTCAAACTGATAATGAATTAACGCCGCTTGGATTAGTACATCAAGCATATCTTCCCCATTGATATACTTTTCCAAATCAGACATAGCCTGCTGCATATCCTCCGGATTAGGCGGAATATATCTGGCAGTTCTTATGGTACTGCCATTACCACCAATCCAATTCTGAGAATATCTGAATTCTCCCGGCGATTTTTCCTGCCCGCGCACACCGTCCATCAGCACAGCATGAGTTTCTTTTATCAACCGGCAGCAAAGCGGCAACGCATTCAGCCTCTTAATAGCAAATTCTGTAGCATGAACATAATTGACTACATCTGAAATATCATGATTGGCATTTTCGTCCAACAACGGATTCAAAATATCATCCAGGGTACACTGTGTACCTTCAATCTGCGATGACAGCAATGCTTCCTTACGAACATACATTGATATAAAAAGATTTACGTTTGGAATACGGGATGAAACACCTTCCAAGGCAGCAATCTGCTTATGTGCCTCAATCAGCTTTGACAATATTTCCCTCGACATCTCAATCGACGGCACAGGCGGCAATGGTGCAGGACGAAAAGATTCATACGCCATTTCCCCTGATAAATTTTTCACAAACAAGCCTGCTCTGTTGCCCACTGCAACCACCTCCCTGTTTTATAAAAACAAAACTTGAAATTGATACGCCCATTTTAACATATCTATTTCAGCAAAACAACTTTTAATGAAATAACTTATATCTTCTTATTTCATTAAAATGCATTTTACTGAAATAAGACAGCAAAAATGCATGCCTTCATTTCAATCATCCCTATATCAACCAACAAATTTTGACCAATGTATAATTATCTCTTGATTCATCTTAACATCCCATTTTATCCTAATGTGGCATTCATCTCCCTCCTCAACTGCCTAAGCGTTAGGAGGGAGTAGTTCAATTCAACGTAAATCATCTTGACATAAGATCTTATTTCCTGTACACTAGACTTGAAAGAGTGGTTCTTTCGTTTTTCGCAAAAGATGATGTGTGACGGTTCTGACACATCGGTAAAATAAAACTGACCGAGGGAAGATGATGTGTGACGGTTCTGACACATCGGTAAAATAAAAGCTGACCGAGCGAAGAACAAACCATAGCGAGGCTGATTTTATCATTGGCCTCGCTTTTATCATGCGAGGTATAAAATGGAATATACACTAGAAGTATTACGTTTATCATCTCAATTCAACAAGGACTATCCAAAAGATACTTATCCCGAATTAATGCACAAGCAAGGACGCCCTTATACCTGCTTGCTGATAGACCTCCATTGCAATTATTTTATCTGTATTCCATTCCGTTCATCAATCAAGCATAAGAACGCGTTTATGTTTACTGGAACGGAACGTTCAAAAAGAACACATTCCGGTCTTGATTATTCCAAGATAGCAATTATCAAAAACACAGATTATTTTGACCGTGACACACCAGCAGTAGTTGATCAAGATGAATATAATGAGATGCGCAATAACATACAGACTATCGTTAATGATGCGGATAGCTATGTCAGCACATACATAAACCATATCACTGGAACCAAATTGCTTCACCATAGAGAATTCTCGCGTAAATATCAATATTCCACATTACCATATTTCCATGATATCCTGGGGATATAACTATCTTACATATTCAATAGTCCCTATAGCAGCCAGCGAACCAAAATCGCTGGCTGCTTTTGTCTTTTTCGCACCACTTCTGCCAAAAACAGCACACAATTTCACATCCCCTGACTTGTGAAAGTTGACTATACGGATGCAAACTGCTATAATGATGAACCAAAAGCATGGTTAACCCAATCCATCCACTTGGTTGACCATATTTCAAATAGCGTTTTTAGGCTGATTGTGCGAAAGGAGATACAATGAATTCATTATCCACGAAAATGACACACCACCATCTAAAAACAAAAGCCTTGGCATATTGCGGCCTCTTTGTTGCCTTAATCGCCATAGGAGCTTTTATCAAGATTCCTGTACCAGTTGTTCCATTCACCTTGCAGTATTTATTTACAATGCTGGCTGGTCTGCTACTTGGTCGATATTATGGCACAATGGCAGTAATAGGCTATATTGCCATCGGACTTTTAGGCTTTCCTATCTTTGCTGAAGGAGGCGGCATCTGGTATATTCTCAAGCCAAGCTTTGGCTACCTAATCGGTTTTGCCTTGGGCACTTATGTAACTGGCTTTTTAGCCGCAAAAAACACAGCAAAAACCCTGTCAGGCTATCTGATAGCAAATTTTTCAGGCCTGATGCTGGTCTACGGCGTTGGCATGGTCTATTACTACATCATCTGCAATTTTGTACTGGACACTCCTATTGCCCTATGGCCACTTTTCCTGTACTGCTTCATACTTGCAGTGCCTGGGGATATCTGCCTGTGTATTTTGGCAAGCATTATAGCAAAGAGATTGCTGCCTGTCATCTCCTTGGAACGTTAATACCATCCTGCAAATACTCTTGCATTTCACCAATAACATATACCACCACACTTGTAGCAGCCAGCGAACCAAAATCGCTGGCTGCTTTTATATTTTGCGCACTGCTTCTGCAAAAAAGCAGAAAACTCCTTCACAGCCCCTGACTCAAAAATTTTGTTTTATATACCATTTTACAACATTGATAAATGGTGATAGCTTTTCTCCATCATCTTGATAAATTAAACGTATTGTTTCCTCATCCAGCTCTTGTATTGTAGTATAAATTGCTTCTCTTGCCCGCTTCAATCTATATGAATTTAGATTCAAAAGCTCTATCGTATAATCATCTCCATCAATCACACCATTAGGGAAATAACTGAACTTATCTTCACATGCCGGATTCAAAGGAGAAATAAATTTCCCTTCATCATAAGCATTATCTTTTTTCGGGCCGCAAGTTCTTTCTCCCTGAAATCCAAAACAAGAGGCTACTAAATTCGAGTAATCCAAACTTCTCTTACTTGCATATGTCTTAGGATGCCTAGGCTCAATATGTTCATTATGCGATTTTTCCACATCAATTTCGCAACAACAGTACGCACAAATATACTTCTGCTCTTTTACTAACTCCTCCTTGAGCTTTGACTTATAAGGTTCAAATTCTTTAGAATCATAGTTTGCTTTAGGATGCTTTTGCTTAAACTCTGCTAACCACCCAGGTTCTTCCTGTTTATCTATATAAATCATAATAAGCGACCTCTCTTAATCAAGATCTTAGCACTCAATACATCCTTATTGGCCGAATCTGTTATGTTCTCTAATTCTTTCACTTTCCCTTCTGCTTCATCAAAGGCTTTACAGGCAATGAGTCTATATATATCATTGATTAGCCTCTCTGTTTTAACATTCACAGATTTAGTTCCCATAAATTCTTCAAGAATATAATTGGCATCAAAACCATCAAGCCTTTTGAGCTCCACGATTTCTCCTGATGTACCTAAATTTCTCAAAAAGAAAACATTATAATCATCATCCACTTCACTAAGCACAATAGGAGAATGTGTTGTTACAATAAATTGAATATTAGGAAAAGTTTCCCTTAACTGCTTCAGCACACTTCTTTGCCACGAAGGATGCATATGAAGCTCTATTTCATCAATCAAAACTACGCCTTCACCCAAAAGCGGATTATCTAAAAGCGGGTTTGCTATACTAAGCCTTCTGGCAAGATCCCCAAACATTGTCATAGTACATTTTTCACCATCAGACAACTGAGATACATTGAGGCTGATCCCATTCTTCTCAACTTTCATCTCCAGCTTAGGCTTTCTTGCCACTCTGAGATTAGTGCATCCATCCAACATAACAAGCATGGCTTTTTTTACAGTCTCCAATGATTTATCTTTATATTGCAAATCCGAGTTCTGTACTTTACATTCATTTTCATAATCTTCCTGCCCTCTGAACCACTCAAAAAACGTTCTGAAATCTATCCTGTTTTCGATAGCTTTGTCAAAGGCAGAATAAATATCAAAAATATGCCTGTTTCTTATCCTCATGGGAATGTCCAGAACCAATCGATTTGTGCCATAATTAACGAAGATTGGAATATTTTCCTGCTGCTCATCATCTACATACTTTTCGTGAAACAGGTCGGCAATATTTTTGAGCGCAGCCAAATCATGCAGCCTTTTTCCTGTTTTCCTCACCATTGACCTATGATAGGTAATTTGTTTGTCTTCAATATAAAAATCAGCTTTTATCTTCGTCTGCGTTTTGCCATATTTAATGTCATCTAATTCCAAATTAAAATTCTGCTTCAATTCTTTTCTATTCACTATTTGATTAATTATATTGGCATAGAGAAGATTAACGCCTTTCAATACAGATGTTTTACCAGTTCCATTTACTCCGAAAATTACTGTACTTTTACCATCTAATCGCAATTCTGCCCTGTCAAATGATCTGAAATTTTCAAATTCAAGACTGTTTATCTTCATTTTTTCACCTTCCAACCATCAAGTCGCAAGTAATTTAAGTTTTTCATAAGTCTAAATTACTGACTGTTTTATCTTATTCTCGTTACGCTTACGAAATACTAGCCACATCAACACATGCCCCAGTAATATGGCTATAATTCATATTCAATAGTCCCCATAGCAGCCAGCGAACCAAAATCGCTGGCTGCTTTTGTCTTTTTCGCACTGCTTTTGCAAAAAAGCAGGAAAATCCTTCACATCCTCCGCCAAGGTCAAATATCCTTCCCTATCCATAAAAGCATTGGCAAACTCCAAAGGCTCCAATTCAGCCTTAACCTCCGCCCAAACCACGCTATCTAGTTCCAGCAAATTCCTCTCTGCCTGCTGAACATTATCTGCCAGCACTATGCCCTGCATATCAATCATTATATATCACCTGCCATATTTTATCGCAAGCTCCATACGCTATAACAAAATTTTTGGTACAATTAAATTCTCTCGCCATCTATAAATATTTCTCTATTTCCCTGACACACTTCATAACATCCTTCTTTATGTCACTTTCCCAAAACCGCAATACCAGCCACCCTTCTGCCAGCAAGGCATCATTCACTTCCTTGTCACGCTCTACATTTCTTGACAGCTTCGGAACCCAATATCCCCTATTTGTTTTGATTTGCTCACCTGGCTTATCCTGATGATTTCTTGCATGCCAAAAATCGCCATCTACAAAAATTGCTATTTTTCTTTTTGTTATGGCTATATCAGGTGTTCCTGGCAATTTTTTATAATTTTTCCTATAGCGTATGCCACAATGCCAAAGAGCCTTGCGAAACATTATCTCCGGCGTTGTATCCTTAGATTTTATATGCGACATATTATTGTGCCGTTTTGCCTCAACCACCACGCCAGCCATAAAAACACCCCAGATTTAAGAATAATTTAACCTATGCAATATTATCTTATGCCTATAAGTCCACTTAGCCCTACAATTCCTTAATACCGCATGACAATAAATACTGGTAAATAGCATCATAATATTCCCTGTTTCTTGTGGCATCTTCTTCACAATCAACACCTTTAGGAACAAAAATTATCATCCCTTGCCTTGCCCTTGTAAGTAAAACCCGATAAGAATTTACTAAATACCTTTGCTGTTCCGCCTTCCTTCTTTTATTCCAGTTAGAACCCCTAAAAGAATAATAATCCCAATCTTTTCCATTTTTGTTGCGCCTAAGATCTGCATCCCAGCAGACAACTGCCCAATCTATTTCCAACCCCTGAACTTTAAATTCGCTAGCTACAACCTCCATCATATTAGATGATCTCAAATCATTACTTGCGGCAAGAAACCAATTTTTAACATCAATATCTTTAGACACATATATGCCTTCTGGCCTTAACCTCTGTGCACTGCTGCAGGCAAGAACGCCACACCGCTGCGAACCTCGTACTTGAGCCTTTGCCCACTTTTTTGCAACATGAATGTCTCTAGTGATGTATATTGGGTATTTTCTAGATATAACATCATATATATCTTTAGCCATAGCTGGCTCATTAGCTAAAAGTGAATCTACAAATCGGCACTGCTTATCAGCCCTAAAGGAGCGAATAGACGTCTCCAAATGCAATTCTTTCATTGCATGGCATCTATCACAGTTCTTAATCGCACTTATATCAATATTTTCATCTTCTATCTGCGTAAAAATTGATGGCGAATAATACATATCCCAGTCGGGGAAATCTTCAATGCCACACCTGAACCATTCATTTATTCCTACTTCTCCATCATAAATATCTTGTCCCAAGCCAACTAAGCAAATCATGACAGCCCAATCAGTATGCCTGTCCATAATGCTATATAGCAAATGCGGTTCACTCACAGACATGGCTGGAGCATTATTGTGCTTATGCGCCATTTTTTCTCTATTCCAAACCCTTTGTGCCTCATCAAATATGAGAACATTTTCGGGAGTTGGCCTATTATGTTGAGAATTGTCTCTCTTAAACGCAAAGCTACTTTGAATAAGTGTATCAATAGCAACTTGGGTTTGATTATTGAATTTTATTTTTTTATCTAATTTAGCTTTTGCCTTAACACTTTGCTTTAGTGCTTCTCGCAATACTTCAACCAATGGACCATTGCCAGATAAATATACACTAAGATTTTCTTGGCCACTACCAAGGTTTTTCGCAACAACATCTAACCCAACTAATGTCTTGCCCGCGCCAGGTACACCAGTTACAAAACAAACACATTTCTTCCCATTTGCTTTTGCATAAGATATTATTTCATATATTTTTAATTCACAAGCATTTATATTATCTTGTCCTGCCTCTGAATTAGCAATTTGACTCAAATTATGTGAGCTATATGCTTCTACCGCAGCTGAAATAATTGTCGGCGTAGGGTAATATGGCGAATTAAACCACTTTGCAAAATCTATATTTTCATTATCTCCATACCGTTCACACAAGCTAGTAACCTTAGGAATAACCGTCTCGATATTCTCACGCTGAAGATAAATCTGTTTATCAGGATAACAATCCAATGATTGCTCTTTTGCATATTCAGGCGCATGTGTTGCTATCAAAATTGGGCATACATACAGGTTTTCAGATTCTTTATGGAAATTTTTGATATCTAAAGCATAGTCTTCTGCTTGTTGCGCATCTTGGACTGTAAAAACTTTTTTGCCATTCTTAAATTCTAGCGAAAATACCATGTGACGAATCAGTAAAATAACATCAATTCTCTTGCCAAGTCGAACAATGTCATATTCAAAAATAATATCTCCTTCTATGCCACACGCCTCAAGCCTAGATTGCAGTTCCGATATTTGATATTCCCACGCATTAGATTGCTCCTTATTAATATCGAAAGATTTTTTCACCAAATGCCCAATTATAGACGTAGAATCATCCCTTATAAACCCCGGTATGGAATTACAATAATATGCCTTTCCAGTTTGTATCGAAAAACTATATTTGTTCATCTCAATGCCCCACTTCAAGATGCCCCAACCCATTATACTGCATCATTCAACACTTTCCAATAAACATTAGCCATCGCCATAACAGCCAACAAGCAAAAATCATTGACTGCTTTTACTATTTTGCACCACTTTTCCCAACGATAATTCTCATTCAATATTCCTGCAATTTTGCAATCAATCCTAAATCTGCAGGGAGCCAATCCACACTATTCAAATCAGAGCGAAGCAGCCACTTAGCAGCTTCATGCTCCTTTAACACATAATCCTTCTGTTTTAAATTGCACAAAAAACAATACATCGTCAGATGAAAACTAGGATACTCATATTCCACTGTTTCAAATAATTCCCCTATTTCAACCTCCATATCAAGTTCTTCCTTCAATTCACGGGCTAATGCCGTTTCTTTACTCTCTCCAGGCTCTATTTTTCCACCTGGAAATTCCCAGCCATCTTTAAATTCACCATAGCCACGCTGAGTAGCAAAAATCTTTTCCCCATCCTGAATAATCGCAGCAACAACCTCTATCTTTTTCAAAACTCAAAACCTCACTCAATATACAAAACTGCCATATCATAATAAAAGCCAATGCAACTAAATGATATATTATCAAATAACCTCACTGGTGATATAATCATAAATATCTTCCCGTACCGGCACATCCAACTGCCAAAAAATCTCTACAGCCGAAGTTCCAGCCATCGTAATTTCTTCACATCCATAAGCACTCATACGCCCCAAATAATAAAAACTTTTGGCCTCTTTATCATCTTTATTTTTTCGCACAAATAAATCAACTGCCGTACCATTTTCCTTGGCATGCAGAAACTTCTTTACATCCTCTGACTCCTTGGTACGTTTATTTTTAGAAATAGCAATCAGCTGGCTGTTGTTCTCAAACCTATCATGGTAT
The DNA here is from genome assembly GCA_051866255.1 of Anaerovibrio sp. Taxonomy (GTDB): domain Bacteria; phylum Bacillota; class Negativicutes; order Selenomonadales; family Selenomonadaceae; genus Anaerovibrio. The sequence continues at coordinate 5,259 of JBJDWY010000134.1, read as the reverse complement.
GCTGTAGTTTCACTAATATTATCTGCTTTATCATAATTTATGAACACAGGAAACGTATTAGTATCGCCATCATATTTATAGCCACCAATATTTAATGAAACTACATTTTTCGACCAATCCAAAAGCCTGCATACGTCCTCATAATCATACTTCTGATACAACTTAAAGCCACTATCGCAATACCAACCACGATAATTTTTTTCATATCTTTGTAAGGCAAAATCTATTAATTCTCTTAGCATAACAGCAAAATCCGTATTTTTTATGCAATGCTCAAATACCTCAGAAACCTTATAATCCCCACCATCAGCAGTAATAAATACGCACTCTGCAAAAGTCCCCTTGGCTGAACCCGTAGCAAAATCCGCTGTCATGATATTTATTAAATTCTGCCGTGTATTCCGTTTAAAAGCAATATTATATTTTTCCTGCAAACGCACTTCCAGCTTAGCAAATAAATTATTTTCACCATCTAAAATAAAAGACAGCAATTCTAACTCATGGGGACGCTTGCCGTCACCAAATTTACGCGATATAAACTCAATAAATTTATTTTCTAAATCACTCAACTTGATGCCATATTCATTCTTTTCATATTTGCTCAAAAAGCTATGATATGACCCCAGTGATTTACTATGAAAAATACAGGTAACATCCATCTCACCATATAAATCAAAATCCAACAAAGCAGGAATCCGCCCTAATTTATTGCGCAATTTCTGATAATTTTCCTTGATAATTTTCACGTCACTCAAATTTGTGCTATCTATAGACTGGAAAATCTTCTGCTTCGCAATTTTATCAAAATGAATAGTAGATGAACCTGGAATAACACGATTGCCTTCCATAACACAGCGCCGAATATTATCCTTGTTATAGCTTCTATCACCAGATAAGGCAATCGGTATCATAAAATTATTCTCTACGTAATTGCCAATAAAATCTAAAATCACCACATATTCCTTATCCTGATATTTTCTAAGCCCACGCCCCAACTGCTGTATAAAAACTATTGGACTTTGCGTAGGACGAAGCATTATTACCTGATTAATTTCAGGTATATCTACACCCTCGTTAAAAATATCCACGGAAAAGATATAATCCAAATAATCTTCCGCAAGATTATTTGTTACTAATTTCTCAATAGCCTTTTCACGTTCCGACTGAGAATTATTACCTGCTACGCTTATAGTGCGATAATAATTTCCCGTATGAGGATTTATCTTTTCATTCATTTTTTCCGACAATAACCTGGCTTCCTCATTGCGACTGCAAAAAATTAATCCTTTGACACGGGAGCCACTAAAACCATAAAAATTAGCCTTTTCCAAGACATAATCTACTCTGGCATCTGCAGTAAGTGTCTGTAGCGCCTTTTCAACATCCACATCCTTCAGCTTAACATCATCAATATAGGCATCAGTAATACCAAAATAATGAAATGGACATAAAAAATCTTCTTCCAACGCCTGTTGCAACCTAATTTCATAGGCAATATTATAATCAAATAATTTATAAATATCGTAGCCATCTGTACGATCTGGGCTAGCCGTCATGCCCAACAAAAATTTGGGTTTGAAGTATTCTATGATTTTTTTATAACTTGCGGCACCACTTCTATGAGCCTCATCAATAATGATAAAATCAAAGGCATCCGGTGCAAACTGCGATAGATTATCTTCCTTTGCCATGGATTGCATCGTAGAAAATAAATATCTTTTTTCTAAGTCCTTTGCATTCCCTGACAACAAACCAATCTCATCTTCGGCTCTTTTGCCTAGCACACGCAAATAACTTTTCTGAGCTTGCTTGGCAATCTGCTCCCTATGCACCAAAAATAACATCCTGTTAGGTGCAAAATCTTTCACAGCAAAAGCAGAGGCATAGGTTTTACCTGTACCTGTAGCAGAAATTAGAAGCGCCCTTTTAGCCCCCTTTTCCCTCAAGGAACACATATTATCCACGAATTGTGACTGCATCAGATTAGGCTGAAGCTTTGTTATATAATTGCCCGCATTTTCATTTATGCCAATAAAACCGGCTCCCTGCCTTAACACCTTTTGTGCCTCATAATTTGTCCTGTAAATATCCGCAATATCTGAATAAGATTTTGTATTTTCATCATTCCATAAATCACAAAATCTGGCATAAATATTATCTGTATATTCACCCTGAGCCAAAGAAACTATTTTGGTGTTCCATTCCTCGTTGCGTGTCAAAGCATTACCGGTCAAATTGGCAGAACCTACAATCATGCGATATTCTTCGCCCTTACGGAAAATGTATCCCTTAGTATGAAACCCTCTTTCATCTGCGCAATAAAACCTTAACTCGATATTAGAGAATTTGTTCAGTATATCTAATGCTTTGGGCTCACTAAAAGATAAATAATCTGTTGTAATTATTTTGCCACGCACATTATTTTGCTCTAACTCTTGCAACGTCTGCAAGAGAGGCGTCAGCCCACTCATTGTAATAAAAGCTACGCTAATAAAAAATTCATCACAATTATTTAATTCAGCTTCTAAGGTGGTCAAAACTTTTTGCCCCAGCTTATTGTTGTTAAAAACAAACTGCGGTCGATAATTTGCATCAGAAATAACCTCTTTATTTACAAAAGCTGTTTCTAATCCCTTATAAATTTTCTCATGTATATTCATTTTCACAGCTTCTCCCACCCTTTTCATAAAATATCTGCCAAATAACAAAAACTATCACATAATTCACCAGCTTAAATACCAGTATACCGCCCAGCCAATTCTTCTACATCCTCATCATCCAGCACTTTCCAATAATCATTCACCACTGCCATCTGGTTGCACCTATAGTACCTCTGGCAATACTTTTCACACAAAAAGCTATCCACTATATCCAAATCAGGCAAAATACCGCCACGGCTGCACCGCCACATACATCCCTTGGCATCCACTATATTGCCATACTCTGCAATTTTATCCAGCAGCTGATGCCTGCTTATATTTCCCACTGCACCCATAATTATCCTTCCCTATCACTAAAAAGTTGTTATATCCATTGTATCACATACCCTAAAACAAAACTACTTTTACCAAGCCACAAAGCACTATATCTTTTCGCCCCCAAAATAAAACTGCCGCATGTAGTAATTTTTCATCACACGGCAGTTATAATCGATATTCAAATTCAATGTACAATATGCAAAGATGCGACTAGTTCCCTGATTTCTGACAGCGTCAGCTCGGTAAATTCAGAGATTTCCTCATATGGCTTATTGGCTTTGAGCATTTTGATTGCTGTTGCCTTGTTTGCCTGACTAATTCCTTGGCTAATTCCCTGGGTAATCCCCTGACTATATGCCATATCCTCATGTTCCATTATAGTCTGCATGTAAGTCATATAATCACGCTCCCTTCCATCGTCATTCCTAAGAGCCCGAACTTCTTCATCTAAATCCTTGGTATAATCATCAGTTACTTCTCCAGTTGAGATATAACCTATAAGACTAGCCAAATCCTTGCTTATCCTATGCCTATCCCCCTCAGTATTGATAAATACACGGGTTACGCCATCATCTAAAACAAGGCTGTGATCCTCGTTGCAAATAGCATTGAAAGTATATTTGGCAAGGCCTCTGCCAAATGGATCGAAAGTACAGATAAAAATAACATAGGATTTGCGCAGCTGGCTATATCTTTCGCCCTTCTTCAAGGCATTGTTATCCATAGTGGATACATAATATCTGGTTTGCCTGCCCAAAAATTCCTTATAGCTATTATCCATCTGCATCTCAATGTCATAGGCAACACCATCTTCGTCAATAACAAATAAATCAAGGCGTATGCCCTTGCTCTTTAAATTTGCCTCAAAACTCTTTTCGTGTTCCATATACGATATTGATTTTATCCTAATGTGGCATTCATCTCCCTCCTCTACAGGAGGGAGATGAATGCCACGTCCACCGAATTTACGCAAGTAATTGAGGTGGACAATAGAACATAGTTGTGGTATAATAGTAAGTGACAGGAGGTGAACGATGTGTTACAGCAGAAAGGCTATCAGTATCGAATATATCCCACTAAAAAGCAGCAACAGCTAATCAATCAGACACTTGGATGTGCCAGGTTTGTGTATAACAGGTTTTTGACTATCCGTAATGAAGCATGGACAAATTCAAAAACAAGTTTGACTTACAAGCAGACTAGCAAAATGCTGACTGAGTTAAAATGTGAGCCGGACTATGTATGGCTGAATGTGGTGGATAGTACCTCGTTGCAGCAGGCGTTAAAGGATTTGGATAAGGGATTCAAAAACTTTTTTGCAAAAAAAGCAGGCTATCCGAGATATAAATCAAAGCACAATCATTGCCTCAGCTATCGTTCCCAGTGCGTTAATAACAACATTGCAATCAAGAATGGCAAGCTGAAGCTTCCCCAAATAGGCCTGGTAAAAATAAAGCTTTCCAGGAATTTCACAGGCAGAATTTTGAATGTCACTGTGTCACGCAAGGCTACAGGCAAGTATTTTGTTTCCCTGTGTGTTGAGGAAGAAGTAGAAATTTTTCCTAATAATGGCGGAGAAATAGGCATAGATGTGGGAATTAAGGATTTCTACTCCGATTCTAATGGTGATGTTGCTGCTAATCCGAAAACCTTGAAGAAATACAGCAAAAAACTGGCAAGGGAGCAGCGAAAGCTTTCACGTAAAGCAAAAGGCAGCAATAATCGCAATAAGCAGAGAATCATCGTTGCCAGGATACACGAAAAGATAGCAAATATCCGCAAGGACTATCTGAACAAAGTCTCCACTAAACTGGTCAAGGAAAACCAACTGATCGGTATAGAGGACTTGCAGGTCGGGAATATGCTGAAAAACCATCAGCTGGCACAAGCCATTTCTGATGTATCATGGTCGGATTTTTTCAGGATGCTTGAATACAAGGCAGTGCCCCATGGATGCAGAGTGGTAAGGGTTCCCAGATTCTACCCAAGTTCTCAAACGTGCTGTAAATGCGGCTATCAGAATAAAGATACAAAAAATCTTGCTATTCGTGCATGGGATTGTCCTGTATGCGGGCATCATCACGATAGAGATGTGAATGCAGCCAGGAATATTCTGGCTAAAGCAAAAGAAATAATAGCTGCATAAGCTTCAAAGCATAAAAATACCGTAGGAATTACGGAAATTAACGCCCATGGAGAGTGTGTAAGTCCTTTTTGCTAAGGCATAAGGCTGTTCTCGTAGAAGTGGGAATCTCCCTCCTCAAACGCCTAGGCGTTAGGA
>JBJDWY010000133.1:0-30224 GCA_051866255.1 Anaerovibrio sp. | reverse complement strand
TGTTAATTAAACATGGTTATTTACCCACCATTATGCCAGAAGCCTCATATTTTTTGCCAGTTTGGCTAGTTGTGCCCAAACTGCCAAAAATTCCGTTATAATCATGGAGTTCTTGGAAGCTATGGGCTGGAATGAAGGTCATGCCGCATAAAAGTTGTAAAGTGCTGTATTGGTATAATCACCCCAAAATTCAACCTTCCAATCAGGATATTTATTCTTCAACAAGGCAAACGCTTCAATTATCAAGTGTTGCATTTTAGAGCCATCTACTCTGCTAATACATGTAACAATATTCTGTTTATTATGCCAATCACACATATATTGCGGTATTGGATTGGGAATTCTTATAAATTTCTCTATAGAAACATTTGTTTTTTTAGAACTTTTTATCATATAGCTATCTAGCAAAACTTGAATATAATCCGTTTTATGTAATGCATCCAACGTATATGTCGTTAACTTATCTAAAATAATATCAGGATCACCATGCTGAGTTGTAATTGTCGGACACTTGATGTCTATGTAATGATATAAAATCCTTGTCGCATCTGTAGAAAAAGTAATAACTAGATCAGGTTTAATTTTATTTATAATTGGAGCTATTTTACCACTTATATATCGATCTGTAATGCCTTCTTCATAGATATGCCTTGCATTCTGATTGCCTGACATAGCACGCCTGCATTTTTGCCATATTGTCAATGATTTTGTATAATCAGTACCAGCAATGTTAAAAATCTTAACTTCATTGTTTATATAATATGGTATATCTCCACTAGTATTATCACAAATTACAACATACACATCATAACCAAAATCTACAAATTTATTCCCCATAGAAAACAATACATTACCTACACCACCCCTGCTACCAATCACTCCATGCAAACAAAATAATAATATCTTTTTTCTCATGATAATCCCCCAATAAAATATACATCTTGACTACCTCCTCATAACACTAAAAAATTTTTGATGCATACATCTATAAAATACAATCTAAAAACAAGTAATAATCTCCATACATAGCTAGCCCTTTACCAGCCCCATGTGCCTCAAATAAGGTCGCACATGCTTTTCTAAAGCTTGATCTAACCGCTCTTTCGCATGCCTCGGATAATCGTACACCTTAAAAATAATACTTCCTATAAATACTCCAAATACATCGATTAACCACCAGCGTAATGTTTTCTTTTTTTGCAAATTAGCTGGCAACCACGAAGCCGTAAAATGATGAATAGTATGTGTATTAATTGTTTTGCTGACTTTTCCTGTATCCGGTGATTTAGCACAAAAAAAATCCATCGGATAGATAGCTATATTATCACCAAAAATTTTCAACGTGCCATCTAAAGACAAATTATATTTGTCAACGGTCAAGCGTGTGATAACCGAAGTATTTGTCGTTGTATCGAACGTTTCTTCCCCCCCGAAAAAACATTAAAATGTCTGCTATCATAGTCATCCAACAATAATTTTATCCATTCATTTTTTGCACTTCCTCCCATAGTGCCAGTAGGAATTTTATCTTTTGATTCATATCCCGAAAAAGCTCCGTAATGTAAGAATTCATCAAATGTTTTTACTACCTCTACATCTGTATCCATATATATACCGCCATATTCATATAAGACCTTTAATCTGACATAATCTGATACAAACGCCCATTTATGTGCTTCATAGGCCTCACGACAATAATCATTCTCTGCAACATCAAAATTAGATTCATTCCATTCAATAATTTTATAATCAGGACAAATCTCTTTCCAAGTTGCAATATATTTATTTACCAATTCTGGCTTTGCTTTGCCACCAAACCAACAATAATGTATTATTTTAGGAATCACTTTTATTTCCCCCCTCAACTATATTTTCAAGCTTCCAAATCACGCTTCCATAATCACAATTTTCACGAACAAAATTTGCAGCTTTTTTCCCCATGACTTTTCTTTTTTCCTCATTTTCAAATAACTCTACAATTTTTTCCACATACCCACTTACATTTTCTGTCTGCACACGATATCCCGATACACCATCCTCTACTAAATCCTCACACCCTCCAATATCAGACACAACTGAGGTAAGGCCACAGGACATTGCTTCCATCAAAGTCGTAGGCAGTCCCTCATGACGCGATGGGAAGATATATACATCTGACATTTGATAATACGGCAACGGATTATCAACCTCTCCAATTACCAGAACACTATTATTATTTTGTTTTCCCATTTCAGTTATTTCGTCTATAAGCTCAGTCTGTCCACCACCTACTACTACAAATTTTGCAGTTGGAAATTTTTTGTGAATAACTGGCCATACTTTAATAATAGTGTCTATCCCTTTATTCATTACTACTCTTGCACAAAAGAGCAACACCAACTCATTCTCACCAATCCCATACTGAAGTCTTGCTTTCTTTTTTTCTTCACTAGTGGGAATGACAAATTTTTTTGTATTAATTCCTTGTGGCAGAACATTGACATATTCAGCTTTTATTCCAGCTAAATCTATAAAACCTCTCTTTATCTCATTAGATAAAGCTATATACCTCGTGCATTGAGCAAAAATTTTATTTCTCCAATTTTTATTCTTATCAAAAATTTCCGCTTTACCTGTCAAAGCCAAAGTAGTAGGTATATTAAATAAACGTGCTAATAATACTGCCCACACAGCAAATTTAGGAGTTCCCAAAATATAAATAGCATCCAAGTCTTTGTGCGTAGTGACAAATCTTATTATAATTTCCAGCCATCTAAATGGTGCATGCAAACGAACTAAATCTATGCCATCGATGCTTTCCCGCGCATTTGTAAAGCGATAACGCTTTTTCGCAAAAATGGTTACTTCATTACCTCGCTTTATAAGCTGCTTTGCATGATTTTCAGCATGAAACTCTGCACCGCTTTTGGTAGGCAACCCATCTTTGGAAAACTTCTTCCCTACTGCAAAATCTTTAACAAATAATCCTATATGCATAACATAACTCCGCAAAAAATACAATATCAATCCATCAATTCATAGCACTTTTCCAGCACCATCTCCGGCGTCACCTGCCACAGGCAATCCGGCTTCGGCCAGCTTGGGCAGTCCTCCGGCCCGATTTTGCACGGACAGCACTCCGGCTCATAGGACAGCACCCTGGCATTATCATTATATGGATGCCACCTCTTAGGGCTGGTGCAGCCATACATAGTCACCATTTTTACTCCGGTAGTCGCAGCTATATGTGTAGCACCGGTATCAACTGTCACAAGCAAATCACTGCGATAAAAAAGGGCTGCCAGGTCCAATAGGCTGGTCCTGCCACAGAAATTCAAGATCTTTTCCTGCTGATTGCCAGGTTCAACCTCCATAGCCTTTTCACAAGCTGCAATCACTTCGTCAGCGTATTCCTTATCATTAGGAGCACCTACCACAAAAAAAACCCCATGATACTTCTTATACAGTTCCCTTGCCACAACAGCGAAGTATTCCTTCGGCCATGTCTTCAAGGCAAATGTCCCCTGAACGCACAAAGCTATCCGCTTCCTGCCTGTCGGCAAACCAGCTAAAAGCTCATCGGCTTTCCTGGCAGCATCCTTTGGAAGCCGTGCCATCACAGGCACCTCATGCCCATCAATACCTGCAAACTGCCTCACAATCTCCTGATAGGTCTCCGCCTGCAAGGTATTCGCCAAATCATGCGCAATATGCACCGTATGGGTATACAGCCACGTTACTTTGCTTGGCTTGTCATCAAACACCCTGTCAGGGCCAACCCGTACAGGTATGCCTGCCAGCCAGCACAAAATCGCCGGCCGGGACTTTCTGTCAAAGGAAATAGCCAAATCAAACTTCCTGCGCCTGATTTCCTTTACCATGGACCACATTTTGCCCAAAGAATTTTCCTTGGCCTTGTAATCAAAAATCAAAACCTCATCTATGACGGGATTGTTTTCTACCGCTTCCCTGACTACAGGCCGCACCAGCATGGTGATTTTAGCCTGTGGATACGCTTTTTTCAGCAAAGCAATTGCACTGGTAGTCAGTACCACATCCCCCAGATTGACCAGGGAATTTACCAAAATATTCTTATACTGCTTCTTTGTGTTACTCATTGCACTTTACCATCCAATAACTATAATTCGTTATCTTTTAAAGCGCCAATTAAAGCGCCATCCAAAGCGCCATCCAAAGCGTCATTTAAAGTCCACTTAAATTACCGCTTAAAATACCGCTTAAAATACCATTTAAATTACCACTCTATGAAAACTAGCAAAAATATCTGCAACTACTTCAAAATCTTCTTCACAGCAGCCTCTATCTCTGCATCAACCTCATCCAAAAAAGCAAACCGGCGCCTGTAAACAGCACGTTTCCGAGTAGGGACTTCTTCCATGGTCTTGCGTTTTTCTATCAAAGGCAGCTCATAAAAACGCTCATCTTCTGTCTCTCTGCCACCGGCTTCCAGCCAGAAATCCCCAAAATTTGTCTTGAGCTTTCTGTCAGACCGCACATGATTGTTAGCATAATAGCCATAATTGGAAACAGCATATATCTTCTTGATGCCCATCGTGCGCATCATTGCCTGCAGCATATACAGGATAAGATTTTTCGTCCGATAGCCATGACACCATTTCGTCATCTTTTTTACGACATCTTTTGCCTTTTCCATGTTCGGGCCCTGCATGGCACCAATCCAGACAGCATCCTCCCCGGCCTTATCCTTTGCCAGCCAAAAGATAATCTGATACAAAGGCTCCCCATCCAGCTCCATAATAATCGAAAGCAGGCCTTCCTTGCGCTGTCCCACACCAAATTTTGAAAAAACGCTCAGATGCCTGTCCTCAAAATCATGCTGATAAATCTCATACCCCTTGTAATCCACATCACCCAGATTGACAAAAGCCTCCGGCTGCAGCCGCTGCTGCAAAATTTCATAATGCTCCCTTGCCAGCTTGACACGTTCCTCAAAGGTGGATTTATTGTAAAAAAATGCCCTCGTCACCTGCTCAATAGGAAATGCCTGACGCAGGAAAATCTCCTTCCGCAGCTCATCCTGCTGAAAAAACTCCACCAGCTCCCTGAGCTCTTTCCTGTGCACGAGGCTGCGCAGCAAAAACACAAAATACCGCCGTTTTTCCCGCGGATTTTTCAGGTCATATATCCTCTTGCCAATATCCTTGATTGATGCCATCAGTCCTCATCCCCTACATGCTCATTGGTTCTTTCCAGATAATACAGCTTCACATACTTTGCCATAGTGTAAAAATAGTGAAACACCGCCAAGATAAAGCCGATTTTGCCATCACGCCAGCCTCCCTTCAGGATATACATCCTGAAGGATGCCCATGCCGGGTGGGCAATAATATCCACAAGCGAAGCCCTTTTTCCCTTCTCCCTGTTCTTCTTTGCCACCAGCGTAGTATAGAAATTCAGCTTATTGAAATAATGCTCCCAGTCACGATACGGGTAATGAATCACATAGGCATCATCCGGCAAGGTCTTCAGCTCATAACCATCATAATGGAACTGGGGGTGCACAAAGCCTGTTACATAAACACCTTTCCTCGGCAGCAGGCGGATGCCGTGGTCAGGGAACCAGCCCCCATGCTTCAAAGGCTGCTCCCAGAAATAATTCAGCCGGGCTGTCTGGTAGGCATACCGCCTGTCATCCTCTGCCACCACCCTGCTGATTTCCTCTGCCAGCCTGTGGGAAATGCGCTCATCAGCATCCAGACAGTAAATCCAGTCACATTTGGCATTTTGCATGGCAAAGGTCTGTTGCTCCCCCCAGTTGCCATTGAGGGCACGTTGCAGCACTTTCGCCCCCAGGGATTCCGCAATCTCCTTGGTACGGTCACTGCTCATATCGTCAATCACCAGCACCTCATCAGCAAACAAGGCACTCCTGATGCATGCTTCAATGTTTTTTTCTTCATTTTTTGCCAATATCAAAACTGAAAGATTTACGCCCATCTCCTGCTATCCGCCCTTCTCAATTCCTGTTCTTATCTAAAATATCTGTTGCCTGCTCAGGACTGATGGTATGATACTCGCCTGTCAAGATAGCCTCAATCCTGTGGGCAAAGGACTCCGGGGAAAACTTTTTGCCAGCCTCTGCCAGCCCCTCTGCATATCCTGCCACATTATCATCATAGCCATTAATGAATTTTTCCAGCACCTGCTGCAGGTCATTCATATCTCCGCTCTTGAAGGTCATGCCAATATTAAACTTAGCAAAAACCTCAGGATTGATGTCATTGCTGGCTATCACTGGCTTCTGGAAGCCAATCGCCGTGAACAGCATGCCGCCCCAGTGATAGAGATACCTGGGAGCTGAATACGGCATCAAAAGCACATCAATATCAGCAATAGCCTTCTGCCATTCTGCGCCAATCAGTCCCTTGTGCAAAAATTCTATGCCTGCACAATCCTTGTATTCCTGGATAATTTCCTCAAAATCCTCTGCATCCTCAGGGTGCATGGTGGAGCCCTGCACCAGAAGCTTTACCTTCCTGGTATAGTGCCCCTTCACATAAACCTCAAGAAAATCCCTCAGCCGCTTTTCACGCCTATACTGACCAAAGAAGCCCACCGTCAGTGTATCCTTTGCCTCAACGGATGGCTGAAAATCTATATCCCTTGCCGTATAAGCAGGCGGATAAATCGGGTAGATATTCGGCAGCCTGTGCCCAAAGATGTGGTTGACAAAGGTCAGCACCACAGGCTTGATATTCTTGTAAGGAAGCAGTTTCTTTGCCTCACGCAAAAACTTTGGGGCTTCCTTGGGATTAATCCCGTGCAATACAAAAATAATCGGCACATTGGAACGCCTCAGTATATTCTTATTAAGTGCACGCAAATAGCGATAAGTAGAAGTCGGCACTATCAGGGCATCTACGTCCTTGCGATATGCCGCCTCATAAAGCTGGGCGTACCACTTCTGGCGATTGTATTCCCGCTTCACCGAGTAGAGCAGCTTCTTGATGCCGCTGACCTTGGAGTAAGAAACAGCCTTGCCCCCTAGCCGTACCACAGGTACATGATAGTCAAAGCTGAACTCAAAATCCTCCGGCACATAAAAGCTTACTTCATGTCCCCGCTTTTGCAGCTCCTCCACCAAAATACGGTCAAAGTCCACCTCATGACCGCCCGGCGTCATAATATTTTCAAAAATGCCAATCCGCACCTGAAATCCACCTCTTTAGAAAAACACAATAACTATTTTATACCACACTTTTTTCTTATATACCACAAAATAATCCCCAAATACGGCACTTTCATGCCACTATCACATTTTTCATATTTAAGCAGGCAATTCTGCCAAAAATCAGCCGGAGCATGTTTGCCATGCAGTTTTTTATAGATTTCTTTTTGGAAGCTAATCAAGGCCTGTCTTCTATTTTTTACCATATACCCATGCCTATCATTCAAATTTAAAATATCATCAAAATCTGCCTGAAAAACATTTTCCGAAGACAAGATATCACCATTGCTAGTGTAGGATACAGTGTCAATATCCTGCCGCCTCTGAGGATTAATGTTTAATACCTGATTGCCTTTTCTCGTGTCACATGTCTGGCGTTCTGGTGCACTTCCCTCACCCCCCTTGCATACAGCAAGAAGGTTTTCATATTTCAATTCATTCTCTGTATTTCTAGGCTCATAATGCTCAATCTTCACATCACTGCCATCAAAACTCAGTCTTTTCATGCAATAGGCACACAGCCAGCCCTGCTCTCGCAGCAGCGACAACCTCAGCTCTTGTTTTGCCTCTGTGTCCATATCATCAAAATGAACATTTGGTTGTTTGGCATAATGCACAAAACTATTTGGTGGTTTATATTTCTTGATATAAAGCATGCCACACCTCACATAGCTTCCAAATCCAAAGCAATCCTGGCATCAATAACATCCTGGTCATTGGCACCCAGCTGTTTTTCTAAAGCACTTAATAATTCTTTGGCATGCTCCACCCTGCTCTCATCCAATGCCTCATGGAATGAAGCTATCTTTTTTACAATATCAGCCGGACGGACAGCTATCCCCATCAATTCAGACATAACGGCCTCCACACTCCGGCCATATGTCATAATATCAGGTACATAAACCCTGCCATCTGATACAATGCGCACTTCCTCATGATGTGTATTCACCAGGACACTAGGCGCATGGGTCGTCACTATAAATTGAATTTCAGGAAAAATCTTTCGCAAATCACTTAAAATTCTCTTTTGCCACGCAGGATGCAAATGCATATCCACTTCATCAATCAGCACTACGCCAGGAGTCTTTTTCAATATATCCCGGCTTAGCTGTGGATTCAGCACCGCCATGCGATAAGCAATATCCGCCACCATATTCAAAATAGTCTTAATGCCATCACTAAGCAAATGCAGCGGCAAATATTCCACGGACTCATCCTGACGCACAACCCTTATCTCCAGTTCTGACAGCTTCACGCTATAGCGCACACTGACCGACTTTGCAGTAACCTCAATGCCACGATAACATTCTGCCATGGCATGCTCAACCAAAGCCAGCTCAGGAATTTCCTGTTCCTCCTGAAGCCGTAGATATGTCATCTGGGCAAACCAGGAAAGCATCATTTTTTCATTGGAAACAGCAGATAAACAATCCTGATAGCCCTGCAACCGGGATGCTGGCTGATTGCGCAGGCCGCTATATTCTCCGCTGCGGTTTTGTTTTCTCGCCCACAGCCTGCCCGTTCCATAATAAGCAATCAGCGGCAATACTACGCCTGCTTCGCCAGCCCTTATCCCCGCCTGCAATTCACGCCCATAATCAATAATCTCCTTGGCATCCTTGATCGTGGTACGTCCCTGCAAACTGCTCAAGGAACGTTTCCAGGTCAGTTCTCCTGAATCAGGAGCAGTTCCATGTGCTTCCACATAAACCGGCACTTGCTGCTCGCGATTTATTACACTGCCATTTTTATACATAGCATACCGTATATCATCTTTGTGCAACGAAATACCAGAAGCACCATCTATAGCACTCAAAAAGCCGCTCAAGGCAATGGCCACAGCATCTAGAACGGAAGATTTCCCTGCTCCATTAATGCCCACAAGTACATTGCAATGAGGATGAAATTCCATTTGCAAGTCCTCAAAGCAACGAAAATTGTGTAATCTCAATGAATTTAATCTCACTGCAGCCCCACCTCTTTATAACCCTCTACGCTATATTCTCCATACTATTAGGCTATGCACTGTATTGCACTGTATACAGCACCCAAAGCACCAACTACCTCTGCTCCATGGCCCGCTTCACGCATGCCAGCAGGCTGCCGCCTTCATACAGCACTCCCCTTGCCCCGGCAGCCTCGCCGCATTCCACATCCCGGGGCTTGTCGCCCACCATAAAGGACTGCGTGGCATCAATGCCCAGCTCGCGGCAGGCAGCCAAAATCATGCCCGGCTTTGGCTTGCGGCAGTCACAATCCATCGCATACTCCGGCACAGATGCCTTGGGATGATGCGGGCAGTAATAAAAACCATCAATTGGTGCTACACCCTGCCTCGCCAGTTCCTCATTCATCCATTGATGGAGGCGTACCACATCAGCTTCCTGATAGTAGCCCCGTGCCACGCCGCTCTGGTTGGTGACCACCACCACCAGATAGCCCTGCTGGTGGCAGTAGGCGATGGCTTCCACCGCCTCCGGCATCCATTGGAAATCCTCTATCCTGTGCAGGTAATGCACATCTACATTCAAGGTGCCATCCCTGTCAAAAAAAACTGCTTTCTTCAAACTATGCCTCCGCATCTTCCCTGACCTGACGGTATCACAGCACAATGCTCATCATTTACATATTGCACCAATATTGCACCCATTATTTTCCATACTTGAAATATCCGCCATTATCCAGAAAATCGCAATACTCCTTCACAGCTTCCCTCATATCATAGAAGCCCTGGTCATAACCGGCTGCCAAAAGCTGTGTCTTGTCCGCCTCAGTAAAGCACTGGTACTTGCCCTTCAGCACCTCCGGGAACTCCCGGTACTCAATGCGCCCGGTGCCCAGTGCATCAATCACTGCCTGTGCCACTTCATTGTAGGAATGGGCATGGCCGGTACCGCAGTTGTAGATGCCGCTTGGCCCCTCGTTCTGCCAGAACCAGAGGTTGACCTTCACTACATCCTTTACATAGATAAAGTCACGGCGATGCTCACCATCGCCATATTCGCCATAACCGCCAAAGAGTCGGCATACGCCGTTGTCCTTTACCTGATGATAAAGCTGGTAGAAGATAGATGCCATGTTGCCCTTGTGATGCTCCTGAGGGCCGTATACATTAAAATACTTCAGCCCTACAATCTGGCTCTGGGCATAAGGCAGCTGCTGGCGCACATAGCGGTCAAAGAGCAGCTTGGAGTAGGCATACGGATTCAGAGCATCCTCGCACTCGTCCCCCTCCCGGAAGCCATTCTCGCCACCGCCATAGGTGGAGGCGGAGGAAGCGTACAGGAAAGGAATACGATGGTTCATGCAAAAATGCAGCACCGCCTTGGAATACTCATAATTGGCTTCCATCATGTAGTTCACATCGTACTCCATAGTATCGGAGCAGGCACCCTCATGGAAGACCACATCCACGTCCGTGCCATCAAAATCATCATTCAGGACAGCCTCCAGAAAGGCATCCTTGTGCATGTAGTCCATAAACTGCAAGCCACGGAGATTTCTGTAGCTCTGATTCTCCTTCTTGCGGTTATTCAAATCATCCACGATGAGAATATCGGTACGTCCCTGACGATTTAATTCCTTGACAATATTGCTGCCGATAAAACCGGCTCCCCCTGTAACAATAATCATAAATCTCGCTCCTTACAATTTTTCACAAGTTATATTACTACAATTATGTTGCGACATCTGTATAACTACAACTATATTGCTCCAATTGTATTACTACAGTTGCATTATTCCACATCCGTCAGCACCTTCTGCAGCTCCTGATTGCTGACAGCATAGGTGCCCAGCTTGGCCACCACCACGCTGGCAGCCAGGTTCGCCAGATAAGCCGCTTCCACAGGCTTCAGCCCGCCGGAGATGCCCAGGGCAAACACGGAAATCACCGTATCACCGGCACCGGACACATCGAATACCTCCTGAGCCTTGGTCGGGATGTGAATCACCCCATCCTCCGGCTGCACCAGGGACATGCCATACTCGGAACGGGTGGCCAGCACATTTTTCACATTGTACCTGTCCATAACTTGCCGTGCCGCCTGCTCAATATATTCGTCCCGGTTGCGGATTGGCTTTGGCAGGACTGCATTCAGTTCCTTGAAGTTCGGGGTAATATAATCAGCACCGGCATACTTCTCCCACTCTACCCCCTTCGGGTCCACGAATACCGGCACCGCCATATTGTGACATTCATCAATAATCCGTGTGCACACATCCTCCGTGCAGGCCCCCTTGCCATAGTCGGAGATAATTACCGCATCCAGCCCATTCTGCAATGACTGCTCCACATAATCTATCAGCCGCTCCGCATAGTGCTCACTCACTGGCTCCGTATCCTCAAAGTCCAGCCGCAGCATCTGCTGATGGCCGCCGATTACCCGCAACTTGGTGGTAGTAGGAGCCTCCCGGCGGATAATGCCCTTGTAATCAATCCCCCGTGCCGTAAACTTGTCCAGGAGAGTCTGGCAATGGTAGTCATTGCCTGCAAAGCCTGCAATAGAGGTCCGGCAACCCAGAAGTGCCAGATTGTGTGCCACATTGGCAGAGCCGCCCAGGGTATCCTTGGTGCTGGTCACATGGTTAATCGGCACCGGCGCCTCCGGCGAAATACGGGTTACCTCGCCATAATAATACCTGTCCAGCATCACATCGCCCACTACCAGGATTCTTACCTTGGCAATATCGTTCAGCACAAAATCCAGCAATTTCTTCCTATCAACAGTCATCGCTTATTCTTCCCCCTTTGTTACGCTTCAATCATCGACAAGCAACACAACTCACACAAACTGCACAAATGAGATTCAACTCACCACAATACAATTACAGCAATATAATAAAAATCACATCTTTGCCATATCAATCACACGGCATTCGTATTTTCCATACTCCCTTGGCATTTTTCCTGACAGGTTTTCATACTTGCCCAGCAGCTCCCACACATACTTCATCACGATTTCCACCGTAATCTTCTTCATGCAGGCCATGTTGTCCTCTCCCTGCTTCGGGCACTCATGAATGCCGCAAGGGTGGCATGGCTCCGGTGTCTTAATGAGCACGTCCCGGGCATCATAAGGATAAAATCCCGGCACCGGCGATGCACCGAACATAGTGACAACTGGCACGTTCTGGGATACCCCCACATGCATAGGGCCTGAATCAGTAGTCAGGAACAGGGCGCACTTCTTTAAAAGAGCCCCCAGCTCCCCCAGGGAAACCTTGCCGGTAAACACCTTGATATCCCTGCTGTCCCTGTGCTTCATCTGGGCAATGCAGGCCTCCACCAGCTCCGTGTCCATAGGCCCTCCGAAAAAGGCAACACCGTAGCCCTTCTCCAAAAGCTCATCTGCGCAACGGGCAAAATATGTATCAATCCATCGCTTCGTCTTCCAGCTGGCACCGATATTGAATGCCACCACCTTCTTATCAGGAGCAAAATTCTCCTGCCAGATTTTATCGGCACTCCTGACCGCAGCCTCCGGCAGCCACATCTCCAGTCCGCCATCATCAATCCTGTCAATGCCCACCGCCTGTTCCAGCACATCAAAGTGGGAATGAATCTGATGCTTGACCGCCTTCAGATTTGGCATCACCTGGTCAAAAAGCAGGGCAAACCCCGGCTTGGAGTAACCCACAATCCTGTCAGCACCGCTGAAAGCTGCAATGGCGGAGGCCCTTTCGTTGCGGTGGAGATTAATCACCAAATCAAAATTCTTCTTCCGTATGCCCCATATATATTTAATAAAGGACGGCAGGCTGTCATCCCTGCCCTTCTTGTCAATCAGCAGGCATTCATCAATATGCCTGTTATACTGCACCAGATCTGCCAGCTTCTTGTCTGCCAGCAGGGAAATCCGCGCCTGGGGATAGTTGGTGCGCAGGGTTCTCAGCACCGGCGTCACCAGCATCAGGTCACCGATGTGCATCAGGTTTATTACCAGTATATTCTTGTAGTCCCGTGTAATGCTCATGCCTTTGTTTTCACCTTCTCAAATGGCTGGATCTAAGCCAGTGCCTCCAGCACCATATTTGCCTTGATGCGCTCCATGCAGCGATTGCCGCTGCACTCCCCCTTGCCCCAGCAGGGAGAGCAGCTTTCTGCCAGATAAATTGTCCTGCTGTTGCTGTTCTTCGGCCCCCATATTTCTGGCGCAGTAGGCCCGAATACTGCCACCGTAGGGCAGCCCACAGCCTGGGCTACATGCATGGGCCCCGTATCCACGGACACCATGGCCGCCGCCCGCTGCAAGAACACCGCCAGCTCCGGCAATGACAGGCTGCCTGCCAGCACCCTGTCCTCACCAATATGGCCTGCCTTTGCCATAGCTGACAGAGCTGCCTTTTCACCGCTGCCGCCAATGAGGTACACAGGCTTCTCTCCCTCCAGCTGCCGAATCAGCTGCACCGCCAGGGGCAGTGGCAAGTTCTTTCGCTCATAGCTGCCAATCGGGCACAGTACATAATATCCGCCCTGCCCCGGTATCTGCCACTTTGCCGCCTTGGCCTCATAGGAAGCTGCCGCTTCCCTGCCCGGCACCAGCTTCAGCTGCAAGGCTTCTTCATCAAGGCTGTCAGCACCTATGCCCCATGGCTTCAGCACTTCCAGATGATTCAGGGTTTCATGCTTGATGCCTTCCCGTACAGGGCTTGCCGCCCAGGTGAGAAACCAGCCTGCATGCTGGGCATCGTAGCCAAGCCTGTAGGGAATCCCTGCCAGCCTTGCCACCGCAGCTCCCCGCAGGGCAAAATTCATGCAGACAGCCAGATCAAACCGCTCACGACGCAGTTCCTTTGCCATCTGCCACATACCTCCAAGCCCCCTATGACTACCCTTTTTGTCATAGGCCAGCACCCTGTCTATCGCCGGCAGCATCTCCGCCACAGGCGCCGTCAGTGGCACCGTCAGCATCACCAGCTCAGCCCCTGGCCACTTCTGCCTGATTGCCATAGTCAAAGGGCCGGAAAGTATCACATCCCCGATAAAAGCCAAATCTATAATCAGTATTTTCTTTATATCCAGCTTGTCAATATCAGGCATAACCACAACTCCGTAACACACATGCAAAATTCATTTATATATTTATCAAACCAATCAGCTTTATAAGATCTATCAGGCTCATCAGCTTTATCATATTTATAAGCTTTATCAGAGATACTTTGCCAGCTTTTCCTCAATCATCTCCGGCATAATCTTCGCCAGGCAGTCCAGCCCCTTGGGGCAGGCACGTTTCCAGCAGTACCGGCACTCCCGTGGCACCTCCAGGGCATTTTCCAGCTGGCCATAAGGGCCGTTGCGGTTGGCGTCCGTAGGCCCCATGAACATCACCGTGGGGGTGCCCATACCGGCAGCCAGGTGCACCGGCCCTGTATCGCCGCCTACCACAGCCTTTGCCTCCCGCATTACATAGGCCAGCTGCTTCAGATTGGTCCTGCCCACCATGTTCACCGGCGGAATCTCCGCCAGGCGACTGATATCCTCTGCCAGCTGCTCATCCAGGGCACCGCCCCCCACGATTACCGGCAGCAGCCCCCTGCCATAAATCCAGTCAGACAATCTGGCAAAATACTTCACCGGCCACCGCTTGTTGGGCCAGTTGGCTCCCACCGCCAGCACCACATAGGGAATATCCCCCTTGCAGCCTGCCACATAGAGATAGCTTCTTGCCAGCTTGGCATCATCAGCCGAAATCTCCACAGGAAATACCACCTTGTCCACCCGGCAGCCTAATGCCCGTGCCACATCAAGGTATCGCTCCACAATGTGCCCGTTGGCATGGGCACCTATTACCGGCCTTGACACCTTGTCACTCAGCTCCCGCATGTTGCAGGTGCCCAGCTTCAAGGCAGCCCTGGAACTCCACACGATGGCCGCGGACTTGAACAGCCCCTGCAAATCAAGGGCGGCATCGTACTTATGCTGCCGAAGCTTATCGCAGAAGGGGCCATAATTGGACAAAAATCCCCCCAGGGACTTAAACTTCTTTTTCTCAAAAACAATCAGCTCGTCAATATAGGGATTGCCCTGCAATATATTATAGGCCGGTGGCTCCACCACCCATGTAAGCCGCGCCTCAGGATAAGTTTCCTTGATGGCGTAGGACACAGGCAGGGCATGAATTACATCCCCTATGGCACTCAGCTTCACTACCAGCACATTCTTAACATCCATTACGCTACTTCCTTATTTTTCTCCTTTGATTTTGGCGATGACATTGGTGGTGGAACGCCCCTCCACCAGATTCACCAGCTCCACGCTGCCGCCATAGCCCAGCACGATCTGCCCTTCCGGCAGGGTTTCAATGGTATAATCCCCGCCCTTGACATACACATGGGGATGTACCTGGCGGATAAGCGCCTCTGCCGTAGGCTCGTCAAAGAGCACCACATAGTCCACCGCCTTCAGGGCACCTACCACCTCAGCCCTGTCCAGCTCACTGTTAATAGGGCGGCTGGGCCCCTTGATGCGGCTGACGGAATTGTCCGTATTCAGCCCCAGCACCAGGCAGTCCCCGAAGGACCGGGCCTTGTTCAAATACCTCACATGGCCTGCATGAAGAATATCAAAGCAGCCATTGGTAAAAACCACCTTCTGCCCCCCATCACGCAGCACCTGGCAAAAATCTGCAATCTTATCCCTGTCTATAATCATCGAAACTTACTCCTCAACTCATCTGCACTGACAACTGCCGTGCCCATCTTCCTGACGGCAATGCCGGAAGCCTCATTGGACAGGCGGCTTGCCAGCACAGGCTCCACCCCGGCTGCCAGCCCCAGGATAACCGTAGCAACGCAGGTATCTCCGGCGCCGGATACATCGTATACCTCGCTCTTGTCCGTCACAGGTATGTGGGTTACGCTGCCAGCCGCCTGAAAAAGCGTCATGCCGTCCTCCCCCCGGGTAATCAGGGCACCTTTTGCCTCCATGCGCGCCAGCAGTTCCCTGCCTGCCTCTATCAGCTCATCCTCCGTCGCCAGCTGCCTGCCTACGGCCGCCGCCAGCTCCGCATCATTCTGCTTTATATAGTCAACAGTCTTAAACCTGAATATATCATAGCGTGAGTCAACAATCGTCGGAATACCATGCTCCCCGCAATAGCTTAAAATCTGAGCCAGCAGCCCATCCGTAATAGTGCCGCTGCCATAATCGCTGAGCACTACGCCCTTCACCTCTGGCAGCACCTGAGACAGATATGCCTCCAGCTGCCTCTCGCACTCAGGCGGCATGGGCTCCCGGCTCTCCTTGTCCACCCGGACAATCTGCTGGCTGACAGTGGTCCTGCCTCCTGCCACTATCCTGGTCTTGGAAATAGTAGGCCGCCCGGCATCCCGGACAAAGCCCCTGACGTCCACGCCCCTGCCGGACAAAATATCCACCAGGCCGTCAGCGCCGCTGTCATCCCCCACCAGCCCGGCCGCAAAAACCTTTCCTCCCAGGGTAGCAGCATTATTGATTACATTGGCGGCACCGCCTGCCACCACCTTTTCATGAGACTGCTCCAGCACCAGCACCGGAGCCTCCCGGGAAATTCTGGAAATATTGCCATACAGATAAATATCTGCAATCATGTCGCCAATGACCAGCACCGGCTGACCTGCCATCTGGTCTATTGCCTCCAAAGGACTCATGCTTTCACCCCTTATACACACATAAAACCCCTGCCACTGCAACACCAGCTCATATGCCTGGTCATCACCACGGGGTAAACTGTAACGTTATCCTGTACTGATCCCGCTTTTCCCGATAACGCACAATCAGCTCTGCGCAATGTATATTGTGATACCAGTAATAATCCGTATCCATCAGCTTATTTGTCATACCGTCAAATGCCCAGCCCACAACAATCCTGTCCTTCGGGCTGAAGGTATAGCTGAAACCTGCCGTATACTTCTTGGAATAGCTGTCCAGGTCAAAATCGAAGACGCTGTTCTGGCTGTTGCTCTCGCTGTAATGGTACCCCAGATAAGTAACCCAGCGGTCATCAAACTCCTTCAGTGCCGTAATATCATAGCCCATGCCCTTTACCCTGGACTCATTGTAGCTCTCATCCGTAATATCATAGCTGATAGTGGGATAAACGTGCCATGTGCCCAGCTTGATAGGATCAATGCTGATACCTGCCTTGTAGTAGGTATGCATAGAATGAATGTTGTTCTGCGTCCAGGCACCGCGCTCATAAGCAAAGAAATAAGTAAAAGGTGCCTCGCCAATCCGCAGGCTGTAATCCCAGCGGAAGGTAGGTGCCTTCTGAATCCACTTGGCATCCGAATCCTCAAAAAAACCGTCTTCCAGCTTAAATGTACCTATTCCCTTAGTGCCATATATAATGCCGCCATGGGACTTGTACTTGCTTTTTTGCGACAAAAACCAGTCATAATAACCGGTTACCCTGTCCCTTATGGGGAAATAATGGGTGTCCTTAATGCCAAAGCCGTGGTCATTATCGTAGGAAGCCTTTGGCATGTACGGGCCTTCCTCCCCCTCCTTGCTGACCTGTTTCGGCACGGAGTATACAGGGATGCTGCCCAGCCAGTAGCTGACACCATAGGAAATGGTCTGTATGCCGGGATAATACTCAATCTTCTTGGCAGTCATCTTATAATCAGGATTTTTGGCACTGCACTTGGTAGCACTGGCATTGTACAGCACCACCTTGTCAGGGTAAAACTCAATCCGCTTTGCCTTCACATACTGATGGTCAATCTTGCCATCTGCATCCTCCATCTTGCCGGTTTCCTTGCCCCAGTTGTACTGAGTCTTGTAGCCGTTCATGATAATCCTGGCCTGGGCATCCGTCAGCTGCAGCATGTAGGCCTTGTCCTCCACCTGCACATCCTGGGAGACAAGGTTGCCATCTGCATGGTCCGTAATAAACCGCCGCTTGTCCAGGGAGGTCATCACCACATTTCCCTGCACCACAAAGTCACCGGTATTCTCGTCATAAAAAAGCTCATCGCCCTCTACTGCCACCGGCACATTCTTGGTGGGATCCAGCGGCTCCCGCAGGTTTTCCTTCATCTTGTAGGCATCCAGCAAAAGCTGCTTCTGGTCTTCATTCAAGGCATTTTCCCGGGCAGTGCGCCTGCGGTTTTCCACATAGTCCAGGATAGTCGCATCCGTATCACTTTCACTGTTATATCTTGCCTCTGCCCTTGGCAAATCCATCACGCCGCTGCCGGAAGCAAAGGTCACCGCCGCGGCCAGCCCGGCAGCCAGCCCGCAAATTTTTTCTTTATTCTTCAGCATCAAATCATACTCCGCCTATAATACTTCATTAAAAAACATACTACCTTCTATAATACTTCATTCCAACCGCAAATACAAGCAAAAAGGCTCTCAAAACGAGAGCCTCCTGCAACTTATTTTTTGATTTTATCGTACATGCGGCAGCTTATTCAGCCGTAGTCGGAATAGCATAAATCACTTCGTCATTCAATGTCTGGATATACAGCTCCGTCCCCTCCGGCAGGTCGATATTCTTGCCCTGCACAAAGGCACCGCCAATAATGCCGATAGGCCCCAGCACCAGCATGCCTGCCACGCTGGCTCCTGCTGCCATGCCCAGCTGCTCCATGCTTTTCTTGGACTCCTCACCCAGCACCATGTTCAGCTGGCGGCCATCCACAGCAGTCAGATACTTAAAGTCTAACTCAATTTCTGCATTCCTGCCAAAATTCTTTGCCTGGGAAACCTTGGTTACGACAGCCTCACCAGCTGCTCCCTGGGTAAAGAGCAGCATGCCATCCTCTACCACATCCTCGGCAGCCTGCAGGCGAACCACATCCCCCACCTTCAGATTCTTGGCGTTCAGCCTGTCCACCAGTGCCACCTTGGCAAGGGTATTGGCTGGAATATTGGTCTGCACCAGCGGGATTGTCTTGGAGCCGAAGGCATCCTGGGACAATCCCTCCACCCGATGCTTGAAGGTTCCCTCGGAGGTCTTGCCCCTGAGGCTCATCTCCATGGCATTGACACGGTCCTGCATGCACTCCATGCTGACCTTGTGGGAAACAGCCCACTCCAAAGCATTCATCTGGGTAATCAGGGATGGGCCATTGGAATTGTCATAGGTAGCATCATACAGGGCATTAATCCTGTCCATGATGCTGCCACCCGGATGACCGCCCTCATAATCCTTTTCCAGCTTGTTTATCCGATCCAGCAAAGGGCCTGTCTGCACCGCACCGTACAGGGTGGTCTCTACAGCGGCCAGCTTGTCATCCGCCGTATTTGCTACATCTGCAAAGGCAGTCCCCGACATGGTGAACATAAACACGCCGCACAAAATTATCCTAAAAATCTTTTGAAGCATATGCACTCCTCCTTTTAGCAACTATTTGCAAGCATCCTGCAAAATTTCCATGCTACCATTATACTTGCAAACCGGCCTAAATGCAAAAATACCAAAGAAATATAATACAATTTTAATTTACCGAAAATTTACTAGACAAAAAAGTCTTTTTCCCTTATACTAGCATGGAACGTAATGTTCAACTCAAAAGCACTTATATTTTTTGTTTTTTCATGTACTGGGCCGGGGCGATGCAAGCTCCGGTCATTTTTTTAGGGCATAAGAAAACCCGCCTATAACGCTCCATTAGGCGGGTTTCTTACAATTCACCTGTTGGGGCTACCGTCTACTGGTACGCCTCTTGTTTTTATTATACACAATATGAGATAGCATTGCAAGACAATTATCTATCAGCCAGATATTCTGCCACCTTTTTCAAAGCCACACCTGCTGCCTCAATGGTACGGTCAATTTCCTCATCGGTATGGGCGCCGGACATGAACAATGTTTCAAACTGGCTAGGCGCCAGGTAAATGCCCTGCTCCAGCATGGCCTTGAACCAAACCTTGAATGCCTCCTGGTCAGCAGCGGCAGAGGTCTCATAGTCTGTCACTTCCTGGTCACTGAAGAAGAAGCCAAACATGGAGCCTGCCTGCTGCACCTGCATGGTTACCCCTGCCTCCTTGGCCTTCTGAGCTACCCCCAGCACCAGCTTCTTGGTCCTGATGGTCAGCACCCGGCTGTAGTCAGGCTCCCCCGGCTCCGGCGGTGCCGTAATAATCTTCAATGTTTCCAGCCCGGCTGTCATAGCCAGAGGATTACCGGAAAGGGTGCCTGCCTGATACACAGGCCCTGCCGGGGAAACCTTTTCCATAATGTCCCTGCGGCCGCCGTAGGCAGCCACCGGCAGGCCGCCGCCGATAATCTTGCCCAGGCAGGTCAGGTCAGGCTTCACCGCATAGGCAGCCTGTGCCCCTCCCAGGGAAGCCCGGAAGCCGCACATTACCTCGTCAAAAATCAGCAGAGCGCCATGTTCCTTTGTCTCCCTGCGCAAAAGGTCAAGGTACCCCGGCTTCGGCAGCACCAGCCCCATGTTTCCTGCTACCGGCTCCACGATTACCGCGGCAATCTCCGCCCCCTGCTCCGCAAAGACAGCCTTGAAGGCCTCAAAGTCGTTGTAAGGAATAGTGATGGTGTCCTGGGCTGTCCCCGGCGTCACCCCCGGGCTGTCCGGCACGCCGAAGGTAGCCATGCCGGAACCTGCCTTTACCAGCAGGCTGTCGCTGTGGCCGTGATAGCAGCCGATGAACTTCACAATCTTGTTGCGCCCCGTATAACCCCTTGCCAGCCGCAACGCGCTCATGGTGGCCTCCGTGCCGGAGTTTACCATGCGGATAACCTCCATGGAAGGGTATACCTCCATGACCTTTTTGGCCAGCTGGCTTTCAATCAGGGTTGGCGCACCGTAGCTGGTTCCCCTGGTTGCCGCCTCCTGCAGGGCCTTCACCACCTGGGGATGGGCATGCCCCACCACCATCGGCCCCCAGGAGCCTACATAGTCGATATATTCATTGCCATCAATATCAAAGATATGGCTGCCCTCCGCCCTTTCGATGAAAGGCGGATTGCAGTCCACGCTCCGATAGGAGCGCACCGGGCTGTTGACGCCCCCCGGCATCAGCTTCTTGGCTTCCTCAAAGGCAGCCGCAGACTTTTCCAAATTCAGCATACAGTCATCATCCCTTCAGCCAATATACAGGCATTGTTCCTGCAACCAATATACAGGCATTATTTCGTCAATCAATGTACAAAACTTATCCCTTCAGCCACTTTGCCGCATCAATGGCATGGTAAGTAATAATAATATCCGCTCCGGCCCGCTTCATGCTGGTCAGGGTTTCCAGCACAATGCGCTTTTCATCAATCCAGCCGTTGGCAGCAGCCGCCTTTACCATGGCGTACTCGCCGCTGACATTGTACACGGCCACCGGGTGATGGATGCTGTCACGCACCTGGCGCACCACATCAAGATAGGCCAGGGCAGGCTTCACCATGATGATATCCGCCCCCTCGGCAATATCCAGTGCCACTTCCTTCATGGCCTCCCGGCTGTTGGCAGGGTCCATCTGATAGGCACGGCGGTCACCGAACTGCGGGGCGGAATCCGCTGCATCCCTGAATGG
Source organism: Anaerovibrio sp. (assembly GCA_051866255.1). Lineage (GTDB taxonomy): Bacteria > Bacillota > Negativicutes > Selenomonadales > Selenomonadaceae > Anaerovibrio. Next base: position 8,559 of record JBJDWY010000133.1, on the reverse strand, counting down.
CCCGTAGTAGCCGGAGGCGTACTTCACTGCGTAGGACATGATGGAAACATTGGCAAAGCCCTTTTCATCCAAAGCCTCCCGGATAGCAGCCACCCTGCCGTCCATCATATCAGAAGGAGCGATAATATCCGCACCTGCCTCCGCCTGGCTCACCGCCACCTTCTGCAACAGCTTCAAGGTGGCATCATTATCCACATAGCGGCCGCACAGCTGGCCGCAGTGACCGTGATTGGTGTACTGGCACAAGCATACATCGCCTACGATAGCCAGCTCCGGCACCTTGGCCTTGATGGCACTGATGGCACGCTGCACCGGGGAACTCATATCCCAGGCGCTGGAACCGATTTCATCCTTGTACTCCGGCAGGCCGAAAACCTCCACGCTAGGAATGCCCAGGCAGGAAATCTCCCTGGCCAGCTCCACAGCCCTGTCCACGGACAGGTGATAGCAGCCCGGCATGCTAGGAATTTCTTCCTTTACGTTCTCCCCCGGCACCACGAAAATCGGGTACACGAAATCCTTTGCGGACAGGCTGGTTTCCCGTACCATGGCACGGATATTTTCCGTTATTCTCATGCGGCGTGGCCGCAGCTTCTGCTCAATCATGACAATGCCTCCACTAATCCATCAACTAACCCATCAATGGTATACTCCTTGGCCTCTATATCCACCCGGATGCCCTGCTCCCGGCAGGTAGCGGCGGTCACAGGGCCGATAGCGGCTGTCCTGGTGCTGTTAATCAGCTCTGCCGCCCCTTCACCCAGAATCTTTGCCAGGTTTTTCACCGTGGAGGAGCTGGTGAAGGTAATCACATCGATCTCCCCCTCCGAAAGCTGGCGGCGGATTTCACTGCCATCCGCCTCCCCTGCCACAGTCTCATAGGCAGGCACCACAGTCACATCAATGCCCTTTCTGCCCAGCTCCTCCGGCAGGATATTCCTGGCCTCTGCCGCCCTAGGCAGCAGCACCTTGTCACCAGGGCTCACCTGACCCTCCAGGGCAGCCAGGATGCCTTCCGCCCGGAACTCCGGCGGTACCACGTCAGCTATGATGCCATATCCCTTCAATGCCTTGGCAGTGGCGCTGCCGATGGCGCAGATTTTTGCCCCGCCCAGGGCTCGGCTGTCCCTGCCGGCAGCCAGCAGGCGGTCGAAGAAGTAATGCACACCGTTTGCCGAGGTAAAAATCAGCCAATTATAAGTATCAAGCTCTCCAATGGCTTTATCCAGTGCCCCGAAGCCATCAGCTGGCGGCTGAATACTTATAGCAGGCGCCTCTATGCAGGCTGCCCCCAAAGCTTCCAGCTTTTCTGCCAAAAGGGATGCCTGGGCTCTCGCCCTGGTAACCAGCACCTTTTTGCCAAAAAGAGGCTTCAGCTTCGGATTGTCAAACCAGGCCAGCTTCTCCCGGAGCTTCACCACGTTGCCCACCAGGAAAATGCATGGGGGCTTGATGGACTCACTTTTTACCAAATCTGCCGCCCCGGCCACTGTAGAAGTCCATACCTGCTGCTGCGCCTTGGTGCCCCAGCGGATAATGGCCACAGGGGTATCGCCGCTCCTGCCGTTTTCCATGAGCCTTGCCGTGATCTTCGGCAGGTTGGCCACCCCCATCAGGAACACCACCGTGTCCGTAGCCGTAGCCAGCTGCTGCCAGTTGATATCCGAGTTTTCCTTGGTCGGGTCCTCATGTCCCGTCACCACTGCAAAAGAAGCAGCCACCCCCCGATGGGTAACAGGGATGCCTGCATAGGCAGGCACGGAAATGGCCGAGGTCACCCCCGGCACAATCTCAAAGGGCAGCCCGTTCTCCTGCAAAAGCAGCGCTTCCTCGCCGCCCCTGCCAAATACGAAGGGATCCCCGCCCTTCAGGCGCACCACGGTTTTTCCTTCCTTTGCCAGATCCACCAGCAGCTGGCAGATTTTGTCCTGAGTCATGGTGTGCTGGCTGGAAGCCTTGCCCACATAAATAAACTCCGCGTCCTTTGGGGCATACTGCAAAATCCGCTCATCCGCCAGCCGGTCATACACCACCGTATCCGCCATTTTCAGGCAATCACATGCTTTCAGCGTCAGGAGGCGGTAATCACCCGGCCCTGCCCCGATCAGATAAACCTTTCCACTCATGCCATTCATAAAAACCTCATAACCTCCTACCCCTTACAGCTCTATGCCAAGGGAACGCAAAATATCCCTGCCTCCCATATCCAGCAGCTTATTGGCCAGGGAAATGCCCAGGGCCTCCGCCTCATCAGCAGAACCCTCCACCCTGTCCCTGAAAAGCTTCCTGCCATCCAGGGAGGCGATCACTGCCTCCACACTGATAGCATCCGCCTTGCCTGCAGGGGCATCTTGCAAAACATCTGCCTTATTTACCGGCAGGGCATATACCCCCACCGGCACCTGGCAGCCCCCCTCCACCGTGGCGAGAAAGCCCCGCTCCGCCGCCGTACAGGCACGGGTAATACCATCATCCAGAAAAGAAAGCAGTTCCCGGGTTTCCCTGTCATCTATCCTTGACTCAATAGCCAGTGCCCCCTGTCCAACCGCCGGCAGGCACAGGGACTTGGGCAGCACCTGGCGGATGCGCTCACCGAAGCCCAGCCGCTTCAGCCCGGCACAGGCCAGGATAATGCCGTCAAAATTCTCCTCCTCCAGCTTCCGCAGCCTGGTATTCACATTGCCCCGCAAATCCACAATCTGCAAGTCAGGCCGGGCATGAAGAAGCTGTGCCCGGCGCCGAAGGCTGGAAGTGCCTACCTTTGCTCCCTCCGGCAGTGCCGCAAAGCTCTCATATCGCTGGCTTACCAGGGCATCCCCGGCATCAGCCCTTTTCGTAACAGCCGTAATCACCAGCCCCTCCGGCACCATCACCGGCATGTCCTTCAGGCTGTGCACCGCAATATCTATCTCACCTGCCAGCATGGCAGTCTCCAATTCCTTGGTAAAAAGCCCCTTGCCGCCGATTTTCGCCAGGGGCGCATTGAGGATTTTATCCCCCTTGGTGGTCATGAGCCGCTTCTCTATGGCCAAATCAGGATACCTTTTTTGCAGCTCCCCGATTACAAAATCCGCCTGCCACAGGGCCAGCTGGCTGCTCCTGGTTCCCACTATCAGCTTTTTCTTACTCATCGGCATCAACCTCGTTTCCCATCTCGCCTATATCATCCAGCTGAAAAAGATTCTGCATGGCACCTTTCAGCTCCTGCTCATGAACTGTGCCCACCGCATCATGGACGCTGCTCATAGGCTCCCTGAGCAGCTTTCGCACCAGCATCTTCGTCATGTTTTCCACTATCCGCACATCGTCCTCGGACAGTCCCTTCAGCTTGCGGAAGGCCCTTTTCAGCTCAATCTGCCTGATCTGCTCCGCCTTTTCCGACAGCTGGCTCATCACCGGCTGCATGGAGAGATACTGATACCTGTCCAGAAGGGCTGCCGTTTCCTCCAATACAATGGCTTCCGCTGCCACAGCCTCCTGCTGGCGGTGCTGCAGGTTGTCATCCACCACCGACTCCAGATCATCAATGTTAAACAGGCTGATGCCGGGCAAATCCCCCACCGCCGGGTCCACATCCCGGGGCACGGCAATATCAATCAGCACCAGCTGCCGCTCTGCCCTGCGCCTCTCCATGGCCTTTGCCATCTCCCGGGGGCTGATGACATAGTGAGGGGCTCCCGTGGAGGTAATAATGATATCCATATCCCCCATCAGCTCATACACCTGGGTCCAAGGCACCGCCTGCCCCAGAAAACGCATGGCAAGAGCCTCCGCCCGTTCCAAATGGTGGTTGGCCACAAAAAGCTTCGGTGCCCCCTGGCTAAGAAGATGGGATGCCGTCAGCTCCGCCATCTTGCCTGCCCCGAAAAGCAGTACCCGGCAGCCGTCCACATGGCCCAGCACCTTCTTGGCCAGCTCCACCGCCGCATAGCTGACGGAAACCGCGCTGTAGGCAATCCTCGTTTCCGTCCTCACCCTCTTGCCCGTGGCAATGGCACGGTGGAACAGCAAATTCAGCATGGTATCGGTACCGCCGTTTTCCAAGGCAACCGCATAGGCATGCTTCACCTGGCTGAGGATCTGCCCCTCGCCGATAACCAGCGAATCAAGGCTCGCCGATACCCGCAGCAGGTGATCCACGCACTCCCTGCCCCAGTAGGTATAAGTATAATCTGCCAAAAATGCCTCATCCAGCAGCACCCCGGTCAGCCAGTGCCACACCTTTACCACAGGGAACAAGTCCCCTGCCTGCTCCACCACCGCATAAACCTCGCTGCGGTTGCAGGTGGACAGCACCACAGCCTCCCTGATGCCGGACACCTCCTCCAGATTGGCCAGCACCATCATGATCTTTTCCTGAGGTATACTAAATTTTTCCCTGATCTCCACCGGTGCTGTCCGATGGTTCAGCCCCAGCACCACTAATCTCTTTTCTGACTTCATCTTTCGCCTGTTCCATTCTACCCTGTAAAATCAAATCCATAATCTCCTGCTTCATGGCCTGCCGCCACAGCTTCTGCCGCCTCTGGGTACCTTCCACGGTCTTCAGAAGCTCCTTCCTGGCTGTGCCCAGCCAGGCCAGAAACTCGCCCACTCCCGGGTGATAGCGTTTCTCCATGTCCGCCTTTACCAGCCTGGCAAAAGCCGGGCTGCTGCCGCCTGTAGCCACTGTCATTTCCAGCTCTCCCTGCCGGATGACCGCCGGTACAAAAAAATCGCAGTCCCTGGGCTCAGTGGCACTATTCACCAGCGCCCCTGCCGCCCTTGCCTGGCGGCAGACCTCCGCGTTGGCAGCAAAATCATCCGTAGCCGCAAAAACCAGCCGGAAAGCACCGTAGCGCCAGCGGAATTCCTCATGGGTGGATTTCTGCCAGATAACCCTGCCGCTGGCCATCAGCTCCTCTATCTCAGGCAGCACCCGGGGCGCTACAACTACCACAGTAGCCTTTTCCGCTACCAGATGCTTTATTTTCCTATAGGCAACGCTGCCGCCGCCCACCACAGCTGCCGCCTGTCCCTCCAGGCGCATATTAATCGGATACATAGCCGCCCCCATTTATCACACAAATTCGTCACAAAAACGAATAACATTCACCTTTCAATTATACCAATTATATTACAAACGACAGCAAAAAAAAAGACCATGACGAACTATCATGATCTTTCCTGCAAAAAATTATTCCAATTCCATAATATTGTGCTTCAGCACATAGATAAGTGCCTGCGTCCTGTCATTGACATTCAGCTTGCGGAAAATATTTGTCAGATGATTTTTGACGGTCTTCTCACTGACAAACAGTGCCTGAGCGATATCCTGATTGCTGAAGCCCTTGGCAATGCAGGCCACCACATCCATCTCACGGGCAGTCAGCCGCTCGTTGCGCCCTTCCCGCCACAAGGTCTTCGCCTTCTCCTGCATATCCTCGCTGGGCTTGATGTTGCCAAAGATGCGCTTCTGCAGCTCCGGCAGGAGATAAAAACCTCCTTCTGCTACCGTATGGATTGCCTCCAAAAGCACGCTAGGCTCCACGCCCTTCAAAAGATAGCCATAAGCACCGTTCTTCAAAAGCTCCAGGACATAGTTGTCGTTGTCATGAATGGTAAGTGCAATAATCTTGACATGGCACCGTGCCGCTGCCAGCTGCTTGCACACTTCCATACCGCTCAGCCCCGGCATATTCAAATCCAAAAGCAAAACATCAGGCTGTAACACCAAAGTCCTAGCCAGAGTTTCCTGACCGTCCTCTGTCTCACCCACAACCTCTATGTCACTCTCAAAATCCAATACACCTTTGATGCCCTGACGAAGCAATGCATGGTCATCCGCTATCAAAACTCTTATTGGCATACTATAATCCCCCATTGTATATTTTGACCAATTTCAAAATACAGTTTGGGTACATTATACCACACTTAAAAGATTTATGAAACTATTTTAGCCTTTAATATGATAAAAATTTCAGAATTGGTTACACTGGAATGTACACTTTTAAAAAAATTCCCCAGAACCGGCAGATCACCCAAAAACGGCACCTTGGACATGGATTTGATTTCCTCGGAGGAAATCAGGCCGCCTATGACCATGGTCTCACCGTCCTTCAGCCGCACCATGGTATCGGCGGAACGCTTCTGGAAGCTGTAGGCATTCATTTCCTCCACATACTGGGGAGAGCTGACCTCGGTATGGATTTTCGAGGTAATATAGCCATCCTCGTTCACCATGGGCAGGCACCGCAGGATGATGCCTGCCGGCCGGTACTCGATAGAGGTTGTCACCGTGGAATTGGTGGTGGAAACCGTCGGCACCGGCACCTCGCCGCCAATATTGATGACCGCTTCCTGCCCCTGCATGGTAACGATATTGGGCCGTGACAGCACATCTGCCTTGCCATGGCTCACCATGGCCTCGATAGCGGCTGAGAACTGCCACTCATAGGGCTTGCCGCCAGGCCCCTTGCCAAAGCTGACTATGCCCCCTGCCGTGCCGGATTTATCAAATACGGGACGCTTTACCTCATCCCCGTCATAGTTATACTGAGGCAATGTTGTCCAGTCCCACTGTATGCCCAGCTTGCTGGCATCCTCCTTGTTGACGGACACCACCTTTGCCTCAATGGAGACCTGCCTGGCAGGCACATCCAGCGTCTTTACCAGCTCCTGTGCCTTCTCGGCCTCCTCTGCCGTGCCATAGACCAGCAGTGAGCCAGTGCTCACATCTGCCAGCACCCGCTGCCTTTTCTTCTCCGCAGCTTTCTGTTGCTTTTCTGCCTCCTTGCCTGTTTTTCCCTGAACAGCTTCTCCTTTGCTTTCACCCTGCTCAAAATACATGGCCACCGCATTTTTTATATCCTGCAAAGGAGCATACTTCACAGGCAGCACATGCACACTGCCAAAGCCCTGCTGCAAGTTTCCTTTGCCTGCCACAATCCAGGTATTGCCCTCCCTGGTCATGGCAAAGCCCCCTGCCCGGATGATCTGCCGGAGCATTTCCTCCGGCTCTGCCTCATCCACCTTTAGTGATATATTTCCTGTTACCGTCCTGTCCAGGATAATATTTATATTGCCCATCCTGGCTATGGAGCGCAGCAGCTCCCCCACATCCCCATCCTGCACATTCAGGGACATAGCATACCCTCTGCCATTCCCCAGCAGCATCAGGCATACCGCCAGGCTCACCAAAAACCTTTTCATCCTCATCCCCCATTTCTTCCCCAAATTGCTCATGCCAGCCTGTCACCTATCCGCAGCCTGTGACGGCAGCCATTAACCGCAATCACTGCCTCATCCTGCTCTACCCCCTCCAGGCACATGCCTGAACTCATCTCTCCCGCCAAAAGCAGCCTGCTTCTGCCACCTGCCAGCACCAGTGCGCCCACGCCATCCCCGGCATGGATTATCCCCTGCAGCTGAAGGCCGCTATCATTGGCCTTTCTATCCGCCCCGGCTCCTGCCTTGCCAGCCGCCTGTCCAGCACTAGCAGCTGCCTGCACCTGCCCGGCGGCCGCCTGTCCTTTTCCTGGTACATTTCCTGTATTCGCCCCTCCGGCTGGCAGCCTACCCTGCCCAGCTACCTGGCTCCCGGATGCCTTCTGCCCGGCAGCTGCCTGCCGTGCTTTCTGCTGCTCCTCAGAGGGATGCCCAGCCAAAAAAGGATTGCGCAGGTTTTCCCTGTCCAGTGCCCTGCCGCTGCCGCGGATTGGCAGAACCGCCCCCTGTTTTCCTGCCCCTTCCCCGGCTCTTTCCATACTGCCGGCAGACAGAACTACCTGCTCCTGCCCGTCCGCCCTGCTTGACAGCACAAAAAGAGCCATGACGGCACAGGCAGCCAGCGTAAAAAACACTGCCGCCCGAAGCCGCCATGACTCCTTAAATTGCTGCAAAAATCTCTCTCCGTACTGCAGGAACCTCTCCCTGCCCAGCTCGCAAAACTCCATCCTGATGCTCCCCCTTGATTTCTGCGCAGGCACCTGCTGAAAGGACATCTCCCTGCCATGCCTGCATTCATATAAATTTTTCAAGGAGCATCCCCTTATATCCGCAGAACCCCTCCGCAGATAATCCACTATAGCGCACAGGACACCCGCTGCATCCCGGCTTGAGGTAAGTATACTTCATTTCTATAAACAAATCAAGTAAAATTTTCAGAATTTTTGCGCAATTAATATAGATATAGATATTAGTATTAGTATTAGTATTAATATTAATATTAATTGCAAATAAGCTATCAAAAAAATTCAGTTTATCGTCGTGAAGGTATGAGGCTTTTGGAACATTAACGGATAAGTTTTGTTGGTTCGTGCACTCTGTTCAGCCTAAAAATGGGCTGAGCGGCAGGTGATGTTGTATTGAAAATTTTGTGGCACGGGCTCCCGGGACGGACATACTTTTTCTCCATTCGCCACAAACGGTCCGCTTCGCACCTCAGTATCCGTTCTCGGCTTACACCTATTTTGCTTGCTGCGCAAGCAAAATTACGGCTGGCCAAGACACCATCTATCATAGTCATGCAGGCAAGCGGAGCCGCTTTTCCTGCGGAAAAGATGGTGGCTCATATCCGAA
>JBJDWY010000132.1:0-1731 GCA_051866255.1 Anaerovibrio sp. | reverse complement strand
ACCATTTTTCCAATCATCCATGCTTATTACCGCCTTTCCTAACACTAAAGTCGTCTATAAGCTGATTGTACAACAAAACCTCCCCAAAAAGGTTGCCTGCCATGCTACCTTTGGAAATTTTTTCCGGTACGGACATATTATATTTTGCAGAGTTGTAGCCTATAAAACAGTCCTTTTTATAGATGGCTTGTCATAGCCTTTTCTCTGTGCCAATATCGTCTTGATAATTGTTTTCCCACATCGCTTTTTCAAAATCAGTAAATGTAACCAGCATATTCATATCTATGTTCAGAGCATTAGCGATACTCCACAGCATAATGATGCCGACATTTTCATTATATTGACCACGTTCTATTCGCGATATTACGGATTTGTTGACAGAAACTTTGCTGGCAAGCTCTTCCTGAGTGATGCCTCTTAGGGCTCTGAAATATGCTATTTTGGCGCCAACCTGCTTCAAGAGAGTGTGGTTTCTTACCACAGTGACATCACCTCCCATCCAAGAACCACCATTTACAAAATGTATTATAATCTATTTAAGCAACTTTGTGTTCGCCTAAATATGATTATTAATCACCTCATTTAGAAACATGTCGGGGATTTTGTCAATGTTTAAGAATATTGTACAATAAAGCCTGCTCCAAAAGGTTGCCTGTTATGCTACCTTGGGGGGAAAAAGGACAAAAAAAGACCTCGTAAAAATCTTACGAAGTCTGGTAAAGTGCACAGTCAGGTGTGCCAATATGCTGCTATTTATGTATGTCGTTATTTGTATGTGCGGTTATTTATAGTTCTTTGTGCCAGTAAGAGGTGGTATGCCATGCGCATGTAGTTGCAGATTTACCTCGTCCATGTTATAGATACCTTCATCAATGAAAAACTTTATAATCAAATCCCGCAGCAGGGAAGGGGAGAATGTATATCCGGCACGTTGCAGCAAGTCATCTGCTTCCTCAGGTGTCAGCTGCATAGCCAACGCCAATGCCATTGCCGTAGCTTTTGAGGGATGATAATCAGCATTATTCTTGATTTTGGAAAAATGGTCCTTGGTTATGCCAGCCCTGCGGTACATGTCCGAGGCTTTTATGTGCTTTTTTTGCAGAAGTTCTACAACTACTTCCGAAAAAGTCTTTGGGAGAGAGTGGAGTTGGGGAAAAACGATAGCGTCAAAAACAAGAAGTCCGCCAAAGCCGCTGGCTTTAGGGGAGATGTCAGTATCGCGTTTTTTGTTTTTTTCTGTGTCATAGGGAACATGATGTTCCTGTATATAATCTGCTAGCCTGTCGGCAAGGGGCAATAGTTGGCAAGATTCTTCTGCTTTTAGCACTGGCAATCAACTCCCAGGAAATTTTGTCCGTCATGAAATTTTTTAGTTTTTGCTTTGCGTTATTGACTATTTGCATAATCAATGCTGAACAGAAGCATTTTTCAATACATCATTAACTTCCTCTACAGATAGGTCACTGATGTCGGCAATATCTTCAACAGGCATATTGCGCCTAAACATTTTTAATACTGTTTGAGTTTTATTTTGCATTACGCCCAATTCAATTCCTTCAACTTTGCCCTTACCCCATCCCTCTGCAAGAGCTGCTGTCCTGATGTTATTGCGTTCTATATTCCAAACATGTTCCTGGTCAAATAAAGTAAGCATAATCTCCTCAACCTCCGTTTCGCGTTCACTCAGGTATTCCTTCAGAAGATTTCTATCACGGCATATCCTGATAATCT
>JBJDWY010000131.1:0-30246 GCA_051866255.1 Anaerovibrio sp. | reverse complement strand
ATCAATTAGATACTGCGCCATATTATCTACAAAGGATGCACATGACCCTTCTCCAGTAACTGCTGCTGCAGTTTTTATACTCTCTATAAAATCTTTTTTAAATTCGGTAGAATCCATGCTAACATCCTCCCATTTTCGTTACTTCTCCCAACTTTTTATACTAGGGATATCTATCTGATAAACAGCATTTGTTATTTCTATCGGAACACCAACTCTCCGTATTCTCGGAAATGATTCGTTTACAGTATATACTTGTTTTGATGACATACTAAAATGTTGTTTATCATATTCTTTCATGTCAATATAACCTGCAGCGCCAAGTTTCAATATTAGCTCATCTGGATTTTCGCCGTGTCGTGAAATCAATTCTATCACTTCATGAACCAATCCATATAACGTGAATGATTTCGGTTGATCCGGTGCACATTTATCGATACGATAAACAACCAATTCTCCTTCGTCATTTCTATCTAATTGCTCAACAGAAGAAATCGATATCTCGGAAGACGAAGCCCCTGTAGATTTAATTTCATACCAACAATCCGTATACACAAAATCTTGATCCGCTCCTTCTGAACCAACCCATCCAGCTAAAGCAACCGATGGTAACATTCCATTCTCTATTTTTTCTTTTAAAAATAGCAACTCTCCAATGAGACCTTTCTGTGTATTACTACCTAAAACCGCGTTGCTTTTATGATCTAATAACTTTAACCACGCATTATATCTACGCAATACTTTAAGCAATGCAATATCATCGGTTTCTACATTAGAATATTCGATAATATCTTCTGCCATTGTTATGAAAACGTCTTCCTGTTTTCTATCCATCAGTGTAAAAGAAATTGCATATTTACCATCCTTCCGCTGGTTACATGCAGCAGCGATACATTTTGACGAATCTATTTTTTTAATTGCCTTTGAGCTCAATATTACGACGGACTTATGCTCCGGTGTTGCATATCGAACATACCATTCAAGTGGATGCTTTACAGATAATTTCAATGCTCCACCAGAATAGTAATTAATAGCATTCCATTTTTCTCTTAATTCATTTTCTTTACCACTCATTACATATCCTCATCATCATAATTGTCATAAACGTCCACCCAATTTCGTAACTCAATTAAGTTAACCTTATAATTTGCAGTTTCAGTGGATCCACTAGTTTTAGGAAAGCCAACTCCTAATGCGAATAAAAATTCAGGTAAATCTTTATTCTCAGACTTTGAATAATCGGCCTGTATTATATGTAGCATTAAAATAGGAGCTCTGTCGGCTATCAGATACGCTTTGTCCGGGATATTTTTCTTATTCTCATTTCCTGGTATGGATCTATATGCTTTTTCCGCATCTTGAATCTCAGCCTTTGTTAATCCAATTCGAGTACATCCACCGGCTCCAACACGCAAGTTAGTACCACTCACACTGATCATTTTCTTATCAGCTAAAATTTTTCTTTTTTCTGTCCCCTCGATCTCCAACGTTTCATCACCGCACTGCAACGGCTCATTGTACGGAATTCCAGTTCCAGATTTTATCAATACTACCTCCCATCCATTGCTCCAATGGTGACTCTCTATAAATTCAGCAAGTGCCCTGCCATTGAAACTCAAATGCCATGGATTTGTCTCGAAATCCAGCAATAATTGAGCAACATTATCCCCAGGAACATTTTTCCAGTAATAATGTCCCTTTGTACGCTCTTCATCAAAAAATCTATCTCCAATACTACTCAACGAATTCACAAAATTCTTGAATGCAGTCTCATTTGAAACCAAAATGTTTTTTGATGCTTTTAATCTAGGTGTCTCAAGTAAATTACCAGAGACTGTAACGGGGCATGTCAAATCAGTTGCTGTACGCATTTTGTTTCGTGCTGTCACAATTAATGCACCAGGATCTTGTCGAACTTTCAGACCAAAGTCTCTAGGAGTTTGATTCGCGTTTCTCATTTTCGAGATTTCTTCCTTAAGTTCAGCTGTTGCTCTAGTAATTTGTCCATACCAATCGATTGCTTCTGGTGTCATCCATACCTTTGCAACATCCCCGTAGTTTGGTCTATATCCGAACCAACGACCCATCTGTAACAAAGTATCGTACATCTTTGTATTACGATGAAAATATGTTACGCCAAGGCCCTCTAATGTCAAACCTCTAGACATACTATTTCCACCTACTGCAATCACTCTTAAACCATCATTCTTATGATTAAAATAATCTAAGCTAGCTGCACCAGTTTTCATGTTTACCGCACGAATTTCAATAGGAGAAATCGCCTTGTGCAAATAATTTTTAAGCAAGTTTTCCCATTCCATTCCAACAATCCCGCTCAAATGATACTTGTCCCAAACAACATGCATTGCTTTTATGTTTCCGATTTTTTCACTTTGAGAAAGTGGTAATTTAGCATAGTTTCGAACATCTGATTTTACCTGTTCTAACCACACATTCAGCATTTCTTGTATCTGATTTTGAACATTGGTATAAAGGCTTATATGTATCATCATAGATCTATGTTCTGTAAGATCACCTCTATAGTCGCGAATTGCATTTAGCAACAAGAAATAATATGTAGCTTCATATAGATCCTCTGGTAAATCTTCTACCACAAAGTCTTTTTTATGTTTCGGAGGGAAGCATGCTTCTAACTCTTCTATATCAATCTCCTGGAGCATGTGATCACTATCAGAATTTTCACCAAATATCCTATCAGCGCCAATATAATTAGTAGGAGCAGACAGTGCATAGATAAAATCAGCGGGAAAGAGATCATCGTCTTTTTCCGGATCAATAAATATATTTGCAAAAGGCGTTGCAGTAATGCCTAAATAAGTAGTTTTACTGAATAAATTCAATATGCGTCTGATACAGTCATTAATTGCAGCAGGCTGAGAATCTTCGTCTTTCGTATTAACTGATGCGTTGTCAGCCTCATCATCAATTAGCATAAGAGGAAGATCAATCTGTCCAGCGGCATTTTGCGTGTTATTATCTGATAGCCATTTGATTAAATTATTTAAAATTCTTTTATTCTTCTTCACCACTAAAATAACAGGACAATTAACGTTTTCGATGCCCAAATTATTGTTTCTAAGAATACCGCTATCAAAATCTTTAGTCACAGAAGTAAATGCAACGATTTTTTTATCTGTTCCGTATCTTCCTACACCGACCGGCTGATTCTTTATACCCTGTTCAGCTTTAGGATCCAGATAATATTCGCTCTTTCTTCCGGTACATTCGGCATCCAATCTTTCTTGTGTTTGCTTACGCAAATTCTCCTGCATACCAGCTAAGACAATAATAATTCGATAACCCGTATCTGCTGCCTTATTACAAATGGCTGTGTAGTTAGCCGTTTTACCTGATTGAACATCACCTAATACCAGACCTTTTATTGCAAAATGATCTTCTGACGGATCGCCACATAAATCTAATATTTCATCAGACACTTTTCCTAGATTTGTTGTAACTCTTGGATTCCAATGTTTAATTTCTTCCAGATACTTCTTATATCTGTTCCAAAAGAAGAAATCGAAGTCAGCTCTCTTTGAAGGCAACCAGGACTGATGCCCATTATTACGATCGTTAATATATATTCCCATATCCATCTGGATAACTAATGATTGCTTGAGTCTAGAAATTATCTCTGCAAATTCATCATCTGAGACCGGCATAATAGACGCATTTGCATTTCTTAACAAAGTTGCTTTTTCCAGAAAATCTTCTTCTGTAGGCGGAATTTCCTTGTAAATATTATTAACAAATGCGGAGATTATATTTTCTAATTGTTCAACATATGGATTAATCATTCGTCAAAATCTCCTCCTTAAGTTTTTCTACTATATCAAGATGTGACGAATATGGATCAATACAAGCAATAGCATCAAGCAGATTATATTTTTCTTGCTTGTCAGCACACATCGTAATCATTTCCTGTAGTGATTTTACTATTTCTACATCTGACTGTTCATTATCATTAGTGATTTGTTCATCATTATTCAAGTCCACATATAATTGATTAAGCGGCAGCCCCATCTCAATCTGCTGCAACAACACATTTAGTGACATCTCTATATCGGGATTTACTTTTATCATTTGTTGTACAAGCGGATGTTCACGATTAACTTCATAATAAAATCCTCCCTGTTTATTTTTCATGCGATTCCACACATGAGGTTCAGTATCGCTTACTTCTTTTTTACCTCTGAAGGTCCACGTTCTTTTACTCCGCTCAGCAATTTGATTAATAATTATTTCCAAATTCTTTCTAACTTCTGCTGGTGGCAATGCGGACGATTTTTTTATGTCCAAAGTCCATAGATCATCTAACGTGTTTGGAATGTCAACACATATTCTGGCAAGTTTTGATAAATCTCCTTGCCGCATCATTCTGAACCAAGTACCCCAAACCAACAATCTTTTGTTTCTGTACACATAAAACCCTTGTTGCTTTCGAAGTCCATCCTTTCCACCAAGCATCTTAATTTCATCTATTGTCAGCTTGGATATGTGAGGAAGAATATAAGGTCGTACTAATATTTTATTGCCCTGAATAACCAATGCTTCATCATCCATGGCTTGAACACTTTTCTCCGTCAAAAACGGATCGACTCCTTTTATTTTTTCTCCATTAATTGACAGTTTAAGTTTTGTTATTCCTGATTCACCTGCTAAGTATCTGTGGTAAACAAGAGAAAGATGATCTCTGACTCTATCAATTTTACGTCCTAACGATAGTTCAAAATTAATATCACCAACTTTGAGACGATCTAATTTTTGCCAGACTACTAATGTTCCTGATTCGTATTTTATCAATTCATCAAATTGAGGTATTTGCTGAATATCTTCTTCATCAAGAACGTTTAAAGACCAATCTCCTACTTCCGTAACATGATCTATATCCCATTGACGCCCCTCCAAATTATCCCCTTGTTTAGAAATAACAGTCAAACATCTACACTGAGATAAAGATGCAGTTTTTAGTCCCAAACCAAAGCGACCTAAATCTTTTCTATCCCTTTCTTCTGTAGGATTCTTACTTCCATATTGCATTGCAATATCGATTTCTTCATCTGTCATTCCTTTCCCATTATCAAGAATCGCAATATATACACCATCTAGCGGAAAAAAAAATACATCCACATTTGTTGCATTTGCTGTGATACTGTTATCAATAATATCAGCCACTGCCGCCTCAAGTGAATATCCAATAGCTCTTGTCGACTCTATTAAAGTAGGCGCATAAGGTGGCAATTTTTTTGTTTTCATTTGCAAATCCCTTTCTTGATTGATTCTTAACAAAAAATTCAACATTAGGGTTCTTCGGACAAGAAAAACCAAAAAGCACTTTAAAAAGCTTGCTCACTACGCGTTTTGGGGTATCACGCTTTTAATACCGTCTTATGTTGACAATCGAATTTTCTTTTTCATCATTTAGCACAAGTTTACCACCAAAATTAATAGGAATATATAACTGGCTTGCTTGGTTATTTCAGCTCTAAACCCACCGGGCAGTGGTCACTGCCAAAAATCTCATTGTAGATAGTGGCAGATTCAATATCCGGTGTCAGTCGGTCGGAAATCACAAAATAGTCAATGCGCCATCCTGCGTTGGTGGCACGGGCCTTCCTGAGATAGGACCACCAGGTGTACGCCCCGGTCACATCAGGATACACATGGCGGAAGGTGTCCGTAAAACCGGCTGACAGCAGCTCCGTGAACTTCTGCCGCTCCTGATCGGTAAAACCGGCATTTTTGCGGTTGGTCTTCGGATTTTTCAAATCGATTTCCTTGTGGGCTACATTCAAATCACCGCAGATAATCACCGGCTTTTTGGCATCCAGCCCCAGCACGTACTCCTTGAAGGCTTCCTCCCAGGTCATGCGGTAATCCAGCCGTGCCAGCTCCTTCTGGGAGTTGGGGGTATATACCGTCACCAGATAATATTCCGGCAGCTCCAGGGTAATCACCCGCCCTTCGTGGTCATGCTCCTCTATCCCCAGCCCGTAGGTCACATTCAGTGGCTCTACCCGGCTGAACACTGCCGTGCCTGAGTAACCTTTCTTCTCCGCACTGTTCCAGTACTGCCTGTAGCCAGGCAGGTCAAGAATTGCCTGCTCCGGCTGCATCTTGGTTTCCTGCAGGCACATAATATCCGCATCCATATCCCGAAAGGACTCCATAAACCCTTTCGTCAGGCAGGCACGCAGGCCATTGACATTCCAAGAAACAAACCGCATAAAAAATCCCCTCTCATCTATCCAAAAACTGTCAATCCATTAAACCACCAAGCTGGCAAATTGCCCAATTATCAAGCTGCTAAGTCACAGCAGGCTGGCACATTGATAATCACGCATGCCGCCTACTCAGGCTGCCTCCTGCAAAAAGCTGCCTGCATCAATCTCCGTCCATTCCTGCACTCCCGGCAGGCGCAGCCACATCTTCCTGTCAGCAGGAGTTACCACCAGCTGATACAGGGCATAATCCGGCAGGTATGCCCCGCCCTCATCCTTTGGCTGGATTATCAGCTGCTGCATCATCGCTGCATCAACTTTGCCCTTATTGGCTTCTGCCAGCCTGATAAGATTGTCCCTGCGCTCCTTTGACCAGAAGCTTGCCTCCTCTCCCGGCGGCTCCATCTGCCAGCCAGGGCTGAAAAAAGCATTGGTCTGAGCCATCAGTCCCCGCGGCGAAGCCTTATCCCCCCGCTGCATTCCCTGAGTGCACCACTCATAGGAACGTGCTTCCTCACTGTCTGCCACGCCGATAATGTAGCTGCTGTTGTTGCCCCAGGTCTGAAAAAATCCGTCCACATAATCCATGTTTTCCGCCTGGTGCAGCACCTGGCTAAGTCCCGTCAGGCTGTCCAGCCGTGCCTTATCATGCCGGGGCGAGCTGGCAGAGCCATTATTCAGCTCCAGGAAAATCCCCCGGCTGTTGATGCCGTTGACAGTATAAACTTCTCCTGCAATGCTGATATTCGCCATGGGCAATGAGCCATCTGACGGGTGATATGCTACCACCACTACTGTCGGTTCCAGCTTCTTGTAGTATGGAAAGAAATCATAGTTTCGCCCATAAACCAGCTTATCTGCGGCATAAGCATCATACACGGCCAGACCGCTGCAGCCCATCACGCCTGCCGCCCTTTCCACGCTGTTGACAAGCTTGATTTCCTCAAGGCTCAGCCCGGAAGTTTCTGCCATGCCTGCCATCATTTCCTTCAGATGGTGAGGGTACTTGTCGTAGGCCTCCCCGGCAATTTTTTCTGCAGCAGCCCTCTTGTCAGGCTGCTCCTGCAAAACCGGCTCAAACCAGTCATGAAGGATAAAACGCAAATCCTCTCCCAAAAGCGTTCCGTACTGCCTTCCCATATCATGCCAGGAACCGTGCAGCTCCGCCACCCGAACCCTGCCGTCAGCGTACAGCCTGCCCTGCTCAAAAACTGCCAGCGGCTTGTCAGCCCTGCTAAGAGCCTCCGCCCCCTGATTAAAGGAAAAAAGCAGGCACATCATCATAAGCCCCATAACAAAATCCGCTGCCCATTTGCCAAAACAGTTCTTCACGACCTCGCCCTCTTTCCTGACGCAACTTAATCCTCGCTAATCACAACCTGCACCCCGATGCCGCCATTGACCTGGCAGATGATGTCCTTCAGTTCCTGCACATCAGCGTTGCGCAGCCTGATACACCCCTCGGAGGCGTTGGTACCTATGCTGTTCTCATCGTGGGTACCGTGAATACCTATGCCATCCCAGCCGGTATTCAGGGAAATAAACCAGGGGCCGTAGGCACCGACAATCTCCCCCTTGCCATCCCCGAAATCATGGGTCCAGTTTCCGGCATAAATAACCTCATCTACCACAAAAGGCACATACTCGCTGGGAGTCCAAGGCTCCGCCCCGGGAATAGATGCCATGATATAGCCCCAGCTAAAAGGCGTCCTGTGATCACCGGGACGCTGCTTGTCACCAGGATTTGAGCCTGTGGCACAGCCATAGCTTTTATAAACCTCACCATTCCGGTAAAGCTCCAAAGTATGAGAAACCTTATGCACATGTATCTTATAAACCGGCACTGCCTCCAAAGCCGCCGCATCTGCCTCTACCTGCTTTTCTGCCATCTCCGCTGCCCCTGCCGCACTTACACCGCCAGCCATCAGGCAGCAAATGCAAACTGTCGCCAGCAGCAGCCGTACTGCACTAAATATCCTTCCCATACCAAGTACCTCCATTCAGATAAAACATTACCTTATCATTATACCACAAATCACGGCAAGAAAAAGCACCTGCCCGGGCAAATGAATCATTTACGCAATTCATTCACCAGAACAGGTGCCAAAATTACTGCAAGATTACTGCAAAGTCGGATCCCCCACCAAAAACAGGTAAGCAATCACAATCAGGCCCAGCACGATGCGGTAGTAACCAAATGCCTTGAAGTCATTGTTCTTGATATACTGCAGCAGGAACTTGATGGACAAAACGGAAACCACAAAAGCAGTAGCCATGCCCACCACCAAAATGAAAATCTCCGCCCCCGTATAGTGGAAGCCGAACTTCACCAGCTTCAGAAGGCTGGCACCAAACATGACAGGAATCGCCAAAAAGAAGGTAAACTCCGCTGCCACATAACGGGATGTACCAAAGAGAATGCCGCCCAGGATGGTAGAGCCGGAACGGGAAGTGCCCGGCACCAGGGACAGCACCTGGAACATGCCGATAATAAACGCTGTCTTGTAGCTCAGCTTGCTCAAATCACTGACACTTGGTCGGCGGTTCTTGTTGTAGTTTTCCACCACAATAAACATAACGCCATAAAAAATCAGGGTAGCAGCCACCACAGGAGCCGTCATGAAATGCTCCTCCATATAGTCATTGAATGCCAGGCCGATAACCGCAGCCGGTACACAGGCCAGGATAACCTTGTACCAGAGCTGGAAAGTCTCCTGCTTCTCACGCTTGGTCTTCCAGCCGGAGAACGGGTTCAGCTTCTCAAAATTCAGCACCACTACCGCAAGGATTGCTCCCAGCTGGATAACCACCAGGAACATATCCATAAAAGCCTTGGAAACATCCAGCTTGATAAACTCATCCACCAAAATCATGTGCCCCGTGCTGCTGATAGGAAGCCACTCCGTCAGCCCCTCTACCACGCCCAGGATTACTGTTTTCAACAACTCAACTATACTCAGATCCACTTTTTTGCCTCCTCAAAATATCTCTATACAAAAAGCAGAGATAGTATATCACAAACAGTCATAAATGTAAAAGGCAAAGTTGCAGACCGGCACCTACCAGATAATACCCGTTAACGCTCATTAATGCCCATCAGCTGCATCATCCCAGCACCCATGTCACGAAATAAATCGACAGCGGAATAGTCACGCAGCCGATGCCGATAATATCGATATACACGCCGGTACTGAGCATCTTGGTAATAGGGATATAGCCGGTGGCGTACACGATGGCATTTGGCGGAGTGGATACCGGCAGCATAAAGCCAAGGGATGCCGACAGGGCAATGCCAACTGCCACAGGAATCGGGCTTAGGCCTGCCGATACAGCCACCGTAATGGCCAGAGGCCCGATCATATTGGTTGCCGCCGTATGGGAGGTCAGCTCGGACAGCAGCAATGCCATCACGGAGAACACAGCCACAATTGTCACCTGGGACACACTGCCCCCCATGCTGCCCACAATCAGATCCCCAATCCATGAGGACAAGCCCGTCTTGTACATCATGGAGCCCATGGCAAGGCCACCGCCGAACAAAATCAGGGTTCCCCACTCGATGCCTTCCTTGGCTTCCTCCCAGCGGATAGTAAAACGCCGCTCGGAGAAATTAATCGGCATCAAAAACAGCAGCAGCGCACCGCCCATAGCGGCAATGGCCTCCGGGAACAGCCTGTTGTACATCTTCAGCACAGGATCACCCGGTGGCAGCGCCATACTGAGAAAGCCCGGCATCACCCAAAGGACAACTGCCACAGCAAAGCAAATCAGGGTATTCTTCTGAGCCCTGGTCCAGCTGCCCAGCTCCGCAATCCTGTTGGCGATAAATTCCTCAGCCCCCTCAATCCGCTCCACATCGGCAGGAAACAGCCTGGTCAGCACCACATAGGCAATGGCAAAATAGATTACCATGGCAATAAAGCCCCATTCCATCCACTGAAAGAAGGAAATATGGACATCCGCCATCTGGTCAAGAAAGCCCAGCATAATTAGGTTGGGCGGCGTGCCGATAGGCGTAAGGACACCGCCGATGGAAGCACTGTAGGCCGTCATCAGCATCAGGCCGGTGGCATACTTGTACTCAGACAGGTCGATTTCCTTGCCGTTGGCTGCCAGCATATCCTTGATGGCGGACAGCAGCCCCAGGCAGATAGGCAGCATCATGGCTGCCGTTGCCGTATTGCTCACCCAGCCGGAACAAAGAGCTGCCGCCATGCCGATGGCAAGAAAAATTCTCCTAGGGTTGGAGCCAACCCACTTCCTGGACAAAATCCAGTAGGAAAACCGCTTGTCAAGGCCATGCAGCATCATTGCCTTGGCAAGAATAAAACCGCCCATAAAGAGGAAAATCATGGGATTGGCAAAGGCGGCAAAGGCGGCATCTGCCTTGACCACGCCGGTCATCACCGCCAGGGTAGGCCCCAGCAGGGATGTTACCGGGATAGGCACCGGCTCCGTGATCCACCACAAGGCAACCAGCACCATAATGGACAGCAGCTTGTGCGCCTCCAGCGTCAGGGCGTCAATAGGTGTCATAAAAATCAAAATCGCCAGAATAGGCGCACCAAAAAGCCCCACTGTTCTCCTCTTTCTGTCAAAAGACTGCTCCGCCCTCTTGATGGCAAGAGCGTCCTGTCCCAGCTTGCGCATGGGAACCACCTCCTCATACATTCCTCATAGCAGGGGTCGCAGCCCCTGCCTGTCTGCTCTTATTTATGCTTTTCTTGCAGGATATCAGTAGCTGCCGCCACCGCCGCCACTATCGCCGCCACCGCCACCGCCATCACTGCCGCCGCTGTCACCGCCTGACTCATGATGCACCACAGAGCGGCTGGTGTACAGGAACACATCCTCGCTCTGGGTCAGGTGCAGGGAATTCTTGTCCATGTAGGCATCCGCATCCCCTTCCGGCTCCACGTTGCCCATCTTGCCCCGGAGATAGAGGTAGAAGGTGTAGCCTATGCCGCCGGACAGCAGGACAGCCAGCAGCATTGCCGCCGGGCTGAACTCATCGAATGGGTCATATGCCTCGCCATCTTCCTCATAATACTCGCACAGCTCATCCACGGCATCCGCATACTCATTGTACGCCTGATAATACTCATCCTCTTTCAGGCTGTCCAAAAAACTATCCTCCAAATACGGATAGCCATGCTCATCGTCAATAATTTTCATCATGTTGGCATCAGTTGCCACCCGATATTTCCTGTCCCAGGTCACCTGCACAAAAACAATGGAGCCATTATTGTTCTCCAGATCGCGGTAGTTATCAAAAAGGTACTGCCTGGCATAATCCTCAATAGACACACCCTCAGGCAGCTTTTTCACCACCAGGAGTGCCGCCTTGATGTTATGACGGTCGCTTATCTCAGCCAGCTTGTCCTCCAGCTCCTGGCGCTGCTGTTCCGACATCACTCCTATCCTGTCCACCACCAGCGGCATTTCCTGCCGCTGCACACCTGACTCATGCACAGCTGCCTGCCCAGCTCCCTGTCCGGCAGCTGATGCCAGCTCCAGCGGCATGGCTGCCCATGTCCACAGGAGCAGAGGCAGCACTAATGCAAAAATATTCTTCATGTATTTCATAGCCCGCCTCCTAATCAAAAATCAGTGCCAAGAGCACCTTGAACAAATAATAGGTCAGCGGCAAGGTCAGCAGTGCGGCAGCCGACCCATACATAAAGCCCTTGCCCTTGTCCACCGGCAGCCTGCCCACAATCTTGCCCGTCTGGCCGTTCATCATGAAGGTGTAGACCTCATCCTTGTACTTGCTGCTCAAAATCCACACAGGAGCCATGGCATAGGATACCCGGGATGACTTTTTCACCACGCTGCCTTCCTCGCAAGAAACGCTGTCATAGCCTGTCACCGTCTCCTGCAGCGTATCTATTACGCTGCACTGAATACGGCTGTCCGCCACTGTCACGCACTCCTCGGCAGGCACATCATACTTGTCAGCCAGATAGCCTGCCATGTAGACGGTATTGAACTCCGCCATCTCCTTATAATCATAAGGCTCTATGCTCTGCATATAGGTATCGTCCATCTTCCGGCTGCCATCTGCAGGTACGCGCTGGAAATCCATATTGCCCCGCCTGATGCAGCGGTAGTGGTCTGTCTCAGTGATGGTATCATCCCCCTCATCCCAGCTGCGGGACTGAGTCGCATTGAACCTGGCACTGCCCTCTGCCTTGGCATCAAACAGCCAGAAGGGCACATACATGCCCTGGATTTTCTCCAGCCTGCTGGCAGAGGCATAATTGTTTGGCAGCAGCCATTTTCCCTTATAAAATTCCTTCATGGCAGCCACGGCATCTTCCTTTGTCCTGGCAAAAGGAATGACATAATCCGGCTTCAGCATCCCGACAAACCTGCCCGGTATCATGGTTGGATTGCCGCAATAGCAGCACTCAGTTGCCATGGTATTCTCATCGCAGACAATTTCCGCCCCGCAGGAGGAACAGGTCATGGTGCGCATTGCCGCCATTTCCTCTGCCAGCCACTGGTTGCCAGCCTCCTCGGTTGTCCATTTCTGCTTTTCCTGCTCCTCCGCTGCCGCCGCCAGTTCCCTTGACTGGGCAAAGAGCTTGTCCAATGCCTCTACCTTGAAGATGGTCTCACAGTATTCGCACTTGATTTCCTTCCCCTTGCCGGGCGTATACGCCAAAGGACCGCCACAGCTGGGGCATTTATAGCTTACAGAAGTATCTGCCATATTCCTCCGTCACATCACTTTCTCTGACAGGTCTCTCAGGGAGATTAGTATCATTTTATCTGACAAGTCACTCAAGGACGCTTAATATCATTTTCATCAAAGATATCGCCGCATTCAGGACAGAATTTCGGCGGTTTTGCAGGATTCTCCGGCTCCCAGCCGCACTTGTCGCACTTGTAGACAGGCACACCGGCAGGCTTTTTCGCCCCGCACTCCGAGCAGAACTTGCCCTTATTCACCGTACCGCAGGAACATGTCCAGCCCTCGGGCGGCTTTTTGCTGCCACACTCGGTACAGAACTTGCCCTTATTCACCGTGCCGCAGCTGCATGTCCAGCCGCCAGCCTCCGGAGATACTCCTGCCGCCACTCCGGTCTGTGGCTGCACCGGCTGCTGTGGCTGCGGCGGCTCCGGCCCCCCCGGCTGCTGCCCGAAGCCCTGCATATTCATCATGCCTGCATTCTGTGCCATGCCCATGCCCATGAAGGCCATGGCAGGCCCTGCCGACTCATTCTGAGCTGCCGACTGCATGGCCTCGGTAACACCGCCAGCCATGTAGGCAGTACGCATATTGGCATTCATCAGGGTAGCACGGCTCTGGTATTCCTTCAGCCTTGCCTCATCCTCATCACTGGCCCTGATGGAGCTGATACCGAAATTCACAATCTCAATGCCCCGCTGCTGCCCCCATTTCTTGCTCAGTACCTCGTTGATGGAGTCAGCCAGCTCCATAGTATGGGCATAAATCTCATCATAGCCGATGCGCATGGCTGACAGCTTGGCAAATGCCGGCTGCAATGCCGTCAGCAAATCGCTTTTCAGCTGGCTGTCAATGGCGTCCCGGCGATATTCCTGCTCCACATTGCCACAGATATTGGTATAAAACAAAATAGGATTGGTTATGCGGTAGCTGTATTCGCCAAAGCACCGCAGGGACATGGTCAGCCGGAAATTTATCTCCGTGTCCACAATCTTGAAGGCAATTGAGCTGGGAGTCCCATACTTGTTGCCCATGATTTCCTTGGTGTTGAAGAAATACACCCTCTGGTCCTGGCCCGCATCACCACCGAAGGTAAAGCGCTTGCCAATCTGCTGGAAAACGCCCTTGACCCCCTCGGACAAGCCATCAGTAAACAGGGACGGTGCCAGGGAAGTATCATATCTGTACTCACCTGCCTCCGAGCAGATATCCACTACCTTGCCGTTCTCCACGATAATCATGCACTGCCCCTCATTGACAGCAATCACGGAGCCGTTGGTGATTACGTTGTCCTCACCGCTGGTATTGGAGCTTCTCCCCCTGCTGCTGGTGCGCTTCTGCCCCTTTGCCACCAGCACATCAGCCGGCATGCTCTCACAGTAAATATATTCCTTCCACTGATCTGCCAAAACGCCGCCAGCTGCACCCATTGCCGCTTTAATCAAGCCCATAATAATCCCCCTTACATATCAGCAACAAAACCAATAAAAACTTCGCTCATTATCATACACAAACTATAATAACAAATTCTAAACAATAAAGTAAACCTTTATTTTAGTATTTGACTAAAGATAGTATTTTAGTACCTAAAAAAGCCGCAGGAAAGCAAAACTCTCCTGCGGCTACGCTGCACACATACAGACTATTGTCTGATTTTCATTATGTAACTTAATAACTTATTTCTTTATCAGCTCCGGCATGCGCTCTACCGGCCTGCTCAAATCAAGATGCCCTGACAGGGAGTCAATTTCCTTGCCCTCCACAAGAATCTGCACCTTCTTGATTTCCGGGAATTCTGTCAGGGTATTTACCAAAGAGCCCACCAGCATTTCCTCGCCGGTAGAACCGCCCACAAAACCGGCAGTGAGATTTTTATCAAAATCCACCCTGGCCACACCGCCGCTGACGGAAACCTTCCGCAGCTTCGCCTTTTTCGGGAAAACCGTCGTCAGCTTCTTGTCATCAGTACCTGCCATCAAAGCCTCCACAGCCGCCTTGTACCTGTCTGCCTCCTGTGCCTTGACTGTTTTGGTCACTGCCACCAGCCCCGTAGCATTCACATCAGGATAATAAACGCTGATATCCATGACAGCCGCTTTCTGCCCGGCTGCACCGGAGCCGGCTGATGAACCGGAACTGCTGGAAGTCACTGCTGCGCTGCTGCTGCCGCTGCCAGCCTTGCCCTGCTCGTCACAGCCTGCCAGCAGCGCCATGCACAGCACCGTCAGCACTATAGCCAAAATATTTCTAAGTCTCATATCCACTCTCTGCTCCTATCTCTTACCTCATGTTAAAGTACCGGCTGATGCCGCGGCAGATTGCCACGGCAATCTTGTACTGAAAATCAGGATCCCCCAGCAGGGCTTCCTCCTGATAATTGCTGATAAACGCCGTCTCAATCAGGGTTGCCGGCATAGCTGAATTTTTTATCACATAAAACCTGGCTGTCTTGGCACCGCGGCTTGCCAGCCCTGTTTCCTCCACAATGGCCTGATGGATTGCCTCTGCCAGCAGCTTGCCCCGATAGCTGGACTGATAATAAAAGGTGCTGGTGCCATGAGCTGACGGCGAAGTAAAGGCATCACAGTGAATGCTGACAAAAATCTCGTTGCCTGCCGAAGCATTGCCAACATCTACACGGGCCTGCAGCTCATCGTGGTCGCTGGCCATAGGGCCGTACACATCCACATCGCTGTCCCTGGTCATGGTAACCACGGCACCGGAGCTTCTCAGGATAGCCGCCACGTTCTTCGAGATTGCCAGGGTAGCTGTCTTTTCCATCAGCCCGTTATGCCCCCTGGCACCGCTGTCACTGCCTCCATGCCCCGGATCCAGCACAATCCTGTGCCCCGCCAGATTCTCAAAGCTGTCCGGTGCCTGCTGCACAGGCTTTTCTGCCTCATACTCGCTGTCCAGCTTATTCTCAGCAATCTCAATCACCATGCGATAAGGCTTCTTGCCATGCCGCTCCGGCTCGGCAAAATAAATCTTATAGGCCTGGTCTGCCACCGGCTTGTTCAGGGAAACCATCACATCCAGTGAGTTATCGCCATTTTCCCGCATTGTCAGGTACTTGGCAATCTTCCTGTCCAGGGAAATATCGGACTTTACCTTGCCCCTGGCCGTATCTGACAGCACCACATGCAGCTGCTTTGGCGTCAGCTCCCTTACGCTAGTACTGTACTCCGTGCTGCCCCCCTTGAGCCCCAGCTCCAGCCGCAGCCAGTTCCTGCCCTCATGGGTAAAGGTTTCATATTTAAAATAATTAAGCTCATGGGAAGCCGCCTCTGCCCTGCCGGCATTGCCTGCCAGCCCCAGAAGCCCCGCAAAAGCTGCCATCACCAGCAGCACCTTCCACAACCTGTTCCTAAAAAAACTCAAATGCACTACATCTCCTTAAATTGCACTCTAAATTACCTATTGATATACCTCAATCCTCCGCCACAGTACACACCTGCCATGTGCCTCATCCATGTTGGGAAATCAGTCATCCATCAGGGACAAAGCCTCTGCCAGCACAGCCTGCTTTTTTTCCTCATCCTGGCTCAGGCTGAGGCTGATATAATCCCCCTCACCCATGTCCTCCGGCAGCAGCTCCGCCGGAAAATTCAGTTGATAGTCACCATCGTTCAGGAGAATTACTGCCACATCTTCCTCTATTCTGTCAATATAACCTGCAATCATCAGCATGTCACCTCACATCCTTCGCCGCAGATACCATCACTACTTGCCGCAGGAAACGCTGTAACCTTTGCCATCACTGGCAATCGTCACCGTGCCGTTCTTGTCTGTACGATAAATCTGCTTAATGCCCTGCTTCTTGTACTTATTAAGCGTCACATCATGAGGATGGCCATACTGGTTGTTTGCTCCGGCAGAAATCACCACTGCCTCCGGCTTAACAGCCTGCAAAAGTTCCTTGGAGGATGAGCTCTTGCTGCCATGATGGCCTGCCTTCAATATCTGGCACTGAAGCTTGCTGCCATAGGAAGCTGCCATCTGCTTTTCCACCGGGGACTCCGCGTCACCTGTCAGCAGCATGGCAAAACTGCCAAAGCTAAGCCTGCCTACCACGGACTGGTCATTGATTTCCGGCTTTTCCCCGGCCTTTATTGCAGCCGTGTCCGCCTTTACCTGCTGTGCCGTAGGGCTGAGCACCTCGTAGGTCACGCCATTGCCAAAGTCCAGCACATCACCGGCCTTGACCTTCACCTGCTTCGTGCCCTGGGCCTTGGCTGCCTTCAAGGCATTGACAAAGTATTTATTGGTGGAAGGAATGCCGTTATATACCAGTTCCTTCACGCCGTATTTTTCAATCACCTGCGCCGCCTTGCCAATGTGGTCGGCATGGGCATGTGTCAGTATCAGCTTGTCAATGGCAGTGACATTAGCCATTTGCAGCTCATCAAAAAGCTGGTTGTTGACCTTGCCCTTTTTGCCATCTTCATAATACTTATCATCGCCGGTATCCACCAATATAGTCTGGCTGCCTGTCTGAATGAGGATGGCATCACCCTGCCCCACATCCAGCACCTTTACAGTAATACCGCCAGTTGCCTTAGCTTCCGCTGTCTTTGCCGCCTGACCGTCACCGGAGCCCCCGGCAGCATCGCCGGTGCCCTGGCCGCCACAGCCTGTCAAGAGCAGCGCACATGCCAGCAACAGGCAGCAGATAAAGCTGCCCATAAAGCCACTAATCCGTTTCATCGTCTGCCTCCCTGTAAAACTCATATCAAATCAAAACTCAATTATCTCCCTGATCCTGCCAGGCTTTCAGCTCTATTGCTTTTCCCGGTTGACAATATACAGCCGTACCACCAGCGCTACCAGCCAGAAGCCATAGGCCGCCAGGCACACATAATCTATCGTCTGCAAATTGCCAAAGTCCATATCCAGGGCAATAATCGCCGTCATCAGAATTATAATCAGCCAATCCGTCAGCTGCATTCCCTTCAGCTTCATAAAGCACTCCTTTCACCATTACAATGGAAAAAACATACACTATAGTATACCACAAAAGTCAAATTTGAAACATGAAAAAATGCCATTCATTTCCCTGCTCCAGACCTAAATCACTCGTTGTAAAGCCCCTGACAGGCGAGTATGCCGTATTGTCCACCAGCCAAACGGCACAATTAATTACATTTTTTCTCAACAACATTTGACAAATGTGCTTGCTGTACAGGTTCCATCTTGGACGATAAAACTGTACTATTTACAAGGGCTGAGAGGCGTTTTTTTTGAATTATCAAACTCCCGCATATGCAGGATTGAATCTTTATCTTGCTTATGTTATAATACATAT
Source organism: Anaerovibrio sp. (assembly GCA_051866255.1). GTDB lineage: Bacteria > Bacillota > Negativicutes > Selenomonadales > Selenomonadaceae > Anaerovibrio. Next base: position 12,008 of record JBJDWY010000131.1, on the reverse strand, counting down.
GTACACATTAGATATTTATCATAAGGAAATAAGCTGATATGGGTATTAAAAATATAACTAAATGGAATAAGATGACGCTAAAGAACAGCTATATGTTTAGGCTTGTCATGGAAAAGAATAATCTCTGCAAACCTCTCATTGAGAGGATATTGGGAATCAAGATTAAGTCCCTGTCTTATGTTGAGCCGGAAAAGAGCTTTGAGGCTAAATTAAGGACTAAGGGGATTCGCCTGGACTTATTCGTTATTGATGAAGATGGCGTAGCCTATGATATAGAGATGCAGATGGATAATAGCTATAAACAGTTTCTTGGCAAGAGAAGCAGGTATTATGTATCTCTCATGGATAATGGTGCACTAAAGAAGGATGAGCCCTATAGTCATCTGCGAAAATCCTATGTCATTTTCATTTGTACTTTCGATCCATTTGGAAAAGGTCTGGCAAAATATACTTTCAATGCCATCTGCAACGAGGATCATAGTTTGGTGCTGGATGATGGCGTAACCCGTGTGTTTATCAATACAGAGGGAGACAGGCACAGGATAAGCAAAGAATTGGCCAATCTGATAGATTATATCTCTACTGGCGAAGTGACGGATGATTATACCCGGCAATTGGATGAGGAAGTTCGGGAACTCAGGAATGACACTGGAAAGGGAGTGAGCTACATGACTTACATGCAGACTATGATGGAAGAACGAGCAATGGGATTTGATGAAGGTACTGTTTATGGTCGCGAGCAAACCACGAAGGATTTTGCGATAAAGATGCTGAAAGCGAATAAGCCATACGATGAAATATCTGAATTCACCGCTCTTACTAGAGAGCAGATAAGTGAATTGGCTGCTTCCATACATCGTGTACATTAAAGTATCAGCAAAACAGCATAATTAATTGCATTTTCTCTCAGCAAAATTTGACAAATGTGCCGTATAGGTGTATTATACATGTCACATTCGAATTTATAGAATGTAAAGTTGTAAAGGAGATGCACTTATTATGAATTCATTGGAAAAACTCAGCGGCTTCGTGTCCAAGTACATGGCTGTATTTGTTATCGTGGTCGCAGCAATCGCCCTGTTTGAGCCTGCTACCTTCAAGTGGTCTGCTTCCTACATTACCATCCTGCTGGGTGTGGTAATGTTCGGCATGGGCATGACCTTGAAGCTCAGCGACTTCAAGCTGGTCTTCCAGCGTCCGAAGGATGTCTTCGTAGGCGCACTAGCGCAGTTTACCATCATGCCGTTCCTGGCATGGCTGCTGGCTACTGCCTTCGGCCTGCCTGCTGACCTGGCCGCCGGTGTCATTCTGGTAGGTACCTGCCCTGGCGGCACTTCCTCCAACGTCATGACCTATCTGGCCAAGGGGGATGTGGCATTATCCGTTTCCATGACCATGACCACCACTATTCTGGCACCTATCGTTACACCGCTACTGACCTGGTGGCTGGCAGGAGCATGGATTGAGATTTCCCTGTCTGCCATGATGCTGTCCATCCTGAAGATGGTAGTAGCTCCTATCGTCCTCGGTATTGTCCTCAACACCCTTTTCCGCAGCACTGTAGAGAAGGTTGTAAAGGTTCTGCCGCTGGTGTCCGTTATCTCCATCGTGCTGATTGTAGGTGGCGTAGTGGCTGTTAGCTCCCAGCGCATTCTGGAGACAGGAGCCCTCATTATGGTAGTTGTTATGCTCCATAACCTGCTGGGCTATTCCTGCGGCTTCGCCATCGGCAAGCTTCTGAAAATGGATATTGCCAAGGCAAAGGCTGTTTCCATCGAGGTTGGCATGCAGAACTCCGGCCTTGCCACTTCTCTGGCCATGCTCCACTTCGGTGCAGCTGCAGCCATCCCTGGGGCTATCTTCAGCGTATGGCACAACATTTCCGGCTCCCTGGCTGCCAACTACCTTGCAGCCCGCATGAGCAAGGAAGCCCTGGCTGATGACGACGAGGATACTGACAGCGATATTGCCATGGCAACCAAATAAAAGCCACGGATAAGATAAAAAAATTAAAGCATTAACAGAGAACCGCCATGGGTGACAGGTACAATCAAACATGCCGCCCATGGCGGTTTTTCAATTGCCGAAGGCAGCCATCCTTCTAATAATGATAAACATCCCTCTTGCGCACCACAAAATAAACTGTAAAAAAGCATGTGCACAGCTCTGCCACAAAAATAGAAATCCAGATGCCATCAATGCCCAGCCACAGCGGCAAAAGCAGCACCGCTGCCATTTCAAAGCCAAAGGTACGCAAAAAGGAAATTGCCGCAGACACCAGGCCATTATTCAATGCAGTAAACAAAGCCGCACCCCAGATATTCAGCCCCATCAGCAGAAATGCCAGCACATACATCCGATAACCGTGAAGCGTCATGCTGAACAAATCCCCATCATAGCCCACAAAGGCCCCCAGCAGAGGTGCAGCCAACCATTCCGCCGTCACTATAATAACAAAGCCCATGCCCAGCATCAGGATAATGCTTTTCCTGACCAGATTGTGAAGCTCCCCGTGATTCCTGGCACCATACTGAAAGCTGATGAGAGGTGCACTGCCGGAAGCATAACCCAGATATATGGACATAAAAATAAAGGTGATGTACATAATTGCCCCGTAGGCCGCCACACCGTCCTCCCCTGCTATGGACAACAGCTGATAATTATACAGGGCGGTAATCACCGAGGCTGACAGCACGGACACCATATCCGAGGAACCATTGATAAAGGTCTTGAACAGCACCGGCAGATTCAGCCTGGTTCTGGTAATCTGCAGCAGGCTGCTGTTTTGCCGGGCAAAATACGCCAGGGGCACCATGCCGCCAGCCACCTGCCCCAGGGCAGTCGCCCATGCCGCACCTGCCACGCCCCATTGCAGCACCACAACAAACAGCACATCCAAAAGCACATTGATGCCGCCGGATAGCAGTGAAACCTTCAGGCTGAGGTCTGGCTTGCCTGCAGCGATAAAAAAGCTCTGGAAAATATTCTGCAGCACATAAAAAAACTGGGCGGCAAAAAGGATTCTGCCGTACTCCACGCAGTAAGGCTTCAGCTGCTCATTGGCCCCCAAAATATCGGCAATCGCAGGAGTAAAGGCATAGCCTGCCAGGGAAAGCACTACGCCTATCACCGCCGTGGTATAAATCAGCAGGGAAAAATACTGATTGGCAATCCCTCTCTTGTTCTCCCCCAGCTTCTTGGAAATCAGGGCATTGCCCCCCTCGCCAATCATAAAACCGATGGCAACCGGCACCATGTCCACAGGCATCACCAGATTGACCGCTGCAAAAGGCACCTTGCCCACATAGTTTGAAATAAAAAAGCCATCCACTACGCCATAGACCGCCGTGCAGATGATCATCAGGATAGGGGAGATGACAAAGCGCAGCAGGCGTTTATATGTAAAATGGCCCGACATTTTTAAACTCATTTACCGTATATCCTTTCGTTTATCCTTTTCAGCAAATCTTTTATCCGTCTAAATAAGTCTTTTATCCATTTCAGAAAAATTTTTCCAACAAAAATACCCGATGCAGGAGCTGCACGCAAAGCACAGCCCTGGCATCAGGCATACAAGTTCCGCAATAAATATAAACAGGCCTCATGCAGAAATATCCACGTTGGCACCGCGGTACTTATTGTCTGCATCAGATTCCTTCATATCCTTTTGATAAGGATTGTCTTCATTGTAATACCGTATCTGGGTATTGGTTTCGCCACCGGCAATATAGGTACGGCCACACTCAGGGCAAATCGCTGTCTTGAGCTGCACGGAAGCCCTGACAACCTTACCGTTGCCCTTTTCCGCCTTCTGATAGGCGTTGGACACATGCTCCTGCTCGTGCCCCATCACCACAGCCGCAGCAGATTCAGGAGCTATATGGCCTGCCGCCTTGAAGGAAACCATCTCATCAGAGCCATCCTGGTATTTGCGGTTCTTGCATGTCTCACATTCCTCCGGCGTGGACTTGCGCCCATTCAGCTTTTTCTTCGCTTCGTCCGGAGAAAGATAGTCATCTCTTTCCTGCTCCTGGCCATTTACTCCATAGGCATTATCAGACGCCTTGTTCAGCCAGTCCCATGCACCGCCGCCCTGGGAACCAAAAATGCCACTTACTGCCATGATTTCACCTCCTGCTCCTATCCTGCCAAAATTACAAACTCAATAATTTCATTAATTGCATTAATTGCATTAATTGCACTAATATCACTACTATCACTGCCAGTAATCGCCTGCCGCCATCGCTGGCAGCCACCACTTACTTATCATTATACTAAAAAATTGGACTGACGGCAACTATGGCAATTGAACTTGCTGCTGATAATTCCCCAGCATCCTGCTGATGGTTTCCTGCATTTCCTGACGAAAATCCGCCGGTTCCAGCACCTCCAGAAATTCCGCCTGACTGAGAAACCACATCTTGGCTCCCCTGGTATACACCTCCGCCTGCAGCACGGTTCCCCGCTCATCCTGAGACAGAACCACGGCATTGGGCAGCCTGTCCAGCACCGCTTCCAGTGATTTGCCCCAGAAACGGAACTTGACCTGCCGCAGCTCCCCTGTGCTCATAAACTGGATTTCCTTGCGAAACTCTCCCGGCTGAAAGCGGCTGGCATACTCCACATGAAAATGCTCCGCCAGCACGCTGCACTCCCCTATGCGGTCAAGCCTAAAGGCAATAGGTGCGCTTTCCTCCACCTGGGCCAGCAGGTAAAAGTACATCTCCGAAAACATAATGCCCAGAGGCTTCACCTTGATACCCTCATAGTCTTTTGCCCCCACCTTCTTGTACTCAAGCAAAACATATCTCTGCTGCTGCTTCGCCTCGCTGAGCTGCCACAGCAAATCCTTGACGGTGTGGGCATTTTCTGTCTGCTTGTACAGAAACAGCTCATTTTTTAATAGACCTCTGATGTGCTTTTCCGACTCCGGGCTGCACTGCACCAGCATTTTGTCCACCAGCCGGTTCAGCTCCTCTCCGGTCAGCCCCCGGCTTTCCAGCAGAATTGTTGCCAGCAGCAAGATTTCCTTTTCGTGCAGCAGCATATCGCTGCGATTGCGCCAGTAATACTCCTTGCGGATGCGGTTGTACTCAATATTGCCATACACCGATGGCGTATACGCCTCCGCTATATACACCCGAAGCTCCCCGATATCCCGCTGCACGCTCTTTGCCGTAATGCCAAATTCCTGCTGCAAGGCCTTGGTGCTGATGCCGGAGCCACGCTGCAGCCTGTCAAACATCTGCAAAAGCCGCATGCTTCTGTCTGTTTTTTCCTCTGAAAACTGATTGTCCGTCCTGGCCATATCCTCACCTCAATAAACCTTTCCCTTTTCCAAAAGGGCACACTTGGGGCAGAGCCACTTGTATTCCCTGCGGCCGGAAAAACTCGAAATCGCCACACGCCTGATGCCCTCTTTGCTTTCGCACCTGGCGCACTTCTTTTCACCAAACAGCATCTCTGCCATATCCTTCAGCATATCCATCCCTCCGTAAAATAACCATACCTGACTCAGCAAAAATTAGCTGAAAAAATAAATCAGCCTGACTACATAGCACTTTTTCTGCATTTTAGTAAAATCATTATAAAACAATACGTTTTTATACTAAGTATAACAAAATGATTTATAATATACTATCCCCACAAGGGGGTGGTTGATTGCATTTGTCAAGACTTTATGAGCTGCGTGAGGATAACGACCTGAAGCAGCGGGAGCTGGCTGCTCTTTTAAACTGCTCACAGGTCTGTTATTCCTACTACGAATTGGGCAGGCGGGAAATCCCTCTGGCACTTTTGATGAAGCTGGCTGACTTCTACAAAACCAGCGTGGATTATCTTCTCTACCGCACTGACAATCCGGCTCCCTACGAACCATCAGAAAAATATTCCCTGATGTGTGAGATAAGCGAGTAAGGCAACAAACATTCAAAAATTCAAACACTTAAGTATTCAGGCATTACAATTTAAAGGCTCATTTATCTCACCCATGCAGCAGCATATTGGCAGTATGCTGCTGCATTTTCCTTGGGAGCAATTTTATTATACCAAATCACTGCCCCAAAATATGTCCTTCTAAAAAATAATTGCTGTAAAAAACCATCTTTAGCGACGGCTTTTCACAGCAACTATGTCATCAAAACCTCATTATACCCGTACACTTATGAACCTGCTGACAGCCGGTTCATCTGCTTTTTTCCCTAAAAAGCCTGTCAATTATCTTCTTAGTCTCTTCGTCAAGCTCATCTTCACCATCTTCCCAGTCCTCGTCACCACCATCTTCATACTCATCCTCACACTCATCATCACACTTATAACCCCAATAATCCTCAAAATCCGGATACTGTTCCACCTTTCCCTTGCTCTTAATTACACAAGGTTTGCATTTCCCAGCCTCTTCCTGAATTTTCTGGACATTAATTACAAACATCCAATCATCCCCAAAGTCATAGTGCAAGGAAAATTTTTGTTTTTCTTTTAAGCCAAGCTTGTCAATTTTGATCTTTGCTGACCGCTCGCCCGGATCCGGATCTGACTGATAGCTGTCTCTGCTGTACATTTTATTATCCATGCAAAACTCATACATATGCTCATCACTAAAATCAAAACTATCGAGTATCACCTCGCAAAGGCTATTCAAAGTTGCACTTCCCGATATTTTAATCACCCTGTAGGCTTTCCTGCCCCAACCTTTAGGATAAACTTTCAATGTATATACCATATTTGCTTCACTCCATATTTCTTTCTATCAGACAGGTATGCTTTTTGCTCGCCTTGTCATAATTGATGCCAACCAAAATAAATGCACCATTGTAGTGCTGCAAAGCCCCTGCATATCTACGTTCTTTTATCTGCCGGATTGCCGTCTCCGCATCTTTGTCCACTTTCAGTTCCACAATTATCGCTGGCTTGCTGCCGGAATCGCCTCTGGGAATAAACGCCAAATCCGCAAAGCCTTTTCCGCCCGGCAGCTCCCGTATAACCGTATAGTAGGCAGGAGCCGTAAAATACGCCATAGTCAGGACGCAGCTCAAAGAGTTTTCATCATTATATTTGAACACTGATGCATAGTTCTCGTGAGCAATCTCAATAATCTCCGCCACCCTGTCTGCTTTTTCATCAATAGTTGCCCACAGCAGCTCCTCTGCCAAGCCTATGGAGCGGGCAACTTCCTGCCAACCGCCCGTTTCCAAAGCGGCCTCATAGGCGGTTGCCACTTCATAATTCGGCAGGTATGCCTGGCTTCTCTCCGCATCATACCCTAAATAGCCAAGATGTATCAAAGCAGTCAGAGCATCATCCTTGGAATGGATAGCTGATAAATCATTGCCAAAGGTTATAGTTTTTATCCCCACCTTGCAACCAGACAGTAAATGCAGCACATCCTCCTTCAAACCATCAAAATTCAATGTAATTAAATCATTTATCGTTTCAAAGGATGATGTATTGCGCCAATATGGTTCCAGGGAGTGATCCAGCATGGCATTGCAAACAGAATTAGGATTGTACATGTGAATGCCGTTAATCAGATAACCATTGTACCAGGTCCGTACTGCCGCAAAATCCATAGAAAACCTGTGGCACAGCTCCCTGACCTCATCTTCCGTAAAACCAAAATACGGCGTCAGCTGCTTTGAATTAAGCATCGTATATTCCCGAAAATTATTCAGGGCTGACTCATTTTTTATCTTTTTAATCGGCATAATTCCCGTTATATATGCCAATGCCAAAAAGGATTTGGCTTCCTTGCTCTTGAATAAATCATGTAAAAACTGCAAGTATCCGTGCACCACCTCCGGCTTATCAGGATAATTGCGCACCACACAGTCCCATTCATCTATAATTATGACAAACTGGCACCTTGTCTTTTCATATATATCATTCAAAATAGTCGCTATGGGATATTCCAGAGCCATAATATCCGGCACGGACTTTTTCATGTCATCATGCAGAATCTTTTTAATGCCGAACACTATATCATCCCTATATGTTCCCTCAAAAGATGATACATCCAAGTGAATGACATGATATTTATTCAAATGCACCAAAAAATCCGGCTCCCTGGCAATCTCAAAAGGAGCAAACAGCTCCTTGGAATCACAGCCCAGGCTGTAATAAGCCTCCAGCATACCTGCAGCCTGAGATTTTCCGAACCGCCTGGCATGGCTGACAGCTATGCACCTTTGCGCCTTGCCCAGGCTTTTATTCATGTGCTTGATAAGCCCTGTCTTGTCAACATATATATCGCTGTTAACATCACTTTTGAACCCCTCATTGCCAGGATTGAAATAGATGCCCATACAGCCACCCCCTCTTGCCTGCCGTCACATTATCTGCCTACTACCATCTTACAACTACCTGACATTCAATGCAACATATTTTTGCCAAGGAAAGACAATCAGCCGTCATCTGCCACCTCCCCAAATTCACAAATTGAACTATAAACGATATTTTCATGCTTCCAATAACCATTGAAGTACATTCAATTTCCTGATACCAGCAAAATCAGCTTCCATATCATACTCATCCATAGTCAGCAGATACTTCGGATAATTATCGTTCAACATCTGCAAAGGCTTTAATTCCCGTTCCAAAACATCCTCAGACAAAGTTGATAACGCCACCTGAAAATATGCAAGCCTGCCATTTTTTTCCGCCACAAAATCTATCTCACCGCCAGGAATCTCCCCTACATAAACCCTATATCCACGCCTCAATAGCTCCAAATAGACAATATTTTCCAAAATGTGCCCCATGTCCCTGCCACGATTGCCAGCAATACTGCTACGCAACGCCATATCTACCACATAATACTTTGCATTGACCTTTAACAGTTCTTTGCCGCGTACATCGTACCTGTTTGCCTGATATATAATAAGGCTGTCCTGCAAGCCCTGCAAATATCTTTCCACCGTTTTCTGGTCAATTTTCCTGCCAGCACTGGTCATGGTATTGGCAATTTTGCCCGGGGAAAGCAGGCTGCCCACGTTGGCAAAAACATATTTCACAATGCTGGACAGCATTTTTATATCCCGCACCTGCAGCCTTGTCAGTATATCTTTGACGATGATGGTATTGTATATGCCGGACAAATAATCCCTGATATCATCTTTTCTGCCCTCCAGCCTCATAATGTATGGGAATGAACCATCTGTAACATAGCTATTATACTTCGCCTGAAGGGACATATTGCCAGGCAAGGCAGCCGCATATTCATTAAAGGACAGGGGCAACATCCTGAGTTCCACATACCTGCCGCTCAACAGGGTTGCCAATTCACCGGACATAAAATAAGCATTTGAGCCTGTCAGATAAATATCTGTGTTTTCTCTGATAAACAGGCTGTCCACTGCTTTTTCAAACTTCTCCACATGCTGTATTTCATCCAAAAAAATATAATTCATTCTATCCGGCAGAAGCTTGTCTGACACATATTGATGCAATACGCGATAATCCTGCAAGGCCTCATACTGCAAATCCTCAAAGTTGATGCTAATAATCTGCTCCGCAGTCACGTCATTTGCCAGCAAATACCTTTTATACAGCTCAAATAATGTAGATTTTCCGGCACGCCTGACACCGGAAACCACCTTGATAACTTCCCTATCCCGATGCCGGATGAGAAAATTTATGTACTCCTTGCGTTCAATCAACTTTGTCTGCAAAAAAATCACCCCTAGATAGATTATAATCCATCTAGAGGTGATTGTCATGCTAAAAATGGATTATAATCATTTTTTATTATCATCTCATGCAACACATTTATCATACATTTCATACCAAAATTACATCAGAACGAGTTGCTGCAACAGCTCTCAAATCCTCGCTAAAGCCATTGATACTGAACAATATATAGACAGTTTGCCTTGTGTCCTTATGCCAATCCACAGACTCAGCCTTCTGCTCCAGCTGTGCCAGGATATTTATCCCCACAGGCCCTGCCCAGAATTTACACTCGCCCAGTACCAAAAGATTATCAGCTTCAGATATGCCAGCCACATCAATCTCATGGGCATTGTCCCACCAGCGTCCTATCCGTTCCAGCACACCGGGCAGCTTCCCTTCAGCCGACAGCTCCCACAGCTTATCCTGGCATATCTGCTCATAAGCAAAGCTGACATGGTTATCAACAAAATTTTTCTCCAGCCGTGCCATGACAAAATCCCTATGCCCCATTTCAAGGTAACTGCGGTTAGGATAAACAAACTGAAACCAGAAATTGATGAAGTTATCCTTGATCCGATATAGCCCCTTCTTGCTTTTTTCCGGATTTGCCTCAGTTACAGGCATCTCCCGTTCCAGCAAATCAAGGTCTATCAGCACCTTGAGATAGCGGGGCAGATTTGTTTGCTTCTGCTGCAACAAAGCTGCAATCTTTGAAGCCTTGTGATTGCCTGCCGCAATCACCCGCAAAATGGAAAAATAGCTGCCTATATCCGTAACTTCTTTTTGCAGCAAAAAATTTGGCTCATCAAAAAGGTAACTGGCAGGATTGAGCAGACTGCTGCGAATTGCCTCCGTCAAATCTCCTGAGTTTCTGAACATCTCAATATACTTTGGTACACCGCCAGTCAGGCTATAACGCTTCACCAGCTCTCCCATTGGCATTTGTTCTGCAAAAAAATCATGGTAATGGGCAAAGCTTATTGGGCGCAGCCGTATCTGCGCCGTGCGCCTGCCATAAAGAGGACTGTCATAATTCAGTGTCTGGGACATCATCATCGACACCAGGGAACCACACAGGATCACCATGACATTTGCCTTGCTGAGCAAAGTATCCCATATTTTCTGAAATACGGACAGAAAATCAGGATTGCTCTTGCCGATGTACTGAAATTCATCTATAACTATCACAATGCGCTTTTCAGTTGCTGCCAATATCAGCTGCTGAAAAATAATCTCCCAGCGGTCAATTACCGCCCCCCGCAGCAAATCACTCTCCAAGAAATCAGCTACCTGCTGCTGAAAGGCATGGCGATTCATGGCCTCTGATTCCTCAGTTGCAAGAAAATACAATGCGGTTTTGTCCTGAATAAAATGCCGAATTAATTCCGTTTTTCCAACGCGCCTGCGCCCATACAGAATGACCATAGAGGCGCCATCCCGCTGATATTCCCTCTCCAAAGCAGCAATTTCATTAGACCTGTCAACAAATTTCATGCAGCCACCCCCTTAAATGGCATCTAAAACAAAATTATGCACAAGAATATTATACTACAAAATATAATATCTGTGTGCATAATTTTCATCAAACTTGCCTGCAAAAAATCACCTGTAAATAGATTATAATCCATCTACAGGTGATTGCCATGTCAAAAATGGATTATAATCCATTTTTAGTTATCATCTCATGCAACATATTGTACTATTTTCCCCAGGAACAGCTACAGCCTTCTTTCAAATTTTCTATGGCGTCCTGTATCATAAGTTCCTCTCTGTCTGTTATATAGAACTCATAGTCCTGCTCATTACCGATATAAGACTCCGGCCTGCCTTTAATCATGCCATTGTCACCATAGGAATCAGCCTCATATTTGCTCAGCGCCCTCATCTGCCCCAGCATTGCTTCCAAATCTTCCTTCAAGGCTTCATTGATATGCAGGACAATCTTCTTGCACTCTGCCTTATCCCAGGACTTAGCCAGATTTCCCGTTTCGATATTTGTGGCAATTTCATAAAGCGGTTTATGCGCACCAAGCTTGGCATAGCCACATACCATGACACGCAAATCCACCAAGGCATCCTGCAGGCGATACACAATATCTATCAGCTCCGCCTTGGATAGCTTCTCCAGGCTCTCATAAGAAAACTGCTCCACAATAAAATCCTGCTCACTCTGCTCTTTCATGACTATTCCTCCAATGCAATTTATACTAGCAAATCTCATATATATGCAATTACATTGTACAGCAATACACGGACAATATATGTCTTTTGAAATTTCAGTTTATCATCGTGAAGGTACGAGACTTTTGGAACATTAACGGATGAGTTTTGTGAGTTTGTGC
>JBJDWY010000130.1:0-6938 GCA_051866255.1 Anaerovibrio sp. | reverse complement strand
CAGCAATCTGACCGATTTCGCCCAAGGTTCCCATATCCTTGCCATTGAAGGTTATCTGGATGCCGCCTGCATTACCGGCACGGATTTCGACGCTCTCCTTACCCTTCCAAGACATTTCCTTGCCTTTTTCCACTGTGCCCTCAAAGGCTGGCTGACCGTCCACCTTGACGGAAATCCAGCAGTTTTCCAGCATCTTGGCAGAAACTTCTGCACCGTCATAAACCTTTGCAGGTGCAGCCGGTTCCGGCTTGACAGGCTGTTCCTGCTTCACAGCAGGCTTCGGCTTGGCAGCAGGATCTGTACCTTCATCCATAAAGGCAACATACACGCCACCAAGGAAAACCAGCATCACGCCCAGCAGAATCATGAACTTTTTGGAACCGCTCTTTTCCTCCCGCTCAAGGCTGTGGCGGTATTCATCCCCAGCAGCAAACAGGCTGGTCTTCGCCTGAGGCTGGCTGTAGCCGGTACTGCCGCTTTCCACCTTTGCAGCAACCTGCCCTGCCGTGCCTTTATTTCTGCCGAAAAATGACTTCTTCGGCTCCTTCTGCTCACTTTCCTTCGGCATATCGGCAGGCTGTACCACCTTGACAATATTGCGCTCGGAATCATACTGCTCCAAAAGGGCATCACCATCTATCTGCAGGAACTTGGAATAATTCCTGATAAAGCCCTTTGCATATACATCACCGGGAAGCACGTCATAGTCGCCCTTCTCGATAGCATCCAGGTACACATCTCGAATACTGGTTTCCCCTGCTACGTCAGCAATGCTCAGCCCTTGCTTTTCACGTTCGCGACGAAGAATTTCACCAACCATAATTCGACCTCCTAAAACTGCAGCGCGCCCCTAAAAGTCACGCTGTCCCTATTAATTAACTACCATCTTATTATAACATGTAAATTTCGCAATACAATAGCCTGGTACAGGTCTATTTTCCCGGTTTTTGGCAGAGTTCCGCCAAAGTGATGGAATTCAGCACCTCATTTATCCTGATGCCAATCCTCTCCCACACTCCTCGGCGGCTGCAGACTGACGCCTTCTGACAGACAAAGGGCTCATCCCCGTCCATCAGCATGCAGTCAGCAAAGGCAATCGGCCCTTCCATAGCTACGATAATTTCGCCGATAGTAATTTCTTCAGGCTTCTTTGCCAGCATGTAGCCACCCTGGGCTCCCCGGATGCTCCTGATAAATCCCGCCTTGCGCAGGGTTCCCATAAGCTGTTCCAGATAGTTTTCGGAAATACCCTGCCTTTCGGCGATGGATTTCAGTGCCACAGGGCCTGTGCCGTACTCATTTGCCAGGTCATGCAGTGCCAATACGCCGTATCTCCCTCGTTGAGACAGCTTCATACTGTTGCACCTCTTTTTTTAGAACTGAATTAATCGGAATTCCTTAATCAGCTGAATAAGGATAGCTGCCGTCCTGTCCACCCCGTAGCGATTGGACTTGACGGTGATATCGTAGTTTTCGCTGTTGCCCCATTCCATAGCGGAAAACTGCTGGCAGTGGTTTTTCCTGTCATTGGCAAACTCGCGGATTTTTTCCTGAGCCTCCTCAAGAGGGATTGCTTCTTTGCGCATGACACGCCGGATACGCTCCGGCTCATCTGCCGTCACAAAAATATGCAGGGAATTTTTGTGGTTCTGCAGGACATAATTTGCCAGCCTGCCCACAATCACGCAGGAGTCCTTGGCAGCAATTTCCTGGATAACCTGTGCTTCCAGGCGGAAAATCTGCTCCGGCAATGGTACCTCGCTTTCCGGAAAAGTACCTGCATACCAGTCAAACAGGGTATACAGTGCCGTACTGGAAATCTTTTCCTCATGCTTATGCAGGTATTCAGCGGCAAAATCGCTGCGCTCGGCAGCCATCTTGATAATCTCCGTGTCATAATACGGCAAATCCAGCTCGTGGGCAATCCTTTTGGCGATGGTCCGCCCGCCACTGCCGTACTCATGGGAAACAGTCAGCACGAAATGAGCCTCTGATACCTCCGGCACAGTCTGACGTTCCCGCTCCTTCTGAATGCGGTTTTCCGGCAGCAGGAGATATGTCAGCGCCTTCAGGTGATTGGTGAACAGGCGGATTTCCGTGCCGCAGAGGAAGGCTGTAATCAGGGTTCCTTCCCGGACCGCCTTCAGCTCGCCCACAAAAACAAGGCAGAGTATCGCGGCAATGGCGGTCATGCACAAATCCGAAACCACCCGGACACTGGTGTATCTCCTGCCTATGCGCTCCGCCAGTATCTGCAGAAAGGAGTCCATAGGCAGCAGGGTTATCCTGGCAATGATGCCGAAATATGTACCGAATGCCATAATGCCGCAGCCGATAAGCAGCATGGCAATTTTTGCATAATAGCTCTCCACTGCCAGCTGCGCCATGCATTCCAGGGAAAGGTCAATAAAGTAGCCGAAGACAACCGTCATGCCGCATTGCAGCACCAGCATCTTCTTGTCCAGCCCCTTTTTCAGCACCGGCTGGATAAATATCATCAGCAAATTCATGATGGCTGTCCAGCATCCTACCGTAACGGACGGCACAATCAGGGCAAAAGTATAGGGCAGCGAGGAAATAGGCGATACGCCCAGCGATGATTTAATCAAGCATGCCACACCAAAGCCCATAAACACCAAGCCCAGTGCAAAGACCAGGAAGCGCCTGGCCAATTCTGAAGGCGATTGTTTAATTTCTTTCATCCAAAAGCCACCTCAAAAATCGAAAGCCCGCAAGACCGCACCATCTGTGCAGCTATTTGCGGGCTCCAAAATCATATTATTATGTTACGCAGTCATCAGCGGATTTACCAGCCCATTAAACTATCAGAGCAGAACCTTGTGGGATACGTTGACACGCCCCTTCTGGTCAATCTCAGTAACCTTTACCTCCAGCTCATCGCCTACGTTCACATAGTCCTCAACCTTCTCCACGCGCTTCTTGTCCAGCTGGGAAATATGGCAGAGTCCCTCACGGCCAGGCAGCAGCTCAACGAAAGCGCCAAAGGCCATCAGGCGTGTAACCTTGCCCTTGTAAATCTGGCCTACCTCTACCTCCCGGACAATCTCCTCGATGGCAGCTACAGCAGCAGCAGATGCCTCTACGCTGGTAGCGGAAATGCGTACAGTACCGTCATCGTCAATGTCAATCTGAACGCCGCAGTCATCAATAATCTTCTTGATAACCTTGCCGCCCGGCCCGATAACCTCGCGAATCTTGTCAGGCTTGATCTGCATGGTGGTAACCCGCGGTGCATACTTGCTGAGCTCTGCACTCGGCTCGCTGATGCACTCCAGCATCTTGCCGAGAATGAACGCACGGCCGCGCTTCGCCTGCTCCAGGGCAGAAGCCAGAATTTCACGGGAAATACCCTTGATCTTGATATCCATCTGAATAGCGGTAACACCCTCGGTGGTACCTGCTACCTTGAAGTCCATGTCGCCCAGTGCATCCTCCATGCCCTGAATATCAGTCAGAATGGTGTAGTCATCCCCATCCTTAACCAGGCCCATCGCCACGCCGGATACAGGACGCTTAATAGGCACGCCTGCATGCATCAGGGAAAGGGTGCTGCCGCATACGGAGCCCATGGAGCTGGAGCCGTTGGACTCAAGTACCTCGGAAACCATGCGGATGGTATAAGGGAATTCCTCAGTGGACGGAATAACCGGCACCAGTGCGCGCTCTGCCAGGGCGCCATGACCGATTTCGCGGCGTCCCGGGCCGCGGACAGGACGAGCCTCACCTACGGAATAGCCAGGGAAGTTGTACTGATGGATGTAGTGCTTGCTGGTCTCAACCCCAAGGCCGTCCAGCACCTGCTCATCACCCAAAGAGCCCAGGGTGGTAATGGTCAGAATCTGAGTCTGGCCACGGGTAAACAGGCCGGAACCGTGAGTCCTCGGCAGCAGGCCAACCTCGCAGCTGATAGGACGCACTTCCTCCACCTCACGGCCATCAGGGCGGATCTTTTCCTTGGTAATCATGCGGCGGACGATTTCCTTGACAATCTTGTGCAGCATATAAGGAATTTCCTTGACTGCATCAAGATAAATCTCCAGGAAATGCTCCAGTGCCTCTGCCTTGACAGCTGCAATATGCTCGTCACGGGCCAGCTTGTCAGGATTTCTCACGGCCTCATCCAGCTTGTCAGTAGCATACTCGCGGATAGCCTGCTCCATGTCCTCAGGCACGGCGAACAGCTTTACTTCGCGCTTCTCCTTGCCTACAGCCTTCTGCATCTCGTCCTGGAAGGCAACGATTTTCTTGATTTCCTCATGGCCAAAGAGAATTGCCTCAAGGATAACCTCCTCCGGCAGCTCATTGGCACCAGCCTCAACCATCATTACCGCATCACGGGAACCGGCAATAGTCAGGTTCAGGTCAGAAGCCTCACGCTGCTCCACGGTAGGATTGATGACAAACTCGCCATCAATGCGGCCTACCCGGACACCGGCTATCGGGCCCAGGAAAGGAATATCGGAAATAGTCAGGGCGCAGGAAGCACCAATCATAGCAGCAATCTCAGGTGCATTGTCGTGCTCTACGGAAAGAACAGTAGCCACAATCTGCACATCGTTCCTATAGCCCTCTGGGAACAGAGGACGGATTGGACGGTCAATCAAACGGCTGCACAGAATAGCAGACTCGCCAGGACGTCCCTCTCTCTTTATAAAACCGCCCGGAATCTTGCCGACAGCGTACATCTTCTCCTCATAATCAACGGTCAGCGGGAAGAAGTCAACGCCCTCGCGCGGCTCCTCAGAAGCGGTAGCAGTAACCAAAACAACAGTCTCACCATAACGAACCAAAGCGGCACCATTGGCCTGCTTTGCCATCTTGCCGGTCTCAACGGTAAACGTCCTGCCGCCAAGCTGCATTTCAAAACTTTCCATCAAGTTTTTCCTCCTGTATTTTCAATCGTTTTTTGCATACTCTGTGATTATATCACAAAAATAGGAAAAATCATAATTTTTTCTGGAAAAAGTTTACTGACTGCGACATAAAGATGCCATTTACTTTTTCCAGAAAAACACTTTCTACCATTTTCATAATATCTATGCAGTATAAAACATAACCAACTCTTTAATCATCAGGGCAGAACTGTTTAATCCTGCCCTGCTCCCATGATTTTGAATCATGTTTCCACGTTTTCATAAACTTCTCCTTGCAATTTATCGCTGCAACTACTGGTTCTACAAATGCTCTGAGTTGCTCTATTGTCTCCTCTAAAGTAACATTCATCTGTACTTTCTTTTTCTTTGCAAAAGACTTCCACCGGGACTGTCTGACCGAATCTGATGCATAATCATCTTCAAACGCCGCAATATCATCAAATGATGTATGGCGATGACAAAATGTCTCTTTGCAGGCCTCCATTAACTCAGAACCATCCACATCATATTTTCCCGACAAAATGTAGATATCGTAAAAATCCTTAAATCTGCTGTTTTCATATCCCAGAGATACAATAGCCTCAAATTTTTCTGCTATGATTGAACTCAACGAATATGTATACACTCTTGGATTTTCTTCACTCAATATAACCGGGAAATCCATTACAACCCGCCCAGGATAAATAACATCGCCAAAACCCACATCTATAGATAACTGTATCTTTGTATGGTCAAGATATGCATTTATCGTTGCATTGACACCATGATAATACTTAAATTCAGTAATACTTTTAACACTTAGGGAATCAAGGTCATACCGAAGAGGATCATCCAACTTTACAGAAAAGATATCACAAAACACTTCTTGCATCTGGTCAATATCATTGCTGATTCCCTGGGCCAATAAATCAATATCGGTAGTTGCTCTTGCAAATTCACCATCCATCAGTGCATACAAAAAAATGCCACCTTTTAATGTAAAATTCTCAACATGGCGTGACTTTGTAAGCCGCATAATAGTTCTCTCTAATCCATAAGCAATCAAAACATCCTGCATGGTTCTTCCTGTTTCTTTTGCTATATTTTTTAGCCTTGCCTTTATTGAATCTGCATTTCTCATAAGAGCACCTCCAGATATGTGCTAAGTATCTTTTCGCACCGAAGCTCTTTTGCATAGCGATGGAGCTTATTAAGTTTTCTCTCTTTTCTTCCCAGATAATTGACTAAAATCTCTTTCGTTTCTTCGATTCCAACCTTATTCCGATAAAAAAGGATATCTGTAACCGTCTTTTCCATATCATAAATCCGAAACGAATTCTTTCCCACTGTAATAAATTCCATTCCTAGTTCATATCTTTTGGGTGAATAGTACACCACATTAAACTTTGGAAAATTCGGTACTGTAGACATTTTTTTACTTCTTTCAATAGCAACATCCACAGCATCGGGCCAGTATGTTGTCAGCCCATAATACCTTGCAGCACTCATCTGACAGACTACACCATCCGGTGCATATGCTGCCACATAGAAAAAATCAGATTCTTCACCTTTATATGCTGTATTCTCATATACACTACTATTCAATTTGATAAGCTTTCCAGCGTTCACAAGTTTTTTTATTCCATAGAAACTAATCCCGAGTTCATTTAACTGCTTTGTTGTAAAAAGCAGTTGCTCGGTCGGAAGCTCATAATCAAGTATTTTAGGCATAATAATCACTCCATGGACATCATACCACATGCATCGTGTATTTTCAATATTTTTCTGCACTTCTCTAAAAATGCAGAAAAATATTGAAAATTTTAAAGCAGACACTATGATAATTTACTCATGAAAGCAGCTACATAACCTGTTAGCCAACAAACTATAATTATAATGCTTTCCATCTAAGTAACTATACACCGAAAAAGCGTAGTTTTTATCACACAGCAAAAAAAACAGAGCCGCAGCTTTTCAGCAAAACGGCTCCGCCTTTATAACAAAAATAAAACGTAAATTGCAAGTTGAAATTGAACATTTCTCTAATCAAGAAATATTATCAAT
>JBJDWY010000129.1:0-1768 GCA_051866255.1 Anaerovibrio sp. | reverse complement strand
TCATGATTGGTTGCACATATTTTGCTTCAATCGGGATAAAACTCCGAGACTATATCAACAAAACTTCTCAATGACGGACTAATTTATCTTCATACATGTATCTTTTAAGACTTCGTAAAATGTATTGCGAGGTCTTTTTTTGATTTTAGCAGGATTTTCAGCTTCTTTGTAGAATGTATTATAGTGTGATAATGATACTAAAATAGTTGAAAATTTTTAAAAGGTAGCATGGCAGGCAACCTTTTGAGGACAGTTTTGTTGTACAATCAGCTTATGGACGACTTTAGTGTTAGGAAAGGCGGTAATAAGCATGGATGATTGGAAAAATGGTATGGCATACGCTTTAGGCGGTGCCGCAGTCTTTTTTGCAGGAACCCTGTTCAGGGAATTGCTGGAGGAAATGGAGCGAGAGGAAGAAGGCGTGTATAAGGAAGATGATGCACCAGCAAAGAAAAACAGTTTGGACGGCATTGCGGATATAGTCCGCCACGAAGCAGAAACTGCTATGGCTGAGTGCCAGACTGATGAGGAACGGCAGGAGGTTGCGCGGAAGATAGAAACAGCTATTCAGGAGCTACAGTCTATCTTAAAGAACAAGGGGGATGCCATTGCTGAGGCAGTAAAGAAACAGGATGAGGGAAGTGAAATGCAACAGGAAAGTTCAGATGGCATTGACCATGCCGCCAATATCTGCCGAGCAACTGCGGAAGTAAATAGTGCATTGGATGATGTGCTGGCCTACCTGAAACAGCGTTCTGCATGTCACATGGTATTGTAAATTGTGTTATGCGGTATTGCAGGCTGTGCTATATGGCAATGCAGGTTGTGTTGTGATTTTTTTGGAGGATTATGATGAGCGAATTTATCAATAAGCTGGAAAAATATATGGATGCAGGTATTCCGATGGTGTATGTGGATACCTGGGAGGATGACAGGATTGTTGATGAGCTGGCTGATATGAGCAGGCGCAGAAACATGGAGGCAGTGGAATGGTGTGTTCGTGGAGCAGTGGAATGGAGTACCCGTGATTCGAGAACGCTGGATAGCGTCAGGGCTGGCACATTGCCTGAAACATTGGATTTTCTGCTGTCTGATATAGAGGACTCACTGAACAACCATATTGTGATTTTGCGTGAGGTGCAGTATTATCTGGAAACACCGGAGGTAATCTCAAGGCTGAAATACATTGCCCAGCAAATCAATAACAGCAGTATTGACTGCATGATTGTGATGATAGCTCCCCTGGGGCGCATACCAAAGGAGCTGGAGGCCTATATAACGATTGTGGAGCCTGACTATCTCAGCAAGGAAGATTTGTGTGAGAAGATAACCAGCATCTGCCTTGAGAATGGCGTGAATGTTCCGGCTGATGCGCTGATGTTCAGGTTGCAGATGCTTCTTGCCGGCCTGTCTGTTACAGAGGTGGAAAATATCCTGACGCTGGCTATTGCCAATGATGGTGCACTGGATGCTTCTGATATACCGATGATTGTCAAGCAGAAGCAGCAGATGATTAAGAAATCAGGCATTCTGGAGATGGTACAGGCCAAGGAGAAGCTGGCAGACATAGGCGGACTGGAAAACCTGAAGGAATGGCTGGCAGACAAGAATTATATTTTCCAGAATATTGAGGACGCGGAAAATTTTGGTGTCAATATCCCCAAGGGGGTACTGATTGCAGGTATGCCGGGGTGCGGCAAGTCCCTGACGGCCAAGGCAGCAGCCAAGACCTTTGAAATGCCTCTGCTCCGCATGGACATGGGCAGGC
>JBJDWY010000128.1:0-30942 GCA_051866255.1 Anaerovibrio sp. | reverse complement strand
TTCACCGCGGGTAAAGACCATATTAAGCTTCTTTGCCATATAAAATTCTCCTTTCCGTCCAATAATCCAATCAATATCCAAATATCCAAATATCCCAATATCCCAATATTCAAATATTCAAATATTCAAATATCCCAATATCCCAAAAACTTTGAAGCAGCCCATCAGGGTTACGCGGACTTCTTCAAGGTATGGGTGTCAACACGGAGCACATAATCATTGGGATAATCGTACAGACCGGCAAGCTTGTCCCCGATGGATTTCATATCAGCATCGGCTAAAGCAGTATCAAAGCCGTTAATGGTCTTGTACAGATGGATGTACTCCCCCTGGTCGTTGACGCCTGTTACCAGAGCAAGCTTCAACGCAGAAGACTTGGTTTCACGAATTGCCATAGATAATTTCCTCCTTTCAACGTTCAGTAAAGCTTCATAGCTTACGCTGCGGCATCTTCCAGCTCAGTCACGATAACATCGCTGTAATACGCCTTCTTGATACCATCAACAGGCACGTCCTTGACCAGGACAGCCTTCTTGTCCACAATCGCCTGCATTGCCTCATAGGCCTGAGCCTTGGTGAGGTTCGGATTTGGATCGCTGATGGTAATCGTCTTGGAACCGGTGCCCTTGCTGAACACCAGATGCAGTGTTGCTGCCATAAAAATCACTCCTTTCGTCAGTCACGCAATCAATACATAGTTTTGCCCCTTCGCAGGTTAAGCGGAGAGGACAGATGTGTCAACCCGGCCTACCTCTGCCAGGGCATGGCTCTGCAGCCCTGCCAGGCCGTCGGCAACTCCCAGAAGCTCATCATCGGTGAGTCCGGGATTGATGCCGCTAAAGCTCTTGGTAGAGCAGGTGACATCCCCCTTGGCGTTGACGCCGGTTTCCAGCTTCAGCTTGAGGGTGGAATCCTTGACAATCTGTGTACTCATGCAAACATCTCCTTTCAGTGAAAAATATAAAAGTTAATACAGACACAGCATGTTTTTAGATAACTCTGCTATATATATTAATATATATAGCAGAGTTATCTTTTTTGCTTGGCTTTTTTATGTGCCGTCGCTGTCTGTACTTACATAGTACCTCTATGGAATTCCATGGTCAAGCAGAATTTTAAAATTTTTTTCAGGCTAATTGCCAGCCAGCTGCAATGGCTTCTTCCTTCTGCTTTTGAATGTCACTGTGCATGTTTTTGAGGATGCCGCCGCAGTAGTCAATAGAGGCTGCCTTTTTCTGCATCATGATTTCCATGGCTTCCAGCATGGCATCAAAACCGTATTCAGAAAGATAGGCGGAGATCTTCTGCCTGTCATTTGGGGAGATGGGTTTGCTGCGGTAGTCCTCATAGGCATCACAAAGAGCCTGGAGCTGCCCGCCATCACCGTCTTCTTTTTTAACTTTTTTTATTTTTTCTTTTTCTTTTTTATATATATAGACCGTTGCAGGGTGCGTTGCAGACTCCGTTGCAGGGTGCGATGCAGAGTGCGTTGCAGACTCCGTTGCAGGGTGCGTTGCTGTGGAGCAACTGTGGATAACGTTATCCACAACATTATCCACAGAATTATCCACAGCATTATAGTTAAATTCTGCTACTGAATTATCGTTAATTTCCTCATCATGTTCGTTGTCCTTATCAATGAACATGCCGCTGCTGTCCAGCGGGTTTATCTTGTAAGCAGAATATACCTTGCCACCATGATTTACCAGCTGGAATTCTATATACCCCAAATCTATCAACAATTTCCTGCTGGATGCCAGTGTATGGGTACTGCTTAAGCCTGTTCTATACAAAAGCTCCCTGGTTGGCAGTTTCAGCCATTCAAAATTCCAGCAGGATTTATTGAATGCATCAAATATTACCAAGTAGAGCGTAGTAGCAGAGGGGCTCATCAGGTCATAAACCCTGCGCTGCATAAATCCGTTCAAGTGTGAAATATAGTTTATTTTCTTGCTCATTTTATTACCTCATAGTTAATGGTTTCGTATTAAAGATAGTCTATACGGTGTGCTGTGCCTGATGCGCATCATGCAACAGAATCATGTTTTCCAGCCTCAAAAAATACCAGCTTGCAGCGTGCCTGCAATTTTTGGACAATATCTGCATGGTAATAAAACATGAGCTGTTTCGGTGAAAGCGATGTGAGGATAACAACAGGCTTCTTTTCCTCGTAACGCTTCAGGACGATCTGGCGGAATTTGAAATTGAGCTGCGTGGAAAGGCCTTCCTCCCCAAGCTTGTCCAGTACCAGCACAGAGGCGGACAGAAGCTGGTTCATGGCAGCAGCGTACTTTTCTGTATTGCAATGTTCCCACTCTGCAAGCTTTTTTAAAATCTCCGGGGCATTGGCATAGAAAGCAGTGTGCCTTTTGGTTGTAGCAGATGCAACAATACTGGCTCCATAGTAAGACTTTATGCTGCTGGCAGTGCCAAAGATAATCAGGCCGGTGCCCACATGTATATGGTCGGCAAGGTATTTGATATAACGGCAGATTTTGGCATGATGGCTGGCAGTGAAGGTTTGATTGCTCATGCGTTCAATGCGTCTCAGGGTGATGTTTTGCAGCTCAATAGGCAGTCCGTTGGCAGGAATTGCCACTGGATTCTGTTTTGGTGCTGATACGCAGGAAAGAAGGCCTGTGTCCCCGGTCATCAGCTTGCGCTGGAAGCGGAGCATGTATGCCTTGCCGAATACCTCTGCATATCTTTTCCGGGTGGCAGCATCCCTTTCCTCCGGCTCGTAAATATCATCGTAGTGCTTGGCAGCTATGCCGATAAAATCCTCCAGCGTATGAGTCTTGCCATTTTTTGCTTCCTCCAGAAGCCTGTCCATAAGCTGGGTGTAAAAATTATCTTGGTCGTTGTTCGATTGTGTAAAATCCATTTCTTTATAATCCCTCTCTTTATTATTGGGTGAATCTGGCATTTGAAGCTATATCCCCTTTTTATAGCTATCGGCTGTCAGGCAGAAATGAGGTTTGATTCTTCCATCAGTTCCAGCAGGGAGTCTTTGATTTCCTGTGGAACATGGTAGCAGGCAGCCCGGCATGGGTGGGTGATAATCAGGCGTCCTTCCTCAATCAGGATTTTCCGCAGCTGGTAAAACTGGCCGTTGGAGATGTTCAGCCTGGAACGCAGCTTTCTGGTGTCAATTGTCCCCTCTCCCAGCTGGATGATTCCGATGAGCAATTCATCTGCGGTAATTTTCATTGGCAACACTCCTTTAATTAATTAAAGTGATAATATAAATGAAATTTTGTTCAGATTTTAAAGCAAACCACATCCTTTTTATAAAATTTTCATCTATATTAACAAATATATTATACCACTATTTTTTGTAAAAGTAAAAAAGAAATAGCATAATATTAATATTTTTTCTTATATATTTACAATAAATATTATATATAGTGAATGTAACGTCACAAAAAATTCATAAAATAATTTGTCAAAAACTTGATTTATGGGAAACAATATAAAGAAAAAGTCGCTGGATATCCATCAGTCCCATAAATAAAGGAAGGCTTATCAGTGATATGGATTTAAAAAAGAATGAAAAATGGCTGATTGTATGGTAAAATGAAATTATCATAGGCGTATTATGTGCAAGCACGGCTGATTAGCAAATTCATTATTGTTCAAATAAAGAAAATCAAAGAAAGAAAATCAAAAGGGGATTTTTCAGTGGCAGATATTAGCAAGATTGAAGAACTTTGGGATGACAATCCTATTGATGTATCAGCAGAAGTAAACTTTATTTGGTCCATTGCAAATAAGTTAAGAGGACCGTATCAAAGTGACAAATATAAAGATGTAATCATTCCGATGGTCATTATAAGGCGTTTTGAATGTGCATTAAACGATACAAGAGATGCGGTGGCAGACCAATATGAAAAAGTGCCTGCATATCCTGCCAAGGCCATGTATAAGATTGCTGGCTATCAATTTTACAATACCAGCAGATTGACCTTGCAAGAACTTGTCAATGATCCGGATCATCTTGCCGCTAACTTCAAGTTTTACATCAAAAGCTTTTCTGCCAACATTCAGGACATTATCAGGAATCTTGATTTTGATAAGCAGATTGACAAAATGGACAAGCATAACAGGCTGCTTTCTGTGGTGAAAGCGTTTAGCGAACTTGATTTGGATCCCAAGACCATTGACAATATGAAAATGGGTTATATCTTTGAGGAACTTATCAGGAAATTCTCTGAAAATGCTGAAGCCGGTGATCACTATACAGGCAGGGATATTATCAAAGCAATGGTTTCCATTCTCCTGGCCGAGGGCTGTGAGGATATATTCGAGGATGGAAAAATTGTCACCATTTTAGACCAGGCTGCCGGAACAGGCGGCATGCTTTCCACTGCCAACAATTATATTAAAAGATTCAATCCTACAGCAGATGTAAGGTTGTTTTCCCAGGAAGTCAATCCTGAGTCATATGCCATGTGCCTTGCCGAGATGCTTATCCGCGGGCAGAATGCAGAAAATATCAGATTGCAGGACACAATGCAGGCAGATTGCTTTACAGATACCAAGATGAGATTTGTGATTGAAAATCCCCCCTTTGGGCAGCCCTGGGGCGGAAAGGATGCCCCGGAAGGTGATGAGGAAGCTGTTAAGGCAGAAGTTTTAAAAGGGGCTAAGGGCAGATTTCCGGCAGGTGCACCGGCATCCGGCGATATGCAGCTGTTATTTGTTCAGTCGGCACTCAACAAAATGGACGATAAATGTGGACGAGCCACCATCATTGAAAATGGTTCGCCTTTATTTAGCGGCAGCACCTCATCTGGTGAATCACAGATAAGAAGATGGCTGCTGGAAAATGACTATATAGAAGCAATCATCCAGCTAAGCACAGATATGTTTTACAATACGGGCATTGCTACATATATCTGGGTTCTTTCCAAAAATAAAAGGGTTGAGCGAAAAGGTAAAATCCAGCTTATTGATGCTTCGCATTTGTGCCACAAATTAAGAAAGAATCTTGGCAACAAAAAGTGTGAAATCACACCGGAGGATAGAGCGGAGATTACAAAATTATATGCTGATTTTAAGGAGAATGAATACTGCCAGATTTACAATAATACAGAATTTATCTATCGTGAATATGCAGTAATGCAGCCATTGCAGAGAAGCTATGCCATCACGGCAGAGCGGATTAATGCCATGCTGGCCAGCGGTGCCTTATCTGCACTTTATGATGAGGCAAAGGTTGATGAACTGGAAAATGCAGATGAATTAACAGGCAAAGAGAAAAAACAATTGGAGAAATATAAGAAGAATAAGCCTGTTTATGATGCTGTTATTGAAGCTTTAAATGGTGCGGTATCAGATGATTTATATAAGAATCCGGCATCATTTGTGCCAGTAATAACGAAGCTGCTTGCTGGCATTGATGTAGACAAAAAAATTATAGATAAGATTGTAAAAGGCTTGTCTGTCATGGATAAGTCTGCGGACATTCAGAAGGATAAAAAAGGGAATATAATCTATGATACAGATACAAAAGATACAGAGCTGGTGCCTTGGAAAATAGATATTGATGATTATATGGCAAGGGAAGTATTGCCGCATGTACCAGATGCCAAAGCATTTTTTGAGGAAAATTTAGGCAAGAAGAAGCCGGTAATTAAAACTGGTGCGGAAATTCCGTTTACAAGGTATTTCTATAAGTATCAAGCACCTGTATCAAGTGATGAGCTTGCGAAAAGATTTGCTGAATTAGAAGCTTCCGTTGATGCAAGGATTAAGAAATTATTTGGGGATAATTAATATGGCAGAAATGAAAGATAGTGGTATTGAATGGATAGGGGAAATACCTGTTAATTGGAAGGTTAAAAAGGGTAAGTATTTTATTCAATATATTGAAAGAGCAATAAGAGATGACGATGATGTAATAACTTGTTTTAGAGATGGTGAAGTTACGTTAAGAAGTAATAGGAGAGAGGAAGGATTTACTGTTTCTGAAAAAGAGATAGGCTACCAAGGAATTAATGAAGGTGATTTAATTGTACATGGAATGGACGGTTTTGCAGGTGCAATTGGAATATCAGATTCAAAAGGTAAGGCATCTCCTGTTTTGAATGTTCTTGAACCAAATGGAAATAAAAGATTTTATATGTATTATCTCAGAAATATGGCATATGGCAATGTTTTTCTTGCTTTATCCACTGGCATACGAGTTAGAACTTGTGATACGAATTGGAAAAAGTTAAGAGAGTTGCCATATGTTGTTCCACCTATGGATATACAAAATGAAATAGCGAATTATCTTTATAAAAAATGTGCTGAAATAGATGCGTTATATGTAGATATTAAAAAGCAAATAGAAACACTTGAAGAATATAAAAAATCCGTTATCACAGAAGCAGTTACCAAGGGATTAGAGCCAGATGTAGAACTGAAAGATAGTGGAAATCAATATTGGGAAATTATTCCAAGTAATTGGAATTTAATCGATATAAAATATTTATTCGAAATTGTTAAACGTATTGCAGGTAAAGAAGGATTTGATATTTTATCTGTTACACAGAAAGGCTTAAGAATAAAAGATATATCTAAAAACGAAGGACAAATTGCTGAGAGTTACGCTAATTATCAATTTGTTTATCCAACATATTATGTAATGAATCATATGGATCTATTAACAGGTTGGGTTGATTGTTCTGAATATTTTGGTGTTACAAGTCCAGATTATAGAGTTTTTAGATTACGAGATAAAAGGAATAGTTTGTCTTATTATAAATATATAATGCAAGTATGTTATATGAATAAGATTTTTTATTCATTAGGCCAAGGTGTTTCAAATTTGGGACGGTGGCGTTTACAAACAGAAAGTTTTAACAACTTTCAAGTGCCAGTACCACCAACAGAAGAGCAAATAGAAATAGCAAAGCATATAGATGAATTTTGCGTAGAGATAGATGGTGCTATTGCAGATAAAAAACAACAATTAGAAATCCTTGAAGAATACAAAAAATCCCTTATCTACGAATATGTAACAGGCAAGAAAGAGGTGCCGGATAATGAATGAAGTATTAACTGAAAAACAATATCAGCATTTCATTATGGATTATCTCAAAACAAATAATGGTTATGTTGTCCGCAAGGATAAAGATTTTGACCGTTTATATGCTATGGATAAAGAGTTGTTATTCAAGTTTTTGCATGACACACAGCCGGAGGAAATGGCTGAATTGCGGAAAATCTATAAGCAGGATTTAGAAGAAACCCTTGTAAGCTACATTAACATGGAAACAACAAAGAGCCGGGGCAGCTTGCTTGAGGTATTGAAGCATGGTATAGAAATGGCGAATATCCATCTTGATTTGATGTACACAAAACCGGCAGCTGATTTCAATAAGGAATTATTGGCTAAATACGCCAAGAATATTTTTTCTGTTGCAGAGGAAGTCTGGGCATCTGACAAGGAAAGAGTTGACCTGGTAATCTTTTTAAACGGCCTTGCCATAATGACATTTGAATTAAAGTGCAATGCAGCAGGGCAAAGCTATGAGGATGCTATATATCAATACAGGACAGACAGAAATCCCAAGACCAGGTTATTTTTGTTTAAGGCCGGGGCACTGGTGAATTTTGCCATGGATTTGGAGCAGGTCTATATGACAACCAAACTTGCGAAAGATGCAACCTTCTTTTTGCCTTTCAATATGGGCAATGGCGAAGGCGTAAATGCAGGTGCAGGAAATCCATTGTTTGAGGATAAATATAGCGTTTCCTATATGTGGGAAGATGTCCTGACCAAAGATTCCATCCTTGAAATCATAAGCAAATTCATGTTTTTGGAAGTAAAGGAAAAGGAAGATGAAGCCACCGGCAAAAAGAAAAAGACAGAGAATATAATTTTTCCCAGATTCCATCAAAGGGATGTACTGCATAAGGTCCTGGCAGATGTATATGTAAATGGTGCATCCCAGAACTATTTGATACAGCATTCTGCCGGTTCCGGCAAGACAAATTCTATTGCGTGGCTTGCTTATAGGCTGTCTTCCCTGCATGATGGGGATAATAAGATTATTTTTGATAATATCGTTATTGTTACAGACAGGGTTGTGGTAGACAGGCAGCTGCAAGCCGCCATTATGGGGATGGAGCATAAATCCGGGCTTATCAAGGTGATGGATGATAAATGCAATTCCTCCGATCTGGCGATTGCCCTCAATGGCAATACAAAGATAATCGCAACCACCATACAGAAATTTCCGTATATCGCAGGTGAGGTTGCCAATTTAAAACATAAGAAATTTGCCGTCATAATTGATGAGGCACATTCATCAACAGCAGGAAAGGATATGGCTGCTGTTACCATGACGCTGGGTTCTGGCGAAATAAGCATTGATGAAAGCACAACAGAGGATTTGATTGTTGAAGAAATTGCCAGGCATGGAAAGCAGGCGAATGTTTCCATGTTCGCATTTACTGCCACCCCAAAACCTACCACCTTGCAGCTGTTTGGCCGGATAAATAAAAAAGGGCAGAGGGAAGCATTTCATATCTATTCCATGAAGCAGGCCATTGAAGAAGAATTTATCCTTGATGTGCTGCAAAACTATACCACATACAGGACATACTATCAAATAAATAAGGCAATTGAGGATGATCCGAGATGCAAGACCAATAGTGCCAAAAGGCAGATTGCAAGATTTGTTGAATTGCACGAAACCAATATATCTCAGAGAATCGAAGTTATTGTTGAGCATTTCAGGACAACAGTGATGGATGAGCTGGGGGGAACTGCAAAGGCTATGGTGATAACTGCCTCCAGGGAAAGTGCCGTGAAGTATCGCCAGGCATTTGAGGATTATATTACCAAAAAAGGATATGAAAATATTCATGCCCTGGTGGCGTTTTCCGGGAAAGTCACTTTAAAGGGTGATGATACAGAGTATACCGAAGCGGGGATGAATGGGTTTGGCGAAGATAAATTGCCAGCAGAATTTGATAAGGATGATTACAAGGTGCTGCTGGTGGCCAACAAATACCAGACAGGATTTGACCAGCCAAAGCTGTGTGCCATGTACATCCTGAAAAAATTGAGGGGCGTAAATGCCGTGCAGACATTATCAAGGCTCAACAGAATCTGTCCGCCCTATGACAAGAAAACGTTTATTCTTGATTTTGTAAATAACTATGAAGATATAGAAACGGCTTTTTCCAAGTATTATACAACAACGCTGTTATCCAATTCTGTCACCCCATCTGCAATCTATGATATTGAAGCAAAAATAGATGGTTATGCCATCATTGATCCAATGGATATTGATGATGCCAATGATATTTTGTACAAGGATAATATTACTGCCAAGGAAAAGAAAAGGTTGACATTCTTATTCCAGAAGGCAAAGAAGAACATTGAAAAGCTTGAGGCTGACGAGCAGAGGGAAGTGGTTGTGACTTTGCGGAGATTTGCCCGTTTCTATGAATTTTTGCTGCAGGCCTCCTGTTTTGAGGATACGGAACTGCATAAAAAATATAGATTCATTGCCTTGCTGCTGGCATATGTAAATATCAAGCACCCGGGCGGCGGATATAATTTGGATGGCAAGATTACTGCCATGAACTTTGTGCAGAAGAAGATTGCAGAGCATAAGTCCAAATTGAAATCTGATCCTGTCACGAAGCTGCCAACAGCTGACCGCTTTGTATTGTCTGATGAGAAGATAGAAAAATTGTCACAGATTATTGCTGAGATTAACAGCATTGCCGGAAAAGCATATGATAATGATGTAGCCGTAAAAGCAATGCTGCAGATTAAGGATATTATGATGAAATCTGAAAAGCTAAAAAAATCAGCAAAGAGCAATACAGAAAAAGATTTTGAATTTGCGTATTATGACAATATAGATGATGCGTTAATTGAAGGCCTGGAACAGAACCAGGATTTTTATAGCTTGTTGCTCAGCAATGATGAAATGAAAAGGAAGGTGCTGGGAATCTTTTCGGATGAAATATATCAGAGCTTGAAAAATGCAGAATAAAGGAATACTTGGGTGAACGTGAGAGGGAGGTCGAGGAAATTATGCTTACTTTATTTGACCAGGAATATATCTGGGACTTGGAGAGAAATAGCATAAGAGCAGAAGCTTTAGCAGAGGGGATTAGTCAGGGTGCAAGTGAAAAACAAAAACAAGTGGTGTTAAATATGTTTAGGGATAACATGTCTTATGAAACTATTGCCAGAATTAATGACTTGTCTATAGAGGAAGTCAAAGACATATTAAAAAAGGCAGCAGTTCTTCATTGAGAAATACAGTCATAAGCAAAAGTTAATAAATACTGAAAAACGCGGCGCATCCCTCCGGGAAAGAGAGAAACGCCGCGTTTATTTATGGGACACATTCAGCATTATAAATAGTATTAAGTTATGACAATAAGCAGAATAAATATTTGTGTATGAGGCAATATTTTGGTAAAATATAGGTGTAGCTTCATTGAGTGGGGGTGGTTGGTTTGACTCATGGCAGGAAAATGAAATTGGCGGTGAAGGACACGGTATTCAGGGATTTGTTTTCCCAGAAGAAGTACCTTTTGCAGATGTATCAGGCACTGCATCCAGATGATACAACTATCACGGCAGATGATTTGGATATTGTGACATTGAAGTCAATCCTGATGAACGGCATATACAATGACCTTGGCTTCATGGTCAGGGGCAGTCAGCTGATGGTTCTGGTGGAAGCTCAGTCAACATGGTCTCCCAATATCGTTATCCGTTCCCTGATGTACTTGGTGGAGACTTATCAGGACTATTTCAGGGAAAACCAAATTAAGCTGTATGGCAGCCATAAGGTGGACATGCCGAAGCCTGAGTTATATGTTATCTATACTGGTGACAAAGGAAATCATCCCGATGTATTGTCCCTGAAAGATGAGTTTTTTCCTGACACAGATTGCTGCATAGATGTCAAGGTGAAGATTATTTACCTTCAGGATAGCGATGATATTATCAGTCAGTACATAGGCTTTTGCAGAGTATTTAATGAGCAGGTCGCATTGTATGGCAGGACGCTGACAGCAGCAAAAGAGATTATCAGGATTTGTCGTGACAGAAATCTGCTCAAGGAATACTTGGGTGAACGTGAGAGGGAGGTCGAGAAAATTATGTCTATTTTATTTGACCAGGAATATATCTGGGACTTGGAGAGAAATAGCATAAGAGCAGAAGCTTTAGCAGAGGGGCGTAATGAGGGAATTTGGGAAAATAAGACTCAGACAGTATTAAAAATGTTCAGGCGTAATATGCCATTGGAAGATATTGCCGATATTAGTGGATGCTCTGTAGGGGAAGTCAATGAAATACTGAAAAAGGCAGCAGTTCTTCATTGAGAGATATAGTCATAAGCAAAAAGTTAATAAATACTGCAAAACGCGGCGCATCCCTCCGGGAAAGAGGGAAACGCCGCGTTTTTGTATGAAGCATTATGGAGCCTTGCCAGCAGGTTACAGATAACGTGACCTGAGCAGGGCGATTTCCTGGCGGTAGCCGTCGTTATCGTTGGGCGTTTCCAGGATAAAGGGCAAATCCCGCAGCAGGGGATGGTTGATAACCCGGACGATGGCGTCAAGCCCCAGGCTGCCTTCGCCGATTTTGGCGTGGCGGTCCTTGTGGGAATTGAAGGGCGTCAGGCTGTCATTTAGATGTACTGCCTTGAGGCGGTCCAGCCCGATAATGCGGTCAAATTCCGCCAGCACCCCGTCCAGGTCGTTGACAATATCGTAGCCTGCGCTGTAAACGTGGCAGGTATCAAGGCAGACGCCCAGCTGGCTGTTTAGCTCCGTGCGGTCGATGATGGATTTGAGCTCCTGAAAGCTGCGGCCCACCTCCGTGCCCTTGCCGGACATGGTTTCCAGCAGCACGGTGGTGGTCTGCCCCGGCTGCAGCACCTGATTGAGAAGTTCGGCAATCAGCTGGATTCCCTTTTCTGCACCCTGCCCTACATGGGAGCCGGGATGAAAGTTGTAGTAGTTGCCGGGGGTGTATTCCAGCCGCTGCAAATCGTCTGCCATGACGGAGGCCGCAAACTCCCGCAGGTCATCCTTGGCGGCGCAGGGATTCAGGGTATAGGGGGCATGGGCCACCAGCCTGCCAATCTGCTTTTCTTCCTTGTACTTGAGAAAGGCGTCAACATCCTCGGGATTGATGTCCTTTGCCTTGCCGCCCCTGGGGTTGCGGGTGAAGAAGGCGAAAACATTGCCACCCAGTGAAATTTCCTCCTTGCCCATGGCCAGATAGCCTTTGGAGGAGGAGACATGATTACCAATATTCAGCATAAAGCTCACCTCGGCAATATCATAGCATATATCCGGGTGCCTGCCTATGCCCCGGGGAAAAATCAAAAAAATATTTTGTTTTTTTGCCTGTTTGATGTAAAATATACCATGTATAGCTATCTTTAGGCTGGCTGTAATTTCGTTAATAGATTGGTGGCAGAGTGAGCGGCAATGGCACAGTATACGACAGAGGCTCTCATCATCGGCATAAAAAACTGGGGTGAGGCGGACAAGATAATAACCCTGCTGTCCCCGGAAAGGGGACGCATCAAGGCAGCGGCTTTTGGCTGCCGCCGTCCCAAAAGTGCCCTGGCAGGCTCACTGCAGATGTTCAATCAGGTGGAGGTACAGGTCAGGGAAGGTGACAGGCTGGACACCATCAGGAGCTGTTCCCTGCTGCGTGCCTACCGTGTCATGAGCACGGATTTTGTGGCGATGGCCTATGGCTCCTTTGTGGCGGAGACTGCCAGCCGCCTGGCTATTGAGAATTTTCCCCAGCAGGATATGTACAGCCGCCTGCAGGAGATTTTTGAGGCTTTTGGCAGGCGCAATCCCCGGGTGGCGGCACTGGCTGCGGCCTATCAGCTGCTGGAGTATTCCGGCATGCAGATGAGCTACCAGTATTGTGCCGAATGCAGCCGTGAGCTGGAAGGGGACGGGGGCTTTTCCTTTGACCTGGGGGGTGCCCTGTGCAGGGACTGTGCAGGCAGCAAGAGGCGTGAGCTGGGGGAATATGGCGTCCTTGCCTATAGCGGTGAGGTCAGGGAATTTATCCTGCAGCTTCTGGAGCTGGACTGGCACAGCAAGCCTTCCTTTACGGTCAGCGGCAGGACGCTGGTGGCAGCGGAGGCATTGCTTCTGGGGTATCTCCATCACATCTTTGAGAAGCCATTGAAATCCCTGGAGTTTATCAGGCAGATTGGCTGATGGCTGGCAATCTATTTAGTGATTGATATAGCAGTTGATTTAGGATTTAGGATTTAGTAGTTGATTTAGGATTCAGGATTTAGTATTTGATTTAGGATTTAGTAATTGATTTTTGTAGCAGGTTGAGAGAAACGAGGGTGCGTTATTGCAAAAGGCAGCAGAGGAAATTATTGAATTTCAGGACAGGCAGGAGGCTCAGGCCCTTCTGGGTGAGCGTGACGAGTTTGTAAGGGTATTGATGGACAATTTTGATGCCAGGTTCGTCAGCCGGGGAGAAAGCATCTCCATCAGCGGCGAGGCCGGTGAGGTGGAGCAGGCGGCGAAGATTATGCGTGAGCTGCAATACCTCTACCGGCAGGGAACTGCCATCACCATGCATGAGGTACGATATAGCGTGGGGCTGATGAAGGGGGGCAAGGGTGAGGCACTGCACAATCTTTTCAGTGATACCATCCTGGTTACTTCCCGTGGGCGCCATGTCCGTCCCAAGACTTTGGGGCAGAGGATATACGTGGACACCATCAAGCACAATTTTATTACCTTCGGCGTGGGGCCTGCCGGTACTGGCAAGACCTATCTGGCGGTGGTGCTGGCATGTGCGGCTCTCAGGAACCGGGAGGTGGAGAAGCTGATTCTTACCCGTCCGGCGGTGGAGGCCGGTGAGAAGCTGGGCTTTTTGCCGGGAGATTTGCAGGAGAAGGTTGACCCCTATCTGCGCCCCTTGTACGATGCCCTGCAGGATATCTTGGGGCAGGATGTATTCCAGAAGCTGATGCTGAAGGGCGTCATAGAGGTGGCTCCCCTTGCCTACATGCGGGGCAGGACGCTGGAAAACGCCTTTGTCATCCTGGACGAGGCTCAGAACACCACGGATAAGCAGATGAAGATGTTCCTGACGCGGCTGGGCTTTGGCTCCCGGATGGTGGTCACCGGTGACCCGGGGCAGATTGACCTGCCGAGAGGCGTTACCTCCGGCCTGGTGGAGGCGGCCAAAATCCTTGAGGGGGTAAAGGGCATTGGCATCGTCCGCATGGAGCCGATGGATGTTATCCGCCATGATGTGGTGACGAGGATTGTGGAAGCCTATGCTGCCTATGAAAAGAAATTGCAGAAATAAATTTTGTTAAAGGAGATTTTAATGGAGATTATTATCGGGCGTGAGCCTGAGGATTTGCAGCTGCCTGAGAAAATGGGCAGCCTGGAGGAACTGGAAGATATTGTCAGGCGGGCGGTGGAGATTACCGGCCCGTTGTATGATGTGGAAAACAGCGAGGTCAGCGTAACCCTGACCAATGATGAGCATATACATAGCCTCAACCGGGAATACCGGGGGCTGGACAGGCCTACAGATGTGCTGTCCTTTGCCTTTGTGGACAGCGAGGAGCCGGAAATCGAGGATGGGCCGGAGACGGAGGTGCTGGGGGATATTATTATCTCCCTGGAGCGTGCCTGGGCACAGGCTCAGGAATACGGCCACAGCATGGAAAGGGAGCTGTCCTTTCTGACCGTGCATGGCATGCTGCATCTTCTTGGGTATGACCACATGGAAGAAGAAGAACGCATGGAGATGGAGGAGGAACAGCGGTATATTATGGGCAAGCTGGGGATTTCCCGGGATGGCAAGGGCATGGTCCTGCCGCTGGCTCAGGAAGCCCAGGTGGCCATGAGCAAGGGCAAGGAAATCAAATTGGAGGAGATGCCGCCTGAACCGAAGCTGCAGATTGATCCCAAGACGCACAAATCCGGCTTTGTGGCAGTGATTGGCCGCCCTAACGTGGGCAAGTCAACCCTGATAAACAGCCTCATCGGGCAGAAGATTGCCATTATGTCCGACAAGCCTCAGACTACCCGTACACGCATTATGTGCGTGCTTAGCCAGCAGGATGCCCAGATGGTATTTCTGGATACGCCGGGCATTCACAAGCCGAAGCACAAGCTGGGTGAGTACATGGTACGGGCTGCGGAGGGAACCCTCAAGGAAGTGGATGCCATTATTTTCGTGGTGGATGCCACAGAGAAATTCGGCCCCGGGGAGCAGTATATCCTTGAGCGTTTGCAGGCAACTGACAAGCCGGTAATCCTGGCCATCAACAAGCTTGATTTGCTGGAGGACAAGGAGCAGCTGCTGCCGATTATTACCGGCTACAATGGCAGGTACAATTTCGCGGCTACAGTGCCGATTTCTGCCAAGGAGGAAAACAACCTGGAGGGCCTTTTGGCGGAGATCAAGAAGCATCTGCCCAAGGGGCCTCAGTATTACCCTGAGGATATGGTGACGGATCAGCCGGAAAGGCTGATTGTGGCGGAGCTGATCAGGGAAAAGGCCCTTTTGCAGACCAGGGAGGAAATTCCTCACGCCATTGCGGTGGATATTGAGGAGATGAAGCCTCGTGATAACGGGGATATGTATGTCCGTGCCACTATCTATGTGGAGCGTGACTCCCAGAAGGGCATCGTCATCGGCAAGCGGGGGGCCCTTTTGAAGGAAATCGGTGCCCAGGCCCGTGCCGATATTCAGATGCTGCTGGGCTGCAAGGTATTCCTTGACCTGTGGGTGAAGGTCAAGAAGGACTGGCGCAACCGGGACAATATCCTGAAGGATTTCGGCTTTCAGGATTGATGGCTGGCAGATAACATATAACCGATAACAGGGTGGCAGTGCTTATGGTATGTGAGATTTTGAAACACTGGAAAAAGAGCAGGATAGAGCTGGATTATCTGCAGCGGCAGTGCAGGGGGATTTCCTATGAGGATTTTGCCGTTCTCATCAGGGAATGCATGGAGAAAGGAATTTTGCTGCCCATAAAGAGCGCCGGCAGGGATGGCAGCGGCCTGCCCTACAAATTCAGCATTGCCAGGGGAAAGCTCTTGGGGGATAACGTAGCTTACATAAACAAAATCGTGCAGGCCGGGGAGTTCTCCAGCCTGCTTTCTTTTAGCTGGTATTATGAGCAGCCCCTAAAAATCTGGGAAGGGGAATTGCCCTATATCAGATTGCTGGATGCCTACCTGAAGCATAAGCAAAAAATAGCTCCGGCCGGAATCCAGCAGCGTTCCTTTGAGATATTCAATGATGAAAAGTGGCTGCTGGAGCATGGTGATTTCCTGGGGCATGTGGGCCTGCTGCCGGAACAGCTGGGGATTGTGAGCCAGCCGGATCCTTTGATGCTGGCTGTCAATCCTGTCAGGTGGCAAAGGTGCCTGAAGGATGTTTTTCAGGAAAATGGCCATGGGATAATTACTTGCTATCATTTAGTGGTGGAAAATAAGGCTGCTTATTATGGCATGCTGCCTTATCTGGCAGATTCCCCCTTTGTTTCCATGATTTTGGGGTATGGCTGGAAAATCGCCGGGAATTTGCCGCAGCTGGCTGTTCAGCTGGGGCGGCTGCCTGTATGCCACCGGGTGCTGTATTTCGGTGATTTTGATGCAGAGGGCATCAGCATCTGGCACAGCCTGATGCAGGGCATGCAGGTGCAGCTGGCAACGGAATTCTACAGGGCCATGCTGGATTTGCCCCCTGTCAGGGGCAAGGAAAACCAGCAGCTGAACCAGGTTGCGCTGGATGCCTTTGCCGGCTGCTTTTCCAGGGAGGAAGGCGGCCGCTGGCAGCAGATATTGCAGGGGCACATGTACTATCCCCAGGAAATCCTGCCGTCAGAGGTTTTGGGCAGGGTGCTTCGCCGGTACAATGATCTTCTGGCCTGACAGGCTGGAAATGGGCAGGAAAGGTCGTGAGATGTTTGGATATGGAAGGCTTTCATGAGCGCATGCACAGGCTTTTGCTGATGGCACCGCTGTACAGCCTGCAGCGCAGGCGGAAGATAGCTTTGGCTGATGGCAACGAGGTTACGGGCATGGAGCTGGGGATGGTGAGCCTGCTTTATTTTTTTGAGCTGATGCTGGGCGGAGCCAGGAAGGGCTCGGTACGGGATTTGGCAGCTCATTTGCAGGAAAAGCTGGCGCACTTTACTGCTGGCAGGGAGGAGGAGCCGGTGGATTATGAAAAGCTGGCCAGGGAGATCATTACGGCTTTTCGTCCTGCCACCGGCAGGCGCAGCCAGGAGGAATTTTTTAATCTGGAA
This sequence comes from Anaerovibrio sp., assembly GCA_051866255.1. Classification (GTDB taxonomy): domain Bacteria; phylum Bacillota; class Negativicutes; order Selenomonadales; family Selenomonadaceae; genus Anaerovibrio. Next base: position 13,633 of record JBJDWY010000128.1, on the reverse strand, counting down.
ACAGGACGGTCAGAAACGGCTCAGTATTCCTATATCAAGGCTTATTCGGCTGACATTGACTCCAACGAGCAGTTTTATGCCCTGGATGAGCATGGGCTGGAGCTGATTTTTATTACCAAGGAATATTTCAGTGAATACCAGCTTTCCATCAATCAGCTGATTTTGCGCAAGCAGCTGGAGCGGGGGCAGTTCGCCCTGGCTCTCCGGCAGGTGGAGGAAATGCGGCTGGATGTGGAGACCATCCGGCAGAATATCGTCAAGCTCAGGGGAGAGATGCACAGGAATATCGTATCTGATGATACTCTGGAACGCTATCGCAAGCTGGTGGAGGATATCAATAACCGCCTGAAGGGGGAGGACACGGAGTTCAAGGAGCTGAAGGCCTTCGTGCGGGAAACCAAGGAGCGCATCAGGGAAAATGGCGATTTGTCCGCCAACAGGACTGCCTATGAAAATATTTCCGAGGTGGAGTCACGGCTGGACCTGGTGCATGGCAAGCACAGCCAGCTGCTGCTTTTGGGGATTGAGCTGGGCACAACGGCTTTGAAGGAAGCACAGGATGCCCTGTTTTTTACCAGCCTGGACAGCTTCAATTTTGAGCAGGAGATTACCAGCCGCTTCTTTGGCTCGCCGCTGCCTGTAGGGGCGGCCCGGCGGCTGATTAATCCTTTTTTTCAGCTGGCAGGTGCCAAGGTCTGGTCGCCTTTATCTGTTTTTCAGCCTCAGCGGCTGGAAAGAAAGGCAGGGGAACGGCCGGAGCTGAGCTTTCCTGATTTGGCGGAGGATGAGGAATTGCCGGAGGTTACAAGGGCTATCCAAAAGCTCAATGGCAGGATTTGCAGCCTGCTGGTGGATTTTCTGGCAGCCGGGGAGGGACGGCAGGAAGCTCTCCTGGGGGATTTTTGTGCCTATGCCGGGGTAGAGGATAACGAGCTTTTGACGCAGAAGCAGTTTTATATGTTCTGGATTCTCCTCCATCGCAAGGGGGTATTGGTGCTGGATGACAAGGAGATGAGCGAAAAGTCTCCTTATTACCTGATGCGGTCGGAGCTGTCCGGCCTGGAGGACATCCAGGTTAGTGAGTTGCCGGGAGGAGAGGTGCTGGAATATCCTTCCTTCAAGATTAGCAATATGCAGATAAGGGTGAATTATAAGCATGCAGTATTCGGAAGATAAGGTCATGGCGGCCTTTAATTTATATGCGCGCCTGGCAGCCAAAGGGCAGCTGGACAGGCTGGAGGCAGGGGATTATTTTGATGATGATGATGTCAGGAATTTGCTGGACCGCTATGTGAATGCCGTGCAGTGCGTGATTTTGCCTGATGCGGACAAGCTTTATCTGGTGCCGCTGGCAACGGAGTCGGAATTCCATATCTCCAATGATGCCTTTAAGAAGCAGTACCTGCCTGCCAGGGCGGTAAATATGGATATATATTTGTTGTACATGGCGATTATTGTGCTTTTTGGCTGCTTTTATGACAGCTATCAGACTAATGAGGCTGCGGAATTTGTGACTATGAGCCGCTGGCTGGAAAGCATGGATGACCGCATGGAGGCCATGAAGAACCATGATGAGGATTTTCTCAGGGGGATGGAAAAGGAATTTGAGTTCAACTGGGTGACTATCAGGGACAAGTGGCTGGATATGGACAGCCTCAAGGAGAATGTGAAAAATCAGGATGCCAGGAATATGAGCCGGGTGGGCTTCCTGAATCAGGCCAGGAATTTTTTGCTGCAGCAGGGGCTTTTGGAAAATGTGGGCAATATGGAGATGTGCCTGACGGAAAAGGCAAAAAATATCTATGTCAGCTATTATATGGACAGTGAGTACAACAGGGGGCTGCTGGATTTTATGTACAGCTGCGACCACAAGGCAGCTCCGGCTGATACCGATGGGGCAACTCACGGGGAGGATGCCGCTATGGAGCAGATGGGACAGGCAGCAACAGGTCAGAGGGGAGATGAAGCATAAATGCCATCTATTAGCAAGGTAAGATTTATAAATGTAGTTTATGATAATGGCAATAAGCGTTATATTGATTCCACCTTTCGCTTTGACGGCCATAACGGCATTTTGCTGCTGGAAAATGGTGCAGGCAAAACTGTTTTTGTGCAGACGCTGATTCAAGCGGTGCTGCCCCACAAGATGGTGGCCAATCGGAAAATCCAGGAAACCCTGCAGCTTTCCAACAGCATTGCCCATATTGCCGTGGAGTGGATTCTGGCGGAGCATCCTAAAAGGCGTTACGGACTGACGGCTGTGTCGTTGTTCATGAACAGCAATAACGAGCTGGCTTCCCAGCGTTTTGCCATGGAATATGCAGGGGATGCCTTTTCCCTGGGCAGGGTGCCCTTTACATTGGAGGAGGCAGGCAGATCCCGTCCTGCCAGCAAGGAGGAAATGGCAGCCTGGTGCAGGGGGCAGGCGGAGAAAAATATGCAGGCAAAGTTTTTTTCGGAGCATGACTCCCTGCAGAATTATCACAGGTATCTGGAGGAGCATTTTAAGCTGATTGCCTCTGAGTGGAATAAAATAGCCAGCATAAATTCTGATGAGGGCGGCGTGGAGGCTTATTTTGCCAATTGCCGCAGCACAGGTGAGCTTTTGTCGCGCCTGCTTATTCCTACTGTGGAGGAAGGCCTGGGGGAGAGTGCCGGGCTGGGCGGTGGAAACGGCTTTGTGGAGATGTTTCAGGGGCAGCGGGAGCATTTCAAGCAGCAGGTCAGGCTGCAAAAGCGCATCGGGGAGATGCAGGGGATCTTGCAGGAGCTGGATGAGTACAATGGTGTGCAGAGGCAGCAGTATGAGGCGGAGCAGCAGCTTTGGCAGGTGTCCGGCAGGCTGAAGGCAGGTTTCTGCCAGCTGAAGGAAACCCTGGGGAAGCAGCTGGCGGCAAATGCTGCCCTGGAAGCGGAGCAGGAGGAGCTGCAGGAGCGGCTGGCATTGGTGCAGCGGGATTTGGAAGCCTGCGGCGTAGAGGAAGGCAGGCGCCTCTGGCAGGACAGGGAAGCGGACTGGCAGAGGGCATTTGGCCGCCAGCAGCAGGCGGAGGAAAAGCTGGGACTTAGCCGGACCAGGCTGGATAATTTGCAGCTGGCACGGCTTTTGCGGGATGAAAAAAGAGCCGGGGAGCAGCTGGCAGAATGTCAAAAGGAAATGGCAGAGCTGGACAGGGATGATGCCACCAGGGAACTGGAGCAGGAGCTGCAGGTGCTTTTTGGTGGCCTGCACAGCTGGTTTTTGCGCAATGAGCAGCGTCTGGCGGAAAATAAGGAGGCCTGCCGGGCGGAGGCACGGGAGAAGCAGGCTGAATGTGACAGGCTGCGGAGCACCATCCGCCAGAAGGCCGGGGAGCTGGAGGCACTGCTGGCGGAAAAAAGTGCTTTGGAGGGAACCATCAGGTTACTGCTGCAGCGGCAGGAATATATTGAGCATCAGCTCTTTCCGGATGGCATGCATCAGGATGCAGCTTTCCTGCAGTGCAAATGGCAGCAGGAAAACCGGGAGCTTGCCGGGAATATTGCCGGGTATCAGGACAGCATTCAGATGTACGCCCAGCAGGAAAAGGAAACCGCCGCCAGGATGGAGGCATGGCGGCAGGAGCTGGCACGGGCAGACGAGGAGGCAGCAGCGGTAAATGCCCAGCTGCAAATCATAGAGACCAGGGCCCAGGCAGTGCTGGACAGGCTGGCTATGGTGCCGGAGTGCGCCCATGCAGCAGCTTCGGCCAGGGAGCTGTATCAGCGGTATGATTTTTTGCGAAATCAGCTGGGAGACAGGCTGGTGATGCTGGAGAGGCAGTGGCAGGAACAGCAGCGGGCCAGCCGTCTGGCTCATCGCTTCTGGGATATGTATCAGGGGCGTGAGGAATTTGCAGCGGATCCTGCCCTGGAGGATAGGCTGCAGGAGCTGGCCGGTGATTTTACCTACCTGGCCGGAGGCAGCCAGCTTTACAGGGAACTGGTGGAGAAGGACAGGGAAAAGGCAGAGGCTCTCCTGCAAAAATATCCTTTCCTGGCGGCTGTGGTGGTTACTGCTGCCGGTGAGAAGGATAAGCTGGCAGAGAAGCTGTGTGCCTGGGCTGACAATCTGCAGCAGGTGGTTTTTGTGCTCAGCGAGCAGGAATACCGGAGCATGCTGGAGGGAAATCTGCCTTTGGGCATAGCCTGCGTGGCACCGGGGTATTGGAAGCATATCAGCAGCCAGTCCTATCAGGAATGGCTGGCGGCTTTGCAGCAGCAGGCTTTGGCGGCAGACCGGCTGGAGCAGGAGCTTAATGAGCAGCTGCATGAGCTGAAGAATGTGCTGAGGGACTTGAACGGCTTTATGCAGCTGAACCAGCAGAGCCTTTTTCAGGAGCTGTCCGGCAGCCGCCAGAGGCTGGAGCAGCAGCAGGCTGAGCTGCGGAGGAATATTGATAACGGCAGCAGCCTTTTGGCCCAGTGCCGGGAAAATATCAGCAAATATAAGGACAATATCTATCAGGCCCAGCTGCGCCAAAGGGAAGTCCAGGATCAGCTGTCCAAGCTGGAGGAGTATCTTGACCTGCAAAAACAGCAAAAGGAAGCCATAGAGCTCAAGGCGCAGAAAAATAACCGGCTGGCACTTCTCAGGGAGCAGAAACAGGAGCTGGATGAGGAGCTGGATGATCTGCAGGGACAGCTGGCAGATCTGGGCAGGCGGTCGGAAAAATGCGACATGGAGCTCTCCAAGCTGCAGGACAGGCAGTATTACAGGGAGGCGATGGCAGCTGACCTGCTGGCTGATGACAGGGATTATGAGGTACTGGCAGGAAGCATCTACAGCTTGCAGCTGCGGCTGAATGGCTATAACGTTAACCGCAGGGAATTGGAAGGCAGGCTTCAGGCGGCAGCAAAAGAAGTGGCACGCTTGCAGGAGGAATTGCTGCGGCTTAGGGAAAATACCGATTCAGTGCTGCAGGAAAGGCCTGAGTATCCCTTTGATGGGGCGGAACAGGAAAAGCTGCTGCAAAGGGAGATTAAGTCCCTGCGGCTGGCATTGTCAGGCCTTGGTAAAAATACCAATGAGCTCCGTTCGGCAGCTGACAGGCAGAAGGGGGCTTATGAGCATGCCAAGAGCCAGTACGATAAAAAGTATCAGGCCTATCCGGATTTTCATGAGCCATTGGCTGAGCTGCGGAAAAGGCTGGAAGAACAGCTTCATGATACGCGGCAGAAAATTCGGCTGAATCAGCAGCAGCTCAGGCAGGGGGCAGCGGAAAAGGATGCCCTTGACCAGCTGCGGCAGGAAATGGAGCTGAAGAATGAAAGCCTGCGCTTTGCGGCAGAGGAGGTTGCCATGGCAGTGGCTGATGCCACCTGGCAGGAATATGGCAGCAGCGGCCTGCGTGAGCTGCTGGAACCGCAGCTGGCGGAGGCATGGAAGCTGTGGCAGCTGGCAGAGTCCAGGCGCAAGGCCAGTGAAAAGGCCAAGGATGGCTTTATCAGGTTCTGTGAAAGTACCCTCCGGGATGAGAGGCTGCGCCGCCGGGTGGTGGAGGGCATCCGCAAAAAGCAGGGGTATCTTGCTTTTGTGGCCTGGAAAAATGATGTGACAGATACTATCGGCAAAATCATCAGCCTGGCGGAATCGGAGCGGCAGGAGCATTTCAGGCATATTGAGCACATGGTGGACCGCATGACTTCGTACATCAGGGAAATCTGCCACGGTCTGGTGGAGCTGATGGGGAAGACCAGGGTGAAGGCAGGGGATATCCACAGAAATATTTTTTCCATCCATATCAGTGAGTGGGAGGAGCATCAGGGGCGTACTGCTATCCGGGGCCATCTGAGCAGCCTGACGGAAAAGCTGGAAAGCCAGGAATTTTTCCTGGAAAACGGCCAGGAGGATCAGGAGAAAATCAATAAGTACCTGACCGGCCAGCTGGGCACCAGAAGGATTTTGCAGTGCGTGCTGGGCAGCAACAATAATGCGGTACGGGTCCGCTGCCATAAGGCCATTAGTGCCGGGCGGCTGTCGGAGCGTACCTATACCTGGGAGGAAAGCAATCGCTGGTCAGGCGGTGAGATGTGGAGCAAGAATATGGCATTGTTTTTGGGGTGCCTGAATTATCTTTCTGAAAAGCGCTGCCCGATGATGCGGACCAGGTTCAACAACCGGGTGGTGGTAGCGGATAATCCTTTTGGCAAGGCTTCCAGCGAGCATGTGCTGGACCCGGTATTTTATATAGCACGGCAGCTGGGATTTCAGCTGCTTGCCCTGACTGCCCATGAGGATGGCAGCTTTATCAGGAAGTATTTCCCTGTGGTGTACAGCTGCCGGTTTGCCAGCCTTTCCCAGGGCAGGGGGAAGGTGCTGCGGCCGGAAATGGAACTGAAGACGGCGTATCTGGAGGAAAAGTCGCCGGGGAGCTTGGAAAGGCTGATGGAAGGTGACTATCATCAGGAAGTGCTGGATTTCAGTTTGTCGTAGTGGTTGATTGGTAGTACGAGCATGTACGGATTGTCATACAATGTGAAAAGAGGGAATTCCCTCTGGTGTCATGTTTTATAAGGGGTGTTTGTTATGTATACTTTGGAAAATGAATTTTTGCGGATAAAGGTCCGGGAGCATGGCGGCGAGCTGCGGGAGGTGCTGGACAGGCAGGATGGAACCCAGTATTTGTGGGACGGCAATCCTGAGTATTGGCAGTACAGCTCACCGGTGCTTTTCCCCATTGTGGGCAGGGTAAAGAACAATAAATACAGGTATCAGGGGCAGGAGTATGAGATTCCCAGCCATGGCATCGGCAGGATTTCCGAGTACAAGCTGGCAGGGCAGACGGAAAACAGCATTACCATGGCTCTTGACTATGATGCGGAAACCTTGAAGGTGTATCCTTTTAAGTTCCGGCTGGAAATTACCTATCGGCTGGAGGGAAAATCCGTAGCTGTCCATTGGAAGGTTATCAATGCTGATGACAAGGAAATGTATTTTTCCATCGGTGCCCATCCTGCCCTGCGCTGCCCAATTGGCGGTGAGGGGCGGTTTGAGGACTGCTATCTGGATTTTCCACGGGAGGAGGCAAGCGGTGCCTATGATTTGGCTCCTGGCTGCCTGCTGAAGCATACCAAGCAGGACTTTTTGCAGGGCAGGACTCTGCCACTGAATTATGACCTGTTCCGGGAGGATGCCCGTATTGTGGATGATCTGCGCTCGGATACTATTATGGTGCGCTCCTCTAAAACCAGCAAGGCTGTGGGCATCAGGGCAGCAGGCTTTCCTTACTGGGGGATCTGGTCCCCTAGCCAGGGCGGTGCGCCTTTTATCTGCCTGGAGCCATGGCATGGCCATGCCGATTATGATGATTTTGAGGGAGAAATCAGCGAAAAGGAAGGCATCATCAGCCTGGCGGCAGGCAAAAGCTTTGAGGCTGAATACAGCATCGTGATTGAATGATGCCGCTGGATATTTTCCGGGAAATAAACAGGCTGTTCCCGGAGGCAATAATAGCTGCCGATGTGGGACAGAACCAGCTATGGGCGGCCCAGTTCCTGCAGCTAAACCAGGGGAGACGGCTGATTACCTCAGGGGGGATGGGAACCATGGGGTACGGCCTGCCAGCGGCAATGGGGGCAAAGCTTGGCAATCCTGACAAGACGGTGCTGGTGGTGGCAGGGGATGGGGGAATGCAGATGAATATGCAGGAGCTGGTAACGGCTGCCGCTTATGAATTGCCCCTGATTATCTGCATATTCAACAATGGCCGCCTGGGGAATGTGCGCCAGTGGCAGGATATGTTTTACAATCAGCGTTATGCCTATACCTGCCTTGGCTATCGCCGCAGCTGCAAGGGCAGGTGTGGCAGCAGCATCAGGAAGCAGGTCACGAATGAGAATGTAGCAAATAGTGGAAATAATATTGCCTCAGCCTGTCCCCCCTATATTCCGGATTTTGTCCGCCTGGCGGAAAGCTGCGGTGCAAGGGGAATCAGGGTGGAGCGGCAGGAGGAAATAGTACCTGCCTTTACAGAGGCCGCAAGGAGCAGCCATGTCCCTTGCGTGATAGAGTTCGTCATTGACAGCCGCTGGAAGGTCCTGCCTATTGTGCCGCCGGGAAAAGCCCTGCCAGAAATGGTTTTCCAATGAAGTGGCGGAAAATCTCAGCAAAATATCCGGAAATAGTGTAAAATGTATTCAGTATATTTTATGCAGTGAAAAGAAATAATTTGCTATAGGGCAGGGGAGGAAGCAGCGATGGTAATAAAATTAATTGGCAGGGATTTTTCTGTCTGCAAGGTGGAGGATTATGCACAGGTGGATTTGGGGGCGGAATACTGCTTTATTGGCAGGACGGGAGAGGAAAATTCATTGGTTTGCCTGACGGAGAAGGTTCCGGGTAACGTGCTGGAGCGTGAGGATGGCTGGCGGGGCTTCTACATAGATGGCGTGCTGGATTTTTCTTTGGTGGGCATCCTGGCAAAGATTTCCAGTCTTCTGGCGGAGCAGGGCATCAGCATATTTGCTATTTCTACCTTTAATACGGACTATATTCTGGTCAGGCAGGACAAGGAGCAGGAGGCAGTCCGCGTTTTGTCTGCTGCCGGTTATCAGGTGGTGGAGAGGTGAGTTTTTTGCGGAAGCAAAGTCAGCAAAATGCTAGTCAGGCATTGCCATCATTGCTTGTGGGGCTGCTGATTTTTTCCCTGTGCCTTTTGTGCGGCGGCTGTGAGCAGAGGCAGGGGGAGATTGATTTTACCAGTACCCAGGAAAATAGCCAGGGACAGGAGGCAGGAAATGGCATGGAAGCAGGCGGCCTCAAGGGCAGGGAGGCTCCCCTGCGCATTGCCTTCGCTTCTGTTATCTCGCCTATTGAAACCCGCAAATCATATCAGAAGATGGTGGATTATATTGCCGGGGAGCTGGGGCGTCCTGCGGTGCTGGTGCAGAGAAAGACCTATGAGGAGCTGAATATGCTGCTGGCAGGAGGGGAGGCGGATATTGCCTTTATTTCCACAGGGGCATATACCTCTTACAACGGGATGATACCCCTGGAGCTCCTGGCTATGGTGCAGACGGATGGAACGGTGTTTTACAAGGCGTACTTTATCGTCAATGCAGATAGCAACATCACGTCATTTTCCCAGCTCCGGGGGCGTACTTTTGCCTTTACGGACCCTTTGAGCTACTCGGGGCGGCTGGCGGTGGATTATATGCTGATGGACGAATATCAGACTACGCCGGAAAAGTTTTTTCAGCGGTGCTTCTATACCTATAGCCACGACAAGTCCTTGTGGGCTGTGGAAAACAAGCTGGCAGACGGTGCCGGGATTGACAGCCAGATTTATGATTATGCCAAGAAAAATGATAGCAGGCTGGATGAGAAAATCAGGATTATCGGTGTCATGAAGCCCACTCCTACGGGGCCTGTGGTGATGCGGCAGGATCTGCCAATGGAAACCAAGCAGCGGTTGCAGGAAATCTTCTTTCACATGGATGAAAATCCTGAGATGGCAGAGGCCATGCGGCAGGTTATTATCGATAAGTTCGTTTTGCCTCAGCCGGAGGTTTATGATGAGCTGAAGGGAAAATACAAGCAGCGTGAAAAGCTGCCACCTGCCTGAGGAAATTGATGGGGCTGGCAGGAGAAATGCCCGAGAAAATTTATGGGGCTGGCAGGAGAAATGCCTGAGGGCTGTTTATCAGGCTATCGGATGGCAAAATGGTAAAATGGTAAAATGGAGCAGGTATGAAAAAAGAGCAGGGACTGTATTATAAATTTAATATCCTGATTGTGGGCAGTATCTTCATCTGCGGGCTGATTATCGGAGCCTTGATGCTCCGCACGGCATACAATTCCCTGGAAATGGGGCTGGTGCGCTCCGGGCAGGAAATAGCTACCTCCATGGCGGCGGTCATCAGCAGCGATATCCTGCTGGATGACAGGTTCGCCCTCCATGAGCGCATGTCCAAGACCTTGGCTGCCAATGAGCAGATACGCTATATCATCGTTGCCGGCCCGGAGGGAGAGCTGCTGGCTTCCACATTTGTGGAGGGGCTGCCCAAGGGGCTGCCGCCTGTCAGGCTGCCTGACGGCAGCAAGGGCATGGATGTGATGGTGTTTTCCAGCAATGAGGGCACTATCCGGGAGATACTGGTGCCCATTGATGACGGCTTTCTGGGGTATATCCGCATAGGCATGGCGGAAAAGCAGATGATAGCTGACTTGCAGGAAAAGTGCCTGCTGGCTATCCTGCTGGTGCTGATGGTGTGCGTGGCGGCGGCAATTCTCGCCACCAGGTACGCCCACGAGTTTTTGAAGCCGGTGGCCAGGCTGTCTTTTGCGGTCAAGCAGATGGACAAGGGCAAGTACGGCATTCAGGTGCCTGTCACCTCCCAGGATGAGGTGGGCAGGCTGGCGAACACTTTCAACAGGATGTCGGCAGGCTTGCAGAGCACTATTGAGAGGAACAACAGGCTGGTGGCGGATTTGCAGGAAAAGGAAAAGGGGCGGCTGTGGCTTATCCAGCAGCTTTTTTCAGCCCGGGAAAACGAGCAGCGGCGCATCTCCCGGGAGCTGCACGACGAGAGCAGCCAGTCCATGGCAACCATCCTCACTTATCTGCGGCTTTTGCATGACAAGCTGGATACGGACGAGCAGCGGGAGATGCTCTTTGAAATCCGGGAGCTGACAGCTGCCACCTTGGAGGGGCTGCGGCGGCTGGCAGTGGATTTGCATCCGCCTCTTTTGGAGGATTTGGGGCTGGCAGCGGCACTGGAAAAATATTTGGAGCCCATTCGCCGTGCCAATCCTGAGATAGCTTTTACATGGAGCTTTGAGGGGGATTTTGCCAGCCTTTCAAGGCCTGTAGCCCTGATGTGCTATCGTACCGTGCAGGAGGCCGTGGCCAACGTGCTGAAGCATGCGGAGGCAGGGCATGTCAGCATCTACATGCTGGTGCACAATAGGCAGGTGTATCTGACGCTGCAGGATGATGGCATCGGCTTTGACAGGGCGGCAGAGGAAAGGGCGCGGCTGGGGGGCCATCTGGGCATGGTGAGCATGCGGGAGCGCACGGAGCTTTTGCAGGGCAGCTTCCAGCTGGAAACTGCTCCCAGCAGGGGCACAAAAATAAGCATAATTTTGCCTGTGGACGGGGGTGCAGAGATAGAAAATGTGCAACAAAATGTGTGATAATCTGAAGATTTTGCTGGTGGATGACCACAGGATACTGCGGACGGGCATGAAGCTGCTGCTGTCTACCCAAAGTGACATGCAGGTGACGGCAGAGGCTTCTGATGGCCGTGAGGCTCTGGCCAGGCTGGCAGAGCAGCCGGTTGATCTGGTGCTGTTGGATTTGTCCATGCCCGGCATGGGAGGCATGGACTGCCTGCGGGAAATCCGCCGCCGCAAATATCCTGTCAAGGTGCTGATTCTGACCATGTACAGCGAGCAGCAGTATATCAAGGAGGTGATGGTGCAGGGGGCGGACGGCTACCTGTGCAAGGATTCGGTGGATGCGGAGCTGTTCCGTGCCATACGCACTGTGGCTGCCGGGGAGCGGTATCTGGGCAGCAGGGATGCTCATCTGCTCATTGACAGCTTCATCAATCCTGCCGGGGAGGATGCGGAGCTATCTAAGCGTGAGAAAGAAGTGCTGTCCCTTCTTGCCAGGGGGTATTCCCTGTCGGTTATTGCCGAAAAGCTGTATATTTCCATCAAGACAGTGTCCACCTATAAGACGAGGCTGATGCAGAAGCTGGGCTGCACACAAAAACATGAGCTGGTGGAATATGCCCTGAACCACAATTTGCTGGAGAAGGAGTAAAGGAATATATTTGCCAAAGACTTAGGTCCTGTAGGAAAAATTCTGACAGAAAATCAGAATTTTTCTGATTTTCTAAAGCTGAACAATATGCAATAATAGTAAACACAGGGCGGCAGTTAAGCTGGGAGCAAGTTGGTGATGCCGATTTTGCTTCTGGAGCTTTTTTAGGGGGCTGCCAACGGGTATTGTTATACAATCTGCTCTGGTAAAAGAAAATCATAAGGAGAGTGTTGGAAAATGAAAATGAAGAAGAAGGTATGTGCAGCGTTGATAGCTTTGGGGTTGGCTTTTGGCTCGGCAGGTGCGGATATTTCTGCTGCTGATGCAGCTCCGGTGGAGACTATTGCTGCTATTTCTGTCAAGGCTGACGGTTCCAACTTCAAATACTGGAATGAGAATTCCCCGGCTTTGAAGGCGTTGAAGGCTTATGTGGAGGATGTAACTAATCCTAACAGCCCGAATTTCATTCCGGTAGAGGATCGCATTGCCGTATCTGATATGGACGGCACCTTCTACGGGGAGCTGGCACCTACTTATTCCGAGTGGGCTCTGTATTTCCATCGTATCTTCAACGATCCGACCTATCATCCTACTGCCACTGAGAAGGCTTATGCAGAGGAGTGCCTCAAGGCTGCCAAGGCCGGCAAGATTTCTGCTGACATGGATGCCGGTGAGGATATGGCACAGGCTTATGCCTTTGAGGGCATGACTTTGGAGGAGTTTGATGCCTATGTGGCTGACTGGCTGAAAAATACGCCGCTGGATGGCCTTTCCAACTGCACTTTTGCTGAATCCTATTACCTGCCGATGGTAGAGGTAATTACTTATTTGCAGGCAAATGATTTCAACTTCTACGTTGTAACCGGCACTGACCGCCAGCTGGTGCGCACGGCATTGAAGGCAATTCCTTCTATTAATACTGACCATGTAATCGGTACTGACAGCGTGAATATTGCTCAGCGCCAGGGCTTTGCCAATGCCCAGTACTTCCAGTTCGAGAAAGAGGATGTAATGGTGCGGGGCGCATATCAGTCCACTGACAACAAGATGATGAAGGTTTCCAATATCTGCCGTGAGATTGGCAAGCGTCCTGTTCTGGCATTGGGCAACAGCAGCTCTGATGCTTCCATGCTGAATTATGCTGTATTTAACGATAAGTACAAGAGCATGGCAATGGGGGTAAATTGTGATGATGGTGTCCGTGACTGGGGCGGCCCTGAGAAGTCTGCCAAGTTCAAGGCCCTGTGTGACAAGTACGGCTGGGTAGCTATCTCTATGCGTGACGACTGGAAGACCATCTATGGTGACGAGGTCAAGAAGCTGCCAACCCAGAAATTCCGAAAGTAAAATATATAGATTTCAGTTTGTCGTAGTGGTTGATCGTTACTTTGGTGATATACTGATGTAATTTGATAGTTCGTGGATTCTGTTCAGACATTTTAAAGGGACAGGTAGCGGCAGTACCCATAGAAAACTCGCTCTCGCTCTTAGCACAGCCTCGCGCTTCTAAGCTCCTGCGTCGCTTACGCTCGCACTCGCTAAGAAGCGAGGCTGCACTCAAGGTTTTCTTTGGGTACATGCCGCACCTGTCCCTCTTTGTGTCTGAACAGATACAACAAAATAATCCAAATGCATTCAATTAGTATGAAACTGTAGCAACTAATCTAACTTTACGAGCAAGCCTGAAAAGGGGGAGCCGGGATGCTGACGAAACTTGCAACTGCCAATCACTGTATAAACGTACAGTGCAAACAACTCTGCTTATAATAGCAGGTTGCCTTGCATAGTTGTTGGCAGTATCAGGTCTCGTCAGCTCCCAGCCCCCCTATTTCAGGCTTGCTCGT
>JBJDWY010000127.1:0-30991 GCA_051866255.1 Anaerovibrio sp. | reverse complement strand
GCTGGTGAAGCTGGATATTCTCCTGAACGGTGAGCCGGTGGATGCCCTTTCTACCATTGTGCATACTGACAGTGCGGCAGCCCGGGGCAGGCAGCTGGCGGCCAAGCTGAAGGAGATCATCCCACAGCAGATGTTTGAAATCCCGATCCAGGCAGCCATTGGCAACAAGATTATTGCCCGTGAAAATGTCCGGGCCATGCGCAAGGACGTGCTGGCAAAATGCTATGGCGGCGATATTTCCAGAAAACGCAAGCTTCTGGAGAAGCAGAAGGAAGGCAAGAAGCGCATGAAGTCCGTGGGCAGGGTAGAGGTGCCTCAGGAGGCATTTATGGCTATTCTCAAGATTGACTGATGGGAAATGCATAACCATTTGCTGAATGTCAATAAATTTTATTCACAAAGTTATATAACAGCTGTATGAGGGCAGGCCGTTGCAAAAAATGAAATTTTGCAACGGTCTCTTTTTGTGTTTTTTCTTTGATTTTGGTATAATATATAAGGATATTTATCTTTAATTGTGCAGTGCGGCACGGAAGGGCGGTATCGCCATCTGCAGCTGTGCGGCACTTTCATAGTTATTTCAGGTGGTGACAAAATGAATTCGCTTTTGCGTGTAGGAATCGATGTCGGTTCAACCACGATTAAAGTCGTAGTTCTAAACAAGGAAAGAAAGTTGGTCTACAAGAAATATGCACGGCATTTTTCTGAGATTAACGCTGTACTCAAAGAGAATTTGGCGGCTTTGGGCCATGTGGTGGAGGGAAAGAAGTTCTCTCTGGCCCTGACAGGTTCTGCAGGAATGGGGATTGCCGAGCGCATCGGGCTGCCCTTCGTGCAGGAGGTAATTGCTTGCGCTGCTGCCGTAAAGGAGCTTATTCCTCATACGGATACAGTGGTGGAGCTGGGAGGCGAAGACGCCAAGGTTACATATTTTGGTGAGGCTCCGGAGCAGAGGATGAACGGCGTATGCGCCGGGGGAACCGGCTCCTTTATTGACCAGATGGCATCCCTGCTTTCTACTGATGCACCGGGGCTGAATGCCCTGGCGGAGAAAGGGAAACAGATTTATACCATTGCCTCCCGCTGTGGTGTTTTTGCCAAGACGGATATTCAGGCCTTGATGAATGACGGTGCGGAAAAGGCTGATATCGCCCTGTCCATTTTCCAGGCGGTGGTGAATCAGACCATTGGCAATCTGGCACAGGGACGGCCTATTGATGGCAATGTGGCATTTTTGGGCGGCCCCCTGCATTTTCTGCCGGAGCTGAAAAAACGCTTCATTGAGACCTTGAAGCTGACACCGGAGCATATTGTAGATGTAGAGGACGGCAACTACTTTGTGGCAGTAGGGGCGGCGATTTCTGAGGAAGCCCGTCCTGTCACCATGGAGCAGGTCAACGAGAGCGTGGCAAAGACGGAACAGGTTATGGCTGCCGAGGCCCGGCAGGCAGATTTTGTGCTGTTTGAAAAGCCTGCTGATTATGATGAATTCAAGGCGCGGCACGACAGGGACAGGGT
Organism: Anaerovibrio sp.; assembly: GCA_051866255.1. Lineage (GTDB taxonomy): Bacteria > Bacillota > Negativicutes > Selenomonadales > Selenomonadaceae > Anaerovibrio. Next base: position 29,473 of record JBJDWY010000127.1, on the reverse strand, counting down.
TCCCCGTGCCGACCTGAGCACCTACAAGGGCCCTGTGTACCTGGGCATCGATGCAGGCTCTACCACCACCAAGCTGGCGGTTATCGGCAGGAACAAGGAGCTCCTGTACACCTCATATGGCAGCAATCAGGGCTCCCCTTTGCAGACGGTAGTCAGGGAGCTGCGGGAGCTGTACGGTGCCATGAACAAGGATACCTATATTGCTTCCACTTTTACTACCGGCTATGGGGAGGCCATTGTCAAGGCTGCCCTCCATGCAGATGATGGCGAGGTGGAGACTTTTGCCCATCTCCGGGCGGCGCAGGAATTCTGCCCGGAGGTGTCCTTTGTGCTGGATATCGGCGGCCAGGACATGAAGTGCTTCTATGTGCACAAGGGCAGCATCGGCAGCATTATCCTGAACGAGGCATGCTCCGCAGGCTGCGGCTCCTTTATTGAGAATTTTGCCCAGAGCCTGAAGCTGACTGCCGGAGAGTTTGCCGCCAAGGCATTGGAGTCCAAGGCACCGGTGGACCTGGGCACCCGCTGCACGGTGTTCATGAATTCCAAGGTAAAGCAGGCTCAGAAGGATGGGGCGGAGGTGGGCGATATCTCCGCCGGTATTGCCCTGTCTGTCATTAAGAACGCCCTGTTCAAGGTTATGCAGCTGAAGGATGTGAGCACCCTGGGTGATCATATCGTGGTGCAGGGTGGCACCTTCTACAACGATGCGGTGCTGCGCTCCATGGAGCTGCTTTTGGGCAAGCATGTCATCCGTCCTGATATTGCAGGGCTGATGGGAGCTTATGGTGCGGCTATCCTGGCCTTGGAGTCCGGCGGCATCAGGTCTGAGCTTTTGCCGCCGGAGCAGCTGGAGAGCTTTTCCGTCAAGACAAAATCCTTCCGCTGCCACGGCTGCGGCAATGCCTGCCTGGTAACTGTCCAGAACTTCCCGGACGGGGGACGCTACTTTACCGGCAACCGCTGCGAGCGGGGGGCAGGCAAGGAAAAGCAGGCGGCCAAGGTGCAGAATATCTACCGCTTCAAATATGACAGGCTGTTTAACTATTATGAGCCTTTGCAGGAGGCACCCCGGGGAAAAATCGGCATTCCACGGGTGCTCAATATGTACGAGGATTATCCATTCTGGTTTACCCTTTTGACCAGGCTTGGCTATGAGGTGGTGCTGTCCGGGGAGTCCTCCGCCCACATGTATTACAAGGGCATGGACACTGTGCCATCTGACTCCCTCTGCTATCCGGCCAAGCTGGCCCACGGCCACATCATGGATCTGGTGGAAAAGGGGCTGAAAAAGATTTTCTACCCTTGCCTGCCATACAACATGGAGGACGAGGAAAACAAGTCAGATAATCATTTCAACTGCCCTGTAGTGGCTTCCTATGCGGAAAATATCCGGGGCAATATGGATATTTTGCAGGAAAACAATGTTGAGTTTATCCAGCCTTTCCTGCCGATTCACAGCCCGAAGCACATGGTAAAGAGGCTCTATCAGGAGCTGGGCAGCCGTGAGGGCATCAGCAAATCTGAGATAAAGTCTGCCTGCGAGGCCGCCTATGCCGAGCTGGAAAGCTATCGCCAGGAGGTGCGCCGGAAGGGGCAGGAGATTTTGCAGGAGGCAGAGAGGGATGGCAGGCATGTGATTTTGCTGGCCGGCCGCCCTTATCACATGGATCCGGAAATCAATCACGGCATCCCTGAGATGATTCAGTCCTACGATTTGCCGATTATTTCCGAGGATGCGGTGTACCATCTGCCGGTGCAGTCGGAGCCGTTGAAGATTGTGAACCAGTGGAGCTATCATGCACGGCTTTACCATGCGGCTCACTATGTGGCTGAGCATGACAACGTGACCATGATTCAGTTCAGCTCCTTCGGCTGCGGCCTGGACGCCATTACTACGGGGCAGGTGAAGTCCATCCTTGAGGACCATGAGCGGATTTACACCATGATTAAGCTGGATGATGTGAGCAACCTGGGGGCGGCCCGTATCCGCCTGCGCTCCCTGATGGCGGCTCTGGCAAGGCGCAGACCGGTGAAGTTCCAGGCACTGGAGATTGCGGAGCGTCCTCATTTTACCGAGGAATGCAAGCACAGGCACACCATCCTGGCACCTCAGATGGCACCGATTCACTTCGAGCTGTTCGGGCCGGTGCTGAAGAAATTCGGCTACAACGTGATTGTGCCGCCGATGCCTAGGTCTGCGGTGGATGTGGGGCTGAAATACGTCCACAACGACATGTGCTATCCTGCCATCGTGGTTATCGGGCAGCTGATTAACGCCATTCAGAGCGGCATCTGCGACCCGGATAACACATCCATCATGCTGTTCCAGACCTGTGGTGCCTGCCGTGCCACCAACTACATGAACGTGCTGCGCATGGCATTGAAGGATGCAGGCTATCCTCAGATTCCTGTCTTTGCGGTCTGGGGCTTGGAGACTGATGCCTTCAAGCTGGACAGGGACAGCCTTACCGAGGCCATCAAGGCGGCGGTATACGGCGATGTGCTGATGAATGTGAAGAACCGCACCATGCCTTATGAGATGCACAAAGGGGAAACCCAGGCTGTCTATGACAAGTGGATGGCAAAATGCAAGGAGGAGCTTTCCAGGGAAAAGAGCGGCTACAAGCGGTTTTCCAATAATATCCACGCCATGGTGCGGGATTTTGAGGCTATTCCTATTGACGAAAATCTGTGGAAGCCAAAGGTGGGCATCGTAGGGGAAATCCTTGCCAAGTACCATCCTGTGGCCAATAATCATATTGAAAGGGTGCTTTTTGAGGAAGGTGCCGAGGTGGTAATGCCTGACTTCGTGGACTTCTTCATGTATAGTGCCTATGATGCGGTGGTCAAGAGGGAGCTTCTGGACGGCAGCCTCAAGAGCAAGCTGCTGGCCCAGATGTTCATCCATCTCATGGAGTTCTACCGCCGTCCGGTGCGCAGTGCCATGAAGCACAGCAGGCGGTATCTGCCGCCTCATACCATCGGGGAGATTGCCAAGCTGGCCAAGGAGCATGTTTCCTTGGGCAACATGGCTGGCGAGGGCTGGTTCCTCACCGGCGAGATGGTGAAGCTCATCAGGCACGGTGTACCAAATGTGGTGTGCCTGCAGCCTTTTGGCTGCCTGCCGAACCACATAACCGGCAAAGGGGTTATCCACAGCCTGCGCAACCACTACAAGGAAGCCAATATCCTGGCCATTGACTGCGATGCCGGTGCCAGCGAGGTAAATCAGCTGAACCGCATCAAGCTCATGCTGTCTGTGGCCAAGGAGAAAAATCCCCGGCTGCCTGCTGGCGGCAGGGGGCAGAAGAAAGCGTGATGGACGAGCATTATGAAGAAAAAATATAAGGCGACGATTGCCCTTGCCATTAGCGTGGCAGGGGCAGCAGGCACCGCAGGGCTGGCCAAGGCTGGCTTCTGGGGAGGCATGCTCCACAACGGCTTTCTGGCTGCCACCATCGGCGGCATGGCTGACTGGTTTGCGGTGACTGCGCTGTTCAGAAAGCCATTGGGGATTTCCTATCGCACGGAGATCATCATCAGGAACCGCCAGCGCATCATGCAGGCGGTGGTGGATTTTGCCGGTAATGACCTGCTGGGGACAGAAAATGTGATGAGGTTTGTCCGTCAGCAGGATACGGCATTATTTTTGAAGGAATTCTTGGTTAAGAATGGCGAGACTATGCTGCTTCCTGCGGTGGACAGGATGGCGCTGCAGCTTCAGCAGGGGCTTAGCCCTAAGGTGCTGGCAAGGGAGCTGGCACCGGGGCTGGGGGATATGCTGGGCAGGGCACAGATGGACAGGCTGGCAGCCGATTTTTTGCTGGGGCTGTCAAGGCCGGAAAGTGCAGGGCATATCCTGCATCTTTTGGCAGCGGCAGCTGAGGAGCTTCTTGAAGCTGAGGAGCTTCGGCGGCTTTTGGCCAGGTATGCGGATGACGTGCTGACGGAGTACGGGGATGCTGCCGGAGGCAGGGCCTTTCTCATCGGTCTCATGGGGCTGACCGGGGAGCGGATTGCAGATGGGCTCCTGGAAAAGTGCAAAAGCTTTTTGAAGGAGCTGGCAGAAAATCCCGAGGCGGAGGCGAAGGCCGCTGCCTGGCTGGGAGAAAGGCTCAGTGAGCTGGCAGAAAAGCCTGCTGTAGTTGCCGGGCTGACTGATTCCCTGGGGGATTTTTGCACCCAGGAAAAGCTGGCAGGTGTATTGGAGCCGGTGCTGGCTGAGTTTTTGGCAGGTGACAGGCTGACAGGCTGGCTGCATCATATGGCGGAGTTTGCCATGAGGCAGTTTGTTGCAAGCCATCAGCTGCAGCAGCAGGCAGATGCCCTGCTGAAGGACTGGCTGGAAGCGGAGCTTCAGGGGCACCATGATGTGATTGCGGGCATGATAGAGGAACGGCTGGGCAGGCTTTCTGACGAGGAGCTGGTTGAGTTTACCGAGGAAAAGGTGGCAGATGACCTGCAGATGATACGCATCAATGGCTCCGTAGTGGGAGCTATAGCAGGCATGGCACTTTATGCCGTAATATATGCAGCAGGGCAGGTGTTGGGAACATGATATGGCAGAGCTGGAACAAGGCTGATAGGACGCTTTTGGCGGCAGCGGTGATTTTCCTGTTTGCCCTTTGCCTGCATGTGCAGTATCCGGGCAATACATTTGCCGCAGGTTTTTTGTTTTGTGCCGAGGCGGCACTGGTGGGGGGCATTGCCGACTGGTTTGCGGTAACGGCACTTTTTGAGAAGCCCCTGGGCTTTCCCTGGCATACGGCAATCCTGCCCCGCAGGCGGCAGTCCTTTATTGAGGCTACAGGCAGGATGCTGCAGAGGGAGTTTTTTGGCAAGAAAGCCTTGGTAGCCAAGGTAAAGAGGATAGATTTTGCAGGCAAGCTCCTGGGCTGGCTGGAAAGGCCGGAGAGCAGGCAGCTGGTGGCGAAATGGCTGGCTGACCGGGGCAGGAGCTGGCTGGAGGCGCAGGATGGCACTAGCTTGTCAGGCGTGCTGGCTGCCAGGCTGGGGGATTTTGCAGCAGGCAGCATGACACAGGACAGAATCAGAAGCTTTCTTCTGCATGGGGCGAAGGAGCTTGAGTCCGTGGCGAGGCAGCCGGAATTTGCGGATAAAATTGAGGCAGGGCTTGATGAATATATTAAGTCAAAGCTGCAAGGGCCTATGGCCATGATGATGGCTGGCTTTGCCCAATCCGTGAATGTGCTGAACACAGAGGAAGCTGCCGGGCTGATCAAGGACAGGTGCATCCTGTTCCTGGAAAGGGTGCAGCAGGAGGATTCTGAGGAAGCGGAACAGCTTCAGGATATGGCAGAAAAAATTTCCTGTTTTTTACAAAAAAATTTTGCAGCCAGGCAGGAATTAGACCATGCTGTGTTGAATTCTGTACAAAGGTTAAATCTAAATGAATATTTGTTCAATGCAACTGATGAGAGAGGGAAAGTAGATGGTCAGTTGCAGGAGCTGGCCGGGAGCATCGTGCAGGTGGTATATGAGATGCTTCGGGAAAACAGCACCCTGCAGAAGGAGGTCAGCGGTATCTGCTACCAGCTGGCAGCCCGTGGCGTCATGCAGGCACAGGAGATGCTGGGCAGTATTGCCGGGGATGTGCTGGGAACCATGACGGATGAGCAGATTAATCGTTTGGTTTATGACAAGGCGGAGCCGGATTTGCTGTGGATACGCATGAACGGTTCCATAGTGGGAGCGGCTATCGGTCTTGTTATATTTGCAGTAATGCAATTTATTTAAAGCTTTACAAGGTACAAGGTAAGAAAAGGCGGGGGTATCAAAAATGAAAGGGAAATTAATTTTGTGTCATGTGCTCTGCACGGCAATAGGCTGTATTGCCGGTGGGTTGGCTGCATCCGGCATCGGGGTGTTGGGCGGTGCAGTTTTGGCGATTGTAGTGGCAGGTGTGCTGGGGGGTATCGGCATCAGCAAAGTCCTGGCAGAGGATGAGCCGGTACCGGCCATGCAGCCTGTGCTGAAACCGGCAGCAAAGAGCAGGGCGGTGGAAAAAGCCGCAGCACCGGCAGCATCCGGGGGCGTTTCCGTGCCTGAGCTGAAGGTGGATATGCTGGGGCTTTCCGAGGAGATGGCCTTTGCCTCCCAGCAGCTGGTATGGGGCATCGGCCAGTTCCAGGCTGCCCTGAACAAGCTGGGGACGCTGGCTCAAAATATCAGTGCCCAGTCCGAGGGCAATGCCAGCAGCCTGGAGGAAGCATCGGCAGGCGTCATGGAGATTGCCACGGCAGCCAGCGATATATCTGAGACGGCCCAGTCCAGCCTGACTCAGTGCCAGTCCTCTACCAGCCTGGTGGAGAAGTACCAGAGGGAGATTAACGAGGTCAGCCGTGCCATCAAGAATGTAGGCGGGGTAGTTCAGAAAGCTGTAGGGGAAATCAATGAGCTGAACAATGCCTCCGAGAAGATTGCCAACTTCGTTGAGAAAATCCGTGGCATTGCCAGCCAGACCAATCTTCTGGCACTGAATGCTGCCATTGAGGCTGCCCGTGCCGGAGAGCATGGCAAGGGCTTTGCCGTGGTAGCTGAGGAGGTACGCAAGCTGGCGGCAGAGAGTGAGGAGACCACCAAGGAAATCGAGGAGATTGTCAACGAGATTACGGGCACTACTGCCGGTGTTACCAAGCGGATGCAGGAGGGCAGCACCAGTCTTTTGTCCGTGGAGACCATGGCGGATGAGTCTGCTGCGGCCATGTCCGAGATGGTAAGCAATATCCATACTATTGAGAATGTGGTGGACAATCTCAGCAGCATGTCCAGCAAGCAGCGTGATACTACGGATGAGATGGCGAAGGTTATTGAGACCATCGGCCAGGCTACGGTGGATATTGCGGCTCATACCCGTGAGACCAACGACAGCGTGGGACATCAGATGAATAACATGGAGGCAATCCATCAGTATGCTCAGTCCCTTTTGGTGGTGGCAGAACGGTTGCAGGAATCGGCTGTAGTGTTCAAGAAGCCGAATGAGCTGATTTTTGCTATCAATCCGTTTACTGCCCCGGAGAAAATCCGGCAGGATTATATGCCTATCCTGATAGAGGTGGGCAAGCAGATTGGTTACCGGGCCCGGACCATTATCGTGAACGACTATGATGCCCTGGGAACGGCTCTGAAAAATGGCACGGCGGATATCGGCTGGTTTTCCCCGGCTGCCTATGTATCCACCAAGAATCAGCTGAACATCAAGCCGCTGGTAACGCCAAAGATGAACAATGCTACTTCCTATACCGGCTATATCATTGCCAAGAAGGGCAGCGGCATCAAGTCCCTGGATGATTTGTCCGGCAAGAGCTTTGCCTTTGTGGACAAGAAATCCGCTTCCGGCTATGTGTATCCGAAGGCAGCACTGCTGGAAAACGGCAAGAATCCTGAGACATATTTTTCCTCCACCAGCTTTATGGGCAGCCACAACAAGGTGATTGATGCGGTGCTCAGCGGCGAGGTGCAGGCAGGTGCCACTTATTCTGATGCCTTTGAGGCAGCAGGAGCAAAGGCAGCTGACAATCTGGAAATCATCTTCCGGACGGAGCCTATACCGAAGGATGTTATTGCTGCTGCGCCTGGGGTGCCGGAGGAGGTTGCCAAGCTTCTGACCAAGGCCTTTGAGGATATCCGGGAGGGTGTCGGTGCCGGCGGTCAGGCCATGCAGGCGGCAAAAATCAATGGCTTTGTGGAGTCTGATGATGCCAACTATGACGTGGTAAGAAAGGCATTATCCCTGACCTGATATATGGCCTTGCCGTGGCATTCCGTCAAGGATTTACCCTATATGAAAATAAAAAGAGATTGTCCCAAGGAGGGGCAGTCTCTTTTTTGGTGTGCTGTGGATTGGATTTTAGGTGAAGCGGAATTTTTTGCCGGGGGTGATGTATTTTAGCAGCCTTTGCTCAAGGGCCGGAAGATGTCCCAGCACGTTGCTGCGCCGGTCAGGGGGCAGGTCTGTTTTGGTAATCTGCAGCTCGCCCTGATAACGCTGGTATAGCTGATTGTCAAGGGTAATGGTTCCGGCAGGCCGTGGCAGGCCTGGCTCCTGCCGGGGCGCAATAGCAGCGGTACTGGCTGGCTGACCTGCGGCGTCTTGCTGTTTTTTTAGCAGCCCGGCGGTCAGGTGGCGGCTTTCCACGGTGCGCAGTACATCCCGTGCCTGGTCCGGGCGGGCAGTGAAGACATTGCGGCACAGCTCCTTTTCTAAAGGAGTGAGATCAGGCAGCCATTCGGGTTGCAATGCAATGGATGAGCCATCAAGCTCTGCCAGTGCGGAGAGCTCCGGCTCTTCTGGCAGGGAGTCAGCGATGAAGATGCAGTCCATGCCCATGGCAGCCAGGTGACGGATGGCAAAGCTGAAGCTGGTTTCCCGGTGCAGCTCCAGGGTAGGGAGGCCTGCCTTCAGGGGGCTGCGGGGGCGGGCAAAGCTTGGCACGAAGGCTCCTGTCTTTATGCCATGGCTTTGCAGGAGACGCGTTTTTTCCAGGGTGAATGATTCGGAAAGCCCTGTGTTTTCCCGGGGAAAAAAATTGTGGAGGGCTTCCAGCCTGTCCAGGCGGCAGCCCTGCTGCTGCAATTCCTCAAGGGTGCCTTCGTTTAGGACGGAGGCGTTGAGCTGCAAGCTGATGCCCAGGTCGTTTTGGCTGAGCTCCGCAATCTGTGCAGCCGTAAAGCCATCATCCAGCCGCAGGGTGCGCAGTCCCTTCTGATAAAGCAGGGGCAGGGAGAATTCCTCTATGCCCAGAAGCTCCAGGCTGGCAGGGGAAACGTCCGAGATGACATCCAGATTTAGATTATCTGCCAGCTGCAAAAGCTCATCAAGTTGCTGACGGAAGGCTTCTTTATCGGTTTCCGGGATTTGCAGGGAGGTAAAAATTCTGGTTATGCCCAGCCGGGCGGCAGACTGGATGAGGGCAATATTTTCTTCTGGTGTATTATCCAGGCCGGGGTAGATTGAGATGCCTTTTTTCATGATATTCCAGCTCCTGTTATGGACAGTATAGTATGATGGTATGCATAATTAATAAATTATGATGCCCGAGGCTCCTCGGGCTCATCGAAGCCTGACAGCCAGGTTAGGGCGAAGCCTGCTATGTATGACGTCAGGATGCCCAGCAGGTAAATCAGGGGCTGGCTGGTGACGGTAGTCAGGGGGAGCCCTGAGATGCCGATGGCGGAGGAGCCGATGGAAAAGGCTGCCTGCACGGCACCGCCAAAGGCACCGCCTATGCAGGCTGTGATGAAGGGCCTGCCCAAGGGCAGGGTAACGCCATAAATCAGCGGCTCCCCGATGCCCATGATGCCTACGGGCAGGGCGGAGAGAATGGTCTTTTTCAGGAATTTGCTTTTGGTCTTGAAATACACGGCAAGGCAGGCGCCTATCTGGCCGCAGCCAGCCATGGCAAGGATAGGCAGCAGCAGAGTGACGCCGTACTCCTGAATAAGCTGCACATGGATCGGCGTCATGGCCTGATGGATGCCCAGCATGACAATAGGCAGCCAGAGCCCTCCCAGGATAAAGCCGGTCAGGGCACCGCCCTCGTGAATGGCAATAGTTACGCCGTCACCGATGGCGGAGGCGATCATGCCGCCTATGGGCTGAAGGATAAAGAGGGCTGCAAAGCCTGCAATCAGGATGGTAAAAAGGGGAGTCAGGAGCAAATCCAGCATGGCAGGAATGATTTTCCTGAGGCGCAGCTCCAGCCAGGCACCGAAGGCTGTTACCAGCAGCACGGCAATAATGCCGCCCCGGCCGGGCTGCAGCTGCTCGCTGCCCAGCATGATGTCCTTGAGAGCCGGGTGGGTGATGACTGCCGCCAGTATGCCGCCCAGGATGGGGGAACCGCCGAATTCCTTGGCGGCATTGAAGCCCACGAACAGGTTCATGCCGTAGAAGATGGCATTGCCCATGATGGCAAGCATTTTTATCCACGCCATATCCGCAAGGGCCGGCTCGGATTTCAGAAGCAGGTTCAAAAGCCCCGTAATCAGGCCGCAGGCAATAAACCCCGGAATGAGGGGGATGAAGATGCCGGAGATTTTTTTCAGCAGCAGCTTGAAGGGGGTGGCGTTTTTTGCTTTTATGTCTGCGTGAAGTTTTTTGCCATCGCCAATGCTGTATTTTTGGCGAATATCACTCTCCTGCTTTTGGCTGTCTTGCCCGGACGGTGCTGGCTGGGCTTTTTCTTTTGCTTGAGCCTGTGTCTGTGCCTGTGCTGCCTGCAGCAGCTGCTGGAAGGCAGCCGCCGTCTGCTGGGCTGCTCCCGGGCCCAGGATAACCTGCAGCTCCGTATCTGTCTGATTGACGCCGATAACTCCCTCAAGGGCTTTTAGCTGTGCCACTGCTTCCGGCGCAGCCTGTGCCAGCTGCAGCCTGAGCCTGGTCATGCAGTTGGCGGCATGGAGAATGTTTTCCCCGGGGCCTGTTATGTCAAAAATTTTCTTTGCCAGTGATTTGTAATCCATAGATAAATTGCTCCTTAATCTTGTTTTAAATCAGCCAGTGCCCTGGCTACATAGCCATCTGCCGCTGCCAGCTTCTGCCAGGCGGATTCTGCATCCAGCCCTGAGAGCAGGGTGAAGATGGCAAGCTTGGCATGTCCGCCGGTGCTGTCAAGGGCTGCTGCTGCTTCTTGCCTGTCACAGCCGGTAGCTTCCATGACAATCCGCAGTGAACGTTCTGCCAGCTTTTGATTGGTGGCCTTCAGGTCAACCATCAGGTTGCCATAGACCTTGCCCAGCTTGATCATGGTGCCGGTGGACAGCATGTTCAGTACCAGCTTCTGGGCAGTGCCTGCCTTTAGCCGGGTGGAGCCGGTGATGACCTCAGGCCCAGGCAGGGGGCAGATGGTGAGATCAGCTTCTCTTGACATAGGCGAGTCAGGGCTGCACACCAGGGCAATGGCGGCCGCTCCCCTGGCACGGGCGTATTTCAGGGCACCAATGCTGTAGGGAGTCCTGCCGGAGGCTGCCAGTGCCACAAGGGCATCCTTTTCATTCAGGCTGGCTGCCGCCAGGTCATCAGCTGCCAGCTGTTCCGAGTCCTCAGCTCCCTCCTGGGCGGTAAACATGGCAGCCTGCCCCCCTGCAATCAGCCCCTGCACCAGCTCCGGGGCAGTGCCGAAGGTAGGGGGGCATTCGGCGGCATCCAGCACGCCCAGCCTGCCGGAGGTTCCGGCTCCGGCATAGAAAAGCCGTCCCCCCCGGCGCAGCCTGTCCGTGATAACATCAATGGCCGCAGCGATGGCAGGCAGTTCCCTGGCTACGGCAGGGGCAACCTTCTCATCCTCATGGTTGATGAGGGTGGCAAGCTCCAGCGTGCCCAGGGTGTCAATATGGCGTGTAAGTGGATTTATTTTCTCAGTAGCAAGCTGTTCAAGCTTCAGCATAGCATCATCTCCTTTTATAATAGGTTTTGCAAGCAGGATATCTGATTTGCCTGCTTGTTTCATTTTTAGAAGCTTGTGAAATTTAATTAGTTTTTTTGTATTTTTATAGCGTATTACCTATTAGTTATGATAAAATATATAATATGTAATTGCAAGTTTGATATGGATGCAAATGAGAAAATTGCAGTCTGCTAATCTGCTGTAATGGTGGTAGAAATGATGAAAAATGGATTGATTTCATGGCTGGAAAAAGAGCATATAGCCCACGAGTGTGAGATTGAGAAGGTGCTGGGGGCAATGGCATTTGTCGTAAAGCAGGATGGGTATATCAAGTTTCAGGGAGCCAATGCCGTCTTTGAAAAGCTGCTGGGCTGGACGAATTATCAGTGGAGCCAGGGCATGGATGCCGCACATCTGCTGCCGCCGGAGGCTCTGGATAAATTTGGCAACATGCTGGACAGGGCAAGCCGCAAACCCTTTGTTGAGTTTATGGATAATATTCACTTTAGGACACTGATGGGGAATATTATCAGGTGCTGTGTGCATGTGTGCTGCATATCCTCATCTCAGAGCATCGTAAGTTTTGTGCTGCGTGTCAGCTATAACAAGCAGGCGCAGATCAAGGAAGCACTTTTTACGGAGGCACTGCGCCAGAGCAGGGTGAACTGCTGGTATTGGGATATGAGCCAGGGCTCAATCATGTTTTTTAACACGGACTTGCCGGAGCAGCCTTATGTGGGAATTCCCTTCATGAATGAGGAATGTGCATCTTTTGAGAATTTCCCCCAGGGCATGGTGGATGTGCTTAATTTTGCCGGGGATTACCGCAATCAGTTCATGGATTTTGTCAAAAAGCTTCTGTCCAGGGAGCAGTCCGGGGATTTGTCCCTGGAGCTGGCGCTGGAGACAGATGATGGCAGGCTGGTATGGGTGAGCTTTACGGGGCAGATTGTCCGGGATGCGAAGCATACGCCGGAATACGTCATGGGTACCTGGAAGAACATCACGGACCAGAAGGTGAATGAGCAGCAGCAGCAGCACAACAATTATCTGATGGGGACATTGGTGAAAGAGTCCCTGTATGACATTACGGTGAACCTGAACAAGAATTTTTTTGTGGCAGATAACAGCCTGGAAAAGTGGATGGAGGAAACAAGGGTGTTTTCCCCTTACTATGACCAGGCTATCAGGGAGCTGGTCAATGAGCGCGTCATCAAGAGCGACCGCCAGAAACTGCTGGATTTCTTTGACCTGGATACCCTGCGCGGACTGCCTGAGGATGAGAATTTTTCCATTGAGTATCAGCGGAAGTACAATGGCAAAATGAATTGGTTCAAGGTAACTATCAATACCTTTTGCCTGGATGAGTTTTCTGACAAGTGGATGTATGCCCTTGTCTACGATATTGATGCCAGCAAGCAGCGGGAGCTGGTGCTGGAGCGGATGGCGGCAACGGATGCCCTGACAGGGCTCTACAACCGCAGCCATTCCCTGGAGCTGATGGAGCAGTATATCAATGAGCATGAGGATATGCCGACGGCTGTCATGTACATGGATTTGGATAACTTCAAGAGCGTAAATGATACGCTGGGGCATGCTGCCGGTGACAGCCTGCTGATTTGCGTTGCCAACGCCATGCGCAGCTATTTTGGCAAGGATGCCGTGCTGGGGCGGATCGGTGGTGATGAGTTCATCATGATGTACCTGAATGCCGACAAGAGCTATGTGGGGCAGATGATGAGCGATTTTGTGAATTATGTGGGAGATAAGTGCCGGGCGGAGTGCCCGGATATAGGCGTGACTGCCTCCCTTGGCTATGTGCTGCACCCGGATTTTGGCGATGATGTTGCCGTGCTGGCAGGGCTGGCTGACAAGGCCCTGTACGAGGCGAAGCATCATGGCAAGAATACAGCGGTGGAGTATAGGGAGAAAGAGTAAAGAAGCCTACATTTATGGTAATAAATGGTATCAGAATTGAGATGAGACTAAAAGAAAAAGGCAATAATGTACCGCATGTACATGCAGTAAAAGATGGACAGTCGATATCGATTTCGTTTTCAGGCGATATTATAGCCGGAAGATTAAAAAGTGCTAAAGATGAATTGTTAGCAGCTCAATGGGTTGTCAAGAATAAAAGAATGTTAGAAGAAAAGTGGAAGGAGATGCAGTGAGATGTGTGAAATCAAAAATCGTAGAAAATCTAATAAAAACATTTTTCTTCATTTTCATAACGAAGAAGAAATGTTTGCAGGCGTTAAAAAGATTGCAATAAAAGATTATAATTATGCTATCAAATTGTGTGGTGGGAAAGAGAATCCTGACTTCTTATTCAAAGTATCAAGGAATACGTCTGATAGAGATATTGTTGAATCTTATTACGCCGTAGCATTTTGATGTGCTAAAGTAATTTCTAGATAGAGCAGTAAAGGTGGCACATAAAACACCCTCTTGTGCAGTGCGGAATAGCACTGTACAAGAGGGTGCTTTTTATTTGTTTTTGTGTTTTAAAGGTAATTTTTTTCCAGGTCTTGCAAAATATTGATGGTTTCTGCCTGCGAATATACCAGGCGGCTGTTCTGTATGTATTCCATAAAGCCGTAGAAGGCATGCAGCAGGCTGGGCTCATTGAGCGTCAGGGAAAAGGTGGTATCGTTTTCCAGACGCAAATAAAGGATGATTCTCGTAGGCGAAAGTGCCTCCACATTCAGTGCGGCAGGCAGGTTCAGCTTCGCCGTATTTATAATGCGTGGGACAAGAAAGCCGGTTTCGACAGCATGCAGCAGGTTTTTCAGCACTCTCCTGCGGCTTTCCATATTCAGCGGCTTATAAAACATATCCGGGATTTCTGTAATCCGCCCTGTCTTCATGAACAGATCCAGCCCTTCACGGGTAAAGCAGGAGTTGATGATGGTACGTTTTACTACGGCGAAGTGGGTAGCAATACGCTTCAGCATATCCTCCGAGAAATACTCCATATTCAGGTGGCTGGCAATAATATCATCATCAATGAAAGGCGTCAGGCATGGCTGGTAGAGGATGGTATAAATTTGCGGCGCCAAATCTGCGGCATTGCCGGACATGATGACCTTTTCCAGATAATTGGAAAAGGAGGTGGTCAGGGAATGGCAGATGGGGGATGTGCAGGTCATTTTTTTATGGAAGAACTGCTTCATGAATTTGTTGATTTCCGGGGAGTCAAAAAACAATGCCTGCCCGGCATCAGCGGAAAAGCAGAGGGAGTACTCGCTGGTCAGCAGCATGCAGGGCAGCAATGACCACTCGCTGAAAAGGCTGTCCACATGGTCATAATAGCAGTGTGCCTCAAAAGCCGGGCAGGATAGCAGGGTGGGCATCAGCTTTTCCAGGCAGCGGAGGTTGTAGCAGTCATCATCGTCATTGGCCTGGTCAAAGCAGATGATATTATCTACCTTGGCACCAGGTGCAAAGCAGGTCAGGGAGGCTAGGAGCTCATAGAGATACTGATAATCCGGCTGGGCAATCAGATAAACATGGCCGTTTGGCTTTTGCAGCTCCAGCTCCAGCAAGGTGCGGACCAGCTGGTTTACATGGGGCCTCTCGGTGATAATCTGCGGTGTGATTTCCTGCTGGGAAATCATATGCTTAATATTTTTAGAACTAATTTTCGGGGGGGTGGAATCGATTTTTAAGAGTGAAGGTTTTGCACAGTTTAAAAGCAGCTTTTGCACATATTGAAGCTGGTGGTAGGCTGATTCGCCACGCAGGCTAATTTCATAAGCAGTCACCAATTCATCCGTATCCGACGGGGAGAGCAGGAGGGTGCGGGCGATGGCCAGCACTATATCCTTGTTGGATGGAATACGGTCGCCTTTGATCATTTTGTGCACCATGGTGCGCTCTACGCCGGAGGTAACGGATACGGAATAAATTGTCTGTCCGCTTTTTTCAACATAATATTTTAATTTCTGGGCAAAACTTGACATGCTCATTCATCCTTTGCTAAGTGGAATGTTCTAAGGAAATTATTACATGGTTTGACAGTAAGTGCAATGAATTGTATGAAAAATACGTGAAAGTACATGAAAAAACCTTGTCACACTATTTGTCACATATTGAGATGAATGTTTTTAGGATGTATTATCTAAGATGTATAGGAATTTTAGACTATTTTGATAGTATATCCAATTGCCTGTGAAAAGGAAAATAATATCTTGGTTAAGCTTGATTTGAGATGAATGGAGCGATTTGTATGATTAATATGTTGGTAAATCTTACAGAAGAATTTAAAGCGCGAATTAAGCATGGCGTAGCAATAGCTGCTATAGCGGTGTTAGGAAGCTCCTCAGTTTTTTCGGTTGCACAGGCTGCTGATATTCATAGTTATCCTACTGTAGCAGTGATGCAGTTTGGTAACAAGGCGATTACCAGCCAGGGGATGAGGGCGTATGACTTCGATTCAGCTTCTGAGTATGCTATTTATCAGCTTTTGGCATCAGGCTGGTTTGATTTGGTGGATTATGAGCAGCTTGGCAATATCGCTAAAATGCATGAAATCAATATGTCAGGTCTGGTTGATCAGAGTACAGCTGTGCAGCTTGGTAAATTTGCCGGGGCGCAGTTCATGGTAGTGGGGAATGTAACAGGACTGACTACCAAGACATCAGGAATTGATTATCAGCATGGCAAAAAGGGTGGTGCCGGTGTTGCTATTCGTACTGTTATTGCCAATGTGGCTATTCGTATTGTGGATATAGAGACCGGGACAATTGTAGGTGCCGGTCTTGGCAAGGGGGAATCAACATCGTCAAGTGTGGAAATTGTTTTTAAGAAGTATAGAAAACCGAAAAATATTGTTACTACTGGCACTGATGTCGATCCTTATCGGATGGGTGGTAGCAGTGATAATAATGATGATGAGGGTGAGAGTAGCAACAACAATGACAGTGGTGATGGTAGCAATAGTAGTAGCGATGGTAGTCAGACTGATAATGATACATCAATTGGAGATGTGGATACGGAATTACCTTATGAAGATGAACAAGAGGCATACGAGGAAGATAATGAAATTAATATTGATGTAATTGAAGAAAATGATACTTCTAGCATAGGAGTGAGTGATTCTTCAGAAGATATTGTGATTGACAATGCGTATAACGTATCGAGAAATATCGGCGGTGTTATAATAAACGACAATTTACTAAAACAACTTACAGACAGCCGTTCAATGGCACACTTTGTAGATGATTCTGGTAGCAGTGAGCCTGAGTCCTCTCCTAGTGATACAGAGGTGGATACTGGAAGTCCTTCTTCCAATGAGGAAGTGGAGAATTATCGTATAAGAATAGGTTCTCAGGACTTTTCAGCTGTGCAGGTTCGTAACGCCATCAGCAAGGCAGTGAGGGATGCAATTTATGGCGACATGGGACTTATGACCATGCTGAATGATGGCAAAAAGCTGAAGGTTAAAACAGGGTTCTGAGAAAGGATGTTATTTATGAAAAGAAAGATCGCTTCCATGATGTTGGCAGCAAGTATTTTATTTGGCAGCAGTACATCATGGGCAGAGCAGGCAAAGGCTGATGAGTACAGGCAGATTTTTGCTTCTGGGCATTATTATCTGGAATATAAGGAAAGCGGCATCAAGAAAACGCTGGCAATTCAGGATGGAATAAGGATGTCTTATAAGCAGAGCTTTAAAGGTGGCTTTAATCCATTATCGCTGTTTGTGCCATTCGCCTTATTTGGTGGCGGAGGTGCAACTGTTATTCCTGATGCCTACTATGAAGCTGGAAAATATTATCAGTTTTTTGAAAAAGACAAGGCGCAGGTGGCAACAGAGCAGGACTTAAAAGATCCGCAGATAGACCCTACAGAAAAATGGTCTACTGTTAAGTCACGTCTTGCATTGCCAGAAGCCTTCAGGATGTTTGCAGGAGGTACGGACAGCTTTGATGGGAGTACCAGTGGTGTGTTTGATTTTGAAGAAAGCTATCCTGGTGATGGGCAGGAAAAACTTCCTTATGACAAATATGTGCGGCCAGTCAGGAACAAAGGCGGAAAGGTGATTTTTGAATATCAATACTATGTTTATTACAAGGATGGCAATATAAGCAAAATTCAGTGCATGTTGCAAAAACCAGGTAAGAAAGCAGAAAATGTGCGTGAGTATACCGGCATCAAGATAAGCTCTGATATTCCTAAAAATCGGATAACCCTGCCTAAAGGAAGCAAAATTTTTAAGCCGGGCATGGGGGATATGGATGACCTATTAGATATACCGGTTTCGTTGTATACAGTAGGGGAGGAAACGAAATAATGAAATTTAACATTATTAGAAATATTCTGTTTGCGGGCATAATAGCGTGTGTGGCAGGTATTGTGCATCCTGCTTTGGCAGCTGATAATCTTGATACATATCGCGATTTATTGCAGAATCACACCTACACCATTAATTTTGAGTCGATTACGCCTGAGCCGCGGCAGACGGAACGAGATAAGGTACACATGCGCAACAAGGTTGAATTTGCTGCGTCAGAAATCAGCGATTTTACCAATCGCCCTATGAAGTGCATAGTAGTAGCCTCGGGAGATAACCGCTATGTTGAGGCTAATGCAGGTACGGGATTAGCTACTTGTCAGCTGGTTAAGGGCAATGAAACTTTTAATTTCACCAAGTCTGTCAATGCTGCTGGGGAAGCTACTTATTATGGCGATAAGAAGGGTTCTGTTACGGCAGAGGCAACGGATAGTGCTTATCAGGATATATATGGGCAGGGCATGGGAACCAGTGATATAAGCAGATTGATGAATGCGATTTTACCAGATGAAAGCCTGCCGGAGGATGCTCCTCATTATAGGAAAATTGCTTCAGGATGGTTGCCGGATGGGAAAAACTATATAGATTATCGCGGTGATTTTCCAGGCAGTATAGAAGTCATTCGCTACTATTTTGATCAGTACTCTTTAGTCAAGATAGCGTCAGGAATTTATACGCTGAATGAAAATGGCGATGTGGCAGATGGGCGTCGGTGCATTGTGAAGATTACTAAGTTTGTGCCTGTGGCAGATGAAGCGTATTTGAAGTTGCCGGAAGGATTGAAGGATAATACCAAGCGCAAGAAGGAGGGGGAAAAGTAATATGAAACGGAAAATGGCAGCATTTTTGGCAGCTCTGACGATGCTGCCAGGCATTTGCGGCATAGCAGAACCTGCTGAGGCGGCAGAGGGAAGCAATACATGTATAATGTTGAAATTTGAAGATGATACGCGCTTTGATAAAGTGGATACAGCAGGTACATTATCAGATTTGATAATGGAAAAGCTGATGAACAGCGGCAGTTTTTCCTTTAAGGAAACCAAGCCTTTGGATAAAAATATGGAAAAGGCTTTATACAATGAAAGGGTAGCGGAGTTTCGCAATGCCAGGACAGCAATAAATTCAGGAAACTATAATGTGCTGTTTGAAGGTGCTGGCTTTGCAGAAAATAAGGCGCAAAGCATTGCTTCCGCCAGGCTGGGGCAGATAGTAAGCCCTGCTATAACGCAAGCCATTGGCACGGAAAATAATGCAGAATATTTGATACAGGGAACGATTCTTAATTTGGGAACTGGTAACTGGGTAGACCCGGAATGGGCAATTGCTTCGATGGCAAAAAGTTATTTTGCTCCCGGCCTGGGGATGGCACTTGGCCCGGCAAGTACTTTACTGAATGTAGATACGCAAAAGACTGGTATTGGAGTACAGGCGGATGTACGTGTAATTAAGGCATCTACTGGCGAAGTCATTTGGCAGGAGCGTCTGACAGGCAGGGATACGCAGACAAAATATAATCTGGGAGGCATGATTAGTATTGGCAGTGATAAAGTCAATAATGAGATGTACTTCAAGGCTGTCAATGATGCCGCACAAATTATTGCTGATACTTTGATTGGTGCTGCTAATGAAGGAAAGCTGTTTGTGAAGTAACAGTGGCATTAGTGTTTTGGCAAGGGATGGTTGAAGATGAAAAATTGGCTGTTTTTGATAATGGCATTTATGCTTATGCCGGTGCATTTATGTAGTGCAGAAAAATTTGATATAAGCACGCCGATTGCTGTTATGGATTTTGGTGACCGTCCGGATGCTTCTCCGGCAGAAATCAAGGCGCACAAGGCTGGCGAAGCATCAAGCGAGTATTTAATTGCGGCAATGCTAGGGAAAGGGTTTATCATCCAGGATAAGGACATGGCGATGTTGCAATTAAATGCGGAAGGCATAAGCACTACAGGTATCATAGATCCTGACAGCGCAGCGAGAATAGGTGAAAGGCTGGGGGTACGCTACATTCTTTATGGCAATGTGGCTAACGTAAGTCTAAGTGATATAAGTGGCGGCCTGAATTTTTCTCCTGGAGTGCTGGGGATCGATATTTGTACGGTGAAAGCTCATATTGTGGCAAGAGTTATGGATGTACAAACTGGGGATATTGTGATGATGGTTAAAGGAGATGGTTCGTCTAAGAGCAGTTATGTAAAAGCTGGTGCAAAAATTCTTAATCAGGAGCAGATTATAACTATCGGTACAACAAGGGTTACTTTGGACAGTGTGCACAACGCTATACAAAAAGCCAGTGTCGATGTTGTTAATAAGATGGTTGTTAAGTGTAAGTAGTTTTAGAAATGTGGAGGTGGGAGTTTGTTTTAGATTTTTTCAAATAAGGTTTTATGCAGAGGAGGAATTTGTATGGGTAGATTAATACTTAGGATTATGATTTTTTGTCTGTTTTTGATGATGACAACATCAGCTTTTGCAGCACAGCGAGCGATTATTCGTGATGGATGGTATAAAATTGTGCCAGTTCATGTGCAGAGCAAAGCACTGGATTCTGCTGGAGCTGGGAAAAATGCAGGAACAAATTTACAGATTTGGGATTTTGTAGATGCTCCACAGCAGAAATTTTACGTTCAACATAGAGGGAATGGCTGGTATTCCTTTAAAGCTGGTCACTGTGATTTGTATGTAGATGCTCAAGGTGGTGTTCCTAGGAGAGGTGAAAATGTATGGCTGTATACATGGAATGGCACTGATGCTCAATTATGGGGATTGTATAATGCTGGCGATGGTTATTACATTGAAACCAAAATGCAGTCAAATCTAGTTTTTGATTGCGCAGGGGCTGGAAGAAATAATGGCAATAATGTACAGCTTTGGTCAAAAGAAAATGTAGGGTGGCACAAGTGGAAGTTTGTACAAGTATCGCCACCTCAGCTACAAACACAGCCACAATCTGCTGAAAAATATGTAGTATCTACAAATGGAGCTACTCTTGCTCTTAGAAGTGGCCCAGGTACTAATTATGGCATAAGAGTAAGGATGCCTAGAGGTAGCGTAGTTGAAGTATACTCGATTAGTAATGGATGGGCAAATCTTAGTTACAATGGTACACGAGGGTATGCTTCAGCACAGTATTTAAGTAAGGTAGCTCCTGGTGGTAATGATAGGGTATCAAGAGCGTTAGCATGGGTTGAAAGTAATCTTAATAGAAAAGTTGGTACAGGACAGTGTGTAGCCTTGATAAAAGCGTATGCTTCACAGCTAGGATTAAGTAATCCAATTGTTAGTGGTAATGCTTGTGATTATGCGACTAGACCCTTACAATCTGGCTGGACAAGAGTACAAGGTGGAACTCCACGACCAGGAGACATACTGGTGTATGTTGGTGCTAAATATGGGCATGTTGCCATATGTGCTGGAGATAATGTAAGCTTTCATCAAAATATGAAAGGGAAATATGTAGAAAAGAAGGTTAACTGGCCGTATAACAACAGTTGGTTTTCTCAAACAGAAAAAGGATGGAAACGGTATTGGGGGTATATTAGACCAAATATATGAGGAGATTACAATAATGTCGTAATTTTGTTTATAGTATAAGTTTGGATTATTGTTTTACATGTTTGGTGTAAATAGTGCTGGTCTGTAATTATATTATAGACCAGCACCATATTTCCAGGGGGTTGTATGAAAAAATTCATAGTAATGGCTTGCTTGCTTTTATGGACTAATATCTCCTGTGCTCAACAAGTCACGGTAACAGGGGTAGGCGATAATAAGGATGATGCAATAAAAGATGCCTTTCGCAATGCGGTAGAGCAGGTCGTTGGTGTTTATGTAAATAGCAGTACAGTGGTGTCTAATTCCCAAGTAGAACTGGATAAGATTTATGCCAATTCGGAAGGATATATAAATGATTTCAAGGTACTCAGGACGGCTTATAAAGGAAAGGGGTGCCATGTTCAGGTTCTTGTGGATGTGGATACAGAACCTAGTTCCAAGTTACTAAGTGATTTGAAACTTACATATATGCTTGATAATCCTAGGATAATGGTTAAGGTATCTGGTGGTAAGTATGCTGGGATTTGTGAAGCAGCCTTGGTAGGTAAACTGCGTGAAATGGGGCTTGATGTGGTAGCAACTAAAAGCAACATTCAAAGCAATATACAAAATGTTACAGAAACAGAAGTTTATGTAGATAATAATATGTCAAATACAGACAGTTTATCTGATGAGGCAGATATTGAAAGTAAGAATTCTCCAGATGCGGCTGCCCCGGTGGATTCTAATGTTGAAACAGATGATGGTCAGGGGTTGGAAGGAGGGGATGAACAAGAGAATTATGGTGATGATGTACCTGATGATGATGCATCTGGTGAAAATCTGCCGATTGCAGAAGATAGTGGTGATGGACAAGATGATGGTGGAGAAATAAATGAAACGAATATAACAGGTATAGCTACTCATGAGCAGGGGAGTATGCAGACACTATCCGATTGGGGAATTGATGAGTTAGAGGCAGGATTGGGCGATTATACAGTTAGATGCATAATTTCCGAAAGCAGTATGAATGTTACTTTGCCTAATTTCTATGTAGCTGGTAAAAATACTAAAACTACTAACAATGCTACAGGTTTGTATAAGGGAATAGTAAATGCCAATGTGGATGTAGTGAAAAACAGCACAAGGTCAGTTGTTCAGCAGTTTTATTTAACTGATACTAAGATATACAACAGTGCAGATCTAGCCAAGCAGATGGCGGCTGAAGGTATTAGCCAGCAAATCGCAAATAAGGTAGCTGAAATTTTTTCGCACCATGCTACATTAGTCAAAGTAAACAGCTAGGAGAAAGGATGAGGTGAGCGTATTGAAAAAACGAATAATATTTTTATTAACGTTGCTTTGGATCTTATTAATAGCTACTCTTGTCCATGCTGAACAGCCGGAAGCAGAAAAGTACAGACAGGTTATTGCAAACGGAAACTATTATATTGAGTACGATTTTAGCATTGATGAACAAAAAGAGGCTATCCTGGACAAAATAGGAGAAACCCGTGATGTTATTGGAGCGGTGATAGCGGGAGCCGAGCGAGGTGGCTTGCTGGCATCTCAAAATGGAAAGCGTATGAAAAAGATGATTATCAGCCATGGTATTTTTGGGAACAGTATTATTCCTGAAATATATTGTGCTGATCACAAATATTATCTTTTTTCAGGAGATGATAAAGCTATCATGGCTACGGAAGAGGATTTAAAGAATCCGCGTATAAATTATAATGGGGATTGGGAACAGCATAGGGCAAAGCTGAATATACCTGAGCCATTAATACCATTTGCTCCTAAAGGAACGTATGATGATGCAATTCCTGAACCGAGGTTTGTGGAGAGCAACCCGGGCAATGCCCAAGAGAAGAAGCTGCCTTACGATAAGTATCAGGCGACTGTGTATAGTGCAGCAGGCACTGTTTTATATGATTATTTTTTCTACATATACTACAAAGAAGGAAAGATTGACTCTGCCATGCTTTATTGGCAGGCACCAGGGAAGCAGGAAAAATTTTATAAGGGTTTTAGCAAGATTATGATTACTGCTGATGTGCCAGCAAAGCATATTACATTGCCGGAAGGATGCAAGGTTTATCAGGTAGGCAAAGGTGATATGGATGATTTGCTGGGCAATAAGATATTGCTGTATAAGGTTGGCAAGGAGGGAAGCAATAATGGTTAAAGTATTTAAATATTGTTTTTCTGCTTGTCTTTCAGTATGGCTGCTGCTCGGACTACATGGTAGTGCCTATGCTGATGAATTGGATGAGTACAGAAATATATTGAAAACAGGCTCATATATGATCGTATGCAAGGATGTGAGCCAGGATGCCAGGGATACGGATAAGGATGTTATTCAGATGGATGGCAGCTGCCGTCTGTACAATTTTCCCAAGGCTGATAAAAAGGTGATCATCGCTGCCTCCGGGAGCAGGAGGTATACAGAAATTAAAATAGCTGAATCTGCTGTCTGTACATTGAGTGATGGTGAAGTGGTTTACAGGTTTAGCCGCTATGGAAATCCAGTTGCCGGACGTGCCAGCTACGTTGGTACAGGCTCAATGGGAACGTTGAAGCCGGAGATTATTAAGCCGGGCAAGGATTTTGTTTATGGTCAGGATAAAGGTACATATGATATAAGCCGTATGCTGAATGCCATATTGCCACCTGAAATGCTGCCTGCTAATGCACCGCAGTATAGGCGAGTGGGCTCTGGTACACTGGAGAATGGGCGTAATTATGTTGATTATCGTTATGATGCGCCTGGCTATATGGAAGTTATCCGCTATTATTTCTACAAGGAAAGACTGATAAAAATGGCTTCCGGTGTATATACATTGTCAAATGACGGTGATGTATTGGATGGACGCCGCTGTGTGGTAAAGGTAGGCAAATTTACAGATATGGTGGATATGTCATATTTATCTTTGCCGGATGTGCCGAAGTTTGATGTTGGGCAGACTATGATGAATTCTCCGCTCTCAAGGGCTGTGGGAAATTCAGTTGGAAGAGCAATGAGGGGGCTGTTCTAATGAAAAAAATCATCACATTTGTTATGGCAGGTTTTGTTTTCCTGAGCAGCAATTTGTGTTTTGCTTCCACATTGACTGAAAGCAGTAATACATGTGTAATGCTTAAATTTAGTGATGATACTAGATTTGACAGTATTGATACAGCAGGTACTTTGTCTGATTTAGTATTGGAAAGGCTGATAAACAGCGGAAAATTAAATTTTAAGGAGACAAAAGTTATTGATAAGAATATGGAGCAGGAGCTTTATGCAGAGAGATTAGAGGAATTTCGCAATGCAAAAGCTGCTTTTGAGCAGGGGAATTATAGTGCATTGTTTGAAGGTCCAGGTTATGAGGATGATGTAGCCCAGAGTATTTCGTCAGCCGATAAAGGGCAGATAGTGAGCCCTTCAGTAACCAAGGCTATTGGTGAGGAAAATGGTGCAGAATATATAATTCAGGGGACTATTACTGATATTGGACGAGGTGGAAATATTTCCTGGGGAACTATGGCTATGTATGGTCAGATGCCCATGGAGTACAGTATCCTGATGGCACTGGTTCCAAAGAAAATTGGTATCAGTATCATGGCGGATGTCAGAGTTATCAGGGCAGAAACCGGGGAAGTGGTTTGGTGCAATACTTTTGTGGGGAATGATACGCAAAGTTATCAGGAACTGGGGATTGCAAAATTTGGCAGTGATAAGATGAATAATGAGATGTATTACAAGGCTGTTAATGCAACGGCAAAAGATATTGCTGATGGAATGCTGGCAGATTTGTCAAGTGGCAATCTGTTTGGTAATAAGTAAGTATTGTATGATATTTTTAAATGATTGAGAAATCAATGATTTATGATTTAACGGTATAGGAAGGTGTGTTTTGTATGAAAAAAAGATTAACTGCATTGGTATTGGCAGGAGCGTTATGTTTTTCTACTCAAGGCCTGGCGGCAGAGTATGATTCAGGAAACTTGCCTACAAATCTAGTGGAGCAAATTCGTCAGATGGATGAACAGGAAACAAAGAAGCCTCAGGAAAGCCTGCAATCGCGTATTGAGAAGATAATGCAGGGGGATAAGACTGAAACGGTGGAAGTCAAAGCATTGCCAAAGGTTGCTGTTATTTATATCAATAATTCATTATCGGAATACAATAAGGATATAGATAAAAAAATGTTTACGTGCCTCAATAAATTGCTGCCAAAGGAGAAGTATGAGCTGGTTGACGGAACGCAGTATATTGAGAAGCTGAGTGATTTGGGATATATGGATTTGAGCATGGCGGAGCGTTCTGATTTTGTGGCTGTTATGGAAGGAAGCGGCATTGATTATTGCGTGTATATGGAAGTTGAGCCTATGATGCGTAATGGCCACGGATGGCAGTCCAATGAGGCGCAGGAGGCAACGGTATCTGTGCCAGTGAAGGTAATAGATTTAGGCACAGGACGCTATGTTGTAGCAGGAAAATATTCTGAGTCGCGCAAAGAAGCACCAAATTTCTTTGCTGGTATGTTTGGTGGTGGTGTAAGTCCTAAAAATGTGACTTTAAAGACATTAGATATTGTTTGTGAGAAAATAGTTACAGATGTTACAGCAAGGTTGCCGGAAGATAAATCTGTTTAGAAGATGAAGAAACACCCTTTGCGGTGTGCCGGATGGCACTGCGCAAGGGGTGCTTTAGTTTTATGGTTTATATCAGAAATAGATAAAGGTACCAAAAAAATAGTGTCACATATTGGGGGGCTCTCGAGAATATTATACAAGCAACGGATATTACTATGCATATTGCATTGAGGGAAGGCGATGATGTAAAGCTGTTAAATCATGTCATGCCGGGGAAAAGTTTTCTCATATATCTTGATTGATGAAATTTGAGAGGAGTTAATGCATGGAGTGTGAGTTTATGGTAAAGTACATAGACAGATTGCTTATACTCGTTTTGACGATTATGATTGTGTGTATTGAAAATGTTATGGCTATGCAGTTTTCTCAGCCGGAAGAGTTAGGTTATATTAGTTTTTATATGGCACAGAATGGTGGTGCATATTTTCAGGGTGAGAGTAATGTAACAGGGAAATACCATAGGAGTTCAATCGGTATGGGTAGGGAATATTACGGGCAAGGAATTGTCAAGTATGGTAGTGGTCGTGATGCGATTTATATACATTATGATACTACAGAGCCATATTATTGTAATGCACGTGTGGGGAGCAAAGATATAGGCAATACCGTGGAAGTGTTTTTGCAAAGTGATACTGTAAAAAGAATAAGAACAAATGATGATATTACTTTATATGTGTTTGAATATGCTCATTCGTTTCAACATTTCTATACCATAATAGGCATGATTCCTAGTGGAAAATTTGTGAAATATATTGACAGCAGAGATATTGCATCTAAGTATTATGGAGAAAAGGCAAATCGAAGCATTCAATTTCAGAATTTTATTTGCAACGGAGATACCATTGTTATACCATACGCTTTCTATCATGGAACATATATTGAAAAAGTAGGAGAATTTCGTTTTAAATGGGACGAAAATGCTCAGTGGTTTGGTATTGAGCAGGTGTTGTATTGAATTTTTTGTAGTAGGAATGAATCTTGCATTTTACGATGCCGTGTTATCAAGAAAATCTTGATGCGGTATCATTTATAAGAGATTATTTATGCTAAATACAGGGGGAACTTATGATGAAGAATAAAAAGTTGCTTACATTTGCAGTATTGGCATCTATTGCTGCCTGGGGTTCGAATTCTTTGTCGATGCCAGGGGCAGTTAGTGCACAGAGCACGGAACCGCGTATACAGTATGAAGATGTGGTTGGTTCTGCAAGTGAAAATGATGAGAAAAAAGAAGAGGAAAGAAATAATACTGATGAGGCTGGTGAGGCGAAGACATCAGAAAATGATGACTCGTCTAATACTAGCTCTGATGAGAAAATATTAGGTGATGTTAATTCTGACGGTAAAGTCACAAAAGATGATGCGGAAATACTATCTGAGTACATTAAGGGTAATATCACCTGTGATGATTTGGATTTGAGCGTTGCAGATGTTAACAGGGATAGAAGAATAGATCAAAGGGATTGCGTCAATATTCGTCGTTATGTAGACGGCAAAAGATGTTCTTCAGGTATAGGCAGGAAATTATCTGATATTGATACAGGCACAATAGTAGAGGGGCATTATATTCCGCCTATTTCTTCCAATGGTATGGCATATAAGCCTGTAATATATTTATATCCAACTCAAAAAACGGATGTGTTTGTTAATTTGAGCTTAGATGGAAAGGTGACTTGTACTTACCCTAAAATCAATGAAGGCTGGCATGTGATTGCTGAACCTGATGGAACTTTGACGGACGAAAATGGTCGAATTTATGGGTATCTGTTTTGGGAAGGAGCCACTAAGGTGCCGATGGATTTGTCCGAAGGTTTCTGTGTAGCAGGCAAGGACACAGAAGCATTTTTGCTGGATAAATTATCTTACTTGGGGCTGAATGACAAAGAAATTAACGATTTTATGGTATTTTGGTTGCCGCGTATGCAGGATAATCCATACAATGTGATTGCGTTCCAAAAAGATAATTATCTCAGGGCTGCAAGATTGGATGTTTCTCCACAGCCGGATACTGTGCTCAGGGTTTTTATGGCATGGAAAAGATTCGATAACTTTGTAACAATAAATCCACAGAAGTTAGAGCGGGTGCAGCGCAAAGGCTTCTCGCTTGTGGAATGGGGTGGCACAGAAGTTAAGAGTGGAAATTCGTTCAGCGTAATTCAGTAGATGTTGCAGAGGAGAAGCAACTTTTTTAGCATTTCAAGTGACATAGTTGGTGGTGTGGCTGATTTCGTAGCGGATGCTTTAAAGGAGAAGCATAGTGGCAGTAGCTATATAGGAAGCGATGTGATTTTTAAATGTGGCGAAATCAGTTTGGATGTAAGTAAAAATAAGATTTATTCGCGTTAGGCTGATGCAGGGCCTTGGCGTATTACTGGCAGCATGATTTCTAATCATGTCTGCTATTTTTTTGCTTCTATGGTGTGGAGAATTTCTTCAAAATTGGTAAATTCGCGTCTTAACAATAAGAAACAATGTCACACTGCTTGTCACATATTGAGATGAAAAGATTACGGGAATATACTATACTTACGGAGGTTCGTAGTTAAACTATTGGGAGGGGTTAGATGAAAAGAGGATTTTGGGGTTTCTTGATTTTAAATTTATGGTTGTTAAGTGTAACTAATGTCCAGGCTATGCAATTTTTGAGGACTGAAAAAATAGGCAGCATTTATTTTGCTAAATCAGGTGAGGGAGAAGGAGGATTTTGTTGTGAAAATGCTGTGAGCAACACGGGAGTTTACTATACTTCACGTAATAAGAAAAATACAAGTTCTTATGGTAAAGGGGTTGCATTGTTTGGAACAGGTGAAGTTTTATTGAATGTACATTATGATGTGTATTATGGCAAAAGATTTACAGTGGTTATAGGTGATGAAGATAAAAGTTCTTTTGGTAATGTTACTATGCAAATAGATCAGGCTGATATATATTCAATCAGCAATGATTCAGAGAACAAGATTTATGTGGTATATAATAGAAAAAATCAAAATGGAAGCGATTATGCAATCTTTGCAGGCAGAAAATCGCGTATAGTATGTGAAGTGGTGAATACGGATGAGCTTAGCAAGCGTTTTTTGCATGGAGATATTGCAGAATATGGCAAGCTGGAACTGAAAGATAACAAAATATATATACCATATATAGTTAAAAAAGATGGCAAGCTTCGTCGAAAAGGGAAATTTAAATTAACCTGGCGGGAAGATGGATTGGGATTTAACATAGAAAAAGTTTTGCGCTGATGGGAACTGAATTTAGGAGAGTGAATATTATGTTATATCTTATCAGGTTATTTCGCATAAATTTTATGTATGCACGAGCAATGCTTTTGTGTGCTCTTTTTAGTATATGTATAGCTTCTCCAGTTTTTGCTGAAGAAATTATGTGTAAAATTGCAGTTGCTCCATTTGACTTTTCATTGACTGTAGAGAATCAGGATGCACCCGAGATAGCGGAATTCTCTCCGAAATTTAGCAGATATTTGGAAAAAGCTCTAAAGAAACAGCCCAATATAAAACTTGTGCAGTCACCTCAGATGCAACCGTTGTCTACAAATGATAATGATGCAGGATATAGAAAGAATATGTATAATACA
>JBJDWY010000126.1:0-31491 GCA_051866255.1 Anaerovibrio sp. | reverse complement strand
ACCTGCCGCCCCATCCCATTTTTAGTCTGAACAGAGTGCACAACCTCACAAAACTTATCCGTTAATGTTCCAAAAGTCTCGTACCTTCACGACGATAAACTGAAATTTACTTTTCTAAGGCTAATATGGCCTGCACTGCCAGTGCACATTCCAGCCGCTTCTTCTGGATAGCGCAGCCCATGTCATACGGGATGCGGATATCATCGTTAAAGAGGTCGGCATTGGCATGGCAGCCGCCGCTGCAGAAGAACCTTGCCCAGCAGTCAACGCACTTAGGCTTGTTCAGCACATGGGACTGGCGGAAATACTGCGGCAGCTCCTGATTCTGCACGCCGCTGAACACATCCCCCAGCCTGTAGCGGTCACGGCCCACAAACTGATGGCACGGATACAAATCACCATTGGCAGCCACCGCATAATACTCATGGCCTGCACCGCAGCCGGACAGCCTCTTGGCCACGCACGGGCCGTTGGACAAGTCCATGTTGAAGTGGAAGAAGAAGAACCCCTTGCCTTCCCTGTGCCGCTTGAGATAAAACTCCGTCAGCCTGTCATACTCGGCATAAATCTCCGGCAGCATTTCCTCTGTCAAAGCATAAGGGGAATCCTTCAGCACCACCGGCTCCATGGAGAGAATGTCAAAGCCGGCATCCGCCATAGCCGCCACATCCTTGGTAAAATCAAGGTTGCAGGCCGTATAAGTACCCCGCATGTAATAATTCTCATCATTCCTTGAATCAACGCACTTGCGGAAGTTGGCCATGACCTTGTCATAGGTAGGGTTGCCACCGGCATCAGGGCGCATATTGTCGTGGGTTTCCCGGCGGCCATCCGTGCTGAGCACCAGGCTGATGTTGTTGTCGTTCAGCCACTGGATATTGGCATCATTCAGAGCCAGCCCATTGGTGGTCAGGGTAAGCTTGAAAACCTTGCAAGTTTCCTTTTCCCGCTTTCGCACATACTCGGTCACATGCTTCACCAGGGGCATGTTGATAAGAGGCTCGCCCCCGAAGAAATCAATCTCGCAGTGCTTCCTGGGGCCGCTGTGATCGATAATATAATCCACCGCTGCCTGGCCTACTTCCTTGCTCATCATCTGCCGTTCACCGCCATACTCGCCAGTATCGCCGAAGCAGTATTTGCAGCGCATGTTGCAGTCATGAGCCGTCATCAGGCACAGGGACTTCACCAGCCCCTTGGCCTTGAAGGTAGGCGGCACATCAATATCCGGGGCAAACAGCTGCTGAATCTCCATGAGATGGTGCAGCTCCTCAAGCGCCTCCTGCACATCACCGGCAGGGTACATGCCGTCCATAGCCTTCTGCACCTCGGCATCGTTCTCCCCGTCAAAATAATCCATAATGTCGTAAATCATCTTGTCCACCACGTGCACGGCACCGCTGTTTACATCCAGCAGGATATACATGCCGTTCTGCACGAACTTGTGGATTTTCTTCTGCATTTCCTTGTTCATCTATTTTCTCCTATACGATAAAAAATTATTATCAAACAATCAGTCAAGCCAACAAAAGCCATACACCAGGGCTGATTGTGCTAACGCGAAAAAAGGCTCCCTTTTGGCAGGGAGCCCAATCTCTAAATCTTATTTCTTGCTCTCGCAAACCTGGTTGCCTACAGTGCAGGAAGTCTTGCAAGCGGACTGGCAGGATGCCTGGCACTCGCCGCAGCCGCCGGAATTCTTGGTCAGCTGCAAAGAAGGCTGATTAACAGTCTGAATGTGTTTCATAAAAAGAAACCTCCTTCATCAAATAAAAAATCTAACTCTATTTTACCTTTTTTGCCATTTATATGCAAGCCCCTGTGCCTGGGTTGCCGGCATTAAAATAAAATTAACCGGCAGATTGGAAGCACCCGGCGGTGAAAACTCAAAGCGCAGCTTCTGCTCCGCCCCATAAGAGCCAAGGCTGGCCAGCTCGCTGGAAAAATAAATATAATCCGTATCCTCCGTAGGCGGGAAGCGATGGCTGGTAAAATCATCAATCCTCACATTGCCGAAATACAGCTGGTTCTGCGGCACAGACAGCATAAACTTCTGCCTGTCAGCCATATCCTGCACGGACATGGCACCGGCATAGACGCCCCCCAGAGGCTGCAGGATATACTGCACATCCCCGGTGCCCTTTACCGGCACCTGCAGCTCGTACATGATGCCGTAGTTGCCATAATTCTGGGTTTCACTGCCATCGGTGGCATCAATGCCGTAGCGGTACACATCCCGGTCATTATCCGCCAACGGAATGAACACTGCCCCATCCTGCTGGGGATTGTACGCCTTCTCCGCCCGGATGATGCGGTTCATGCCCTTGTAGGTGCCCCGCAGGCGATGCTCGTCCTTTGGCAGCACCTTGGCCTTTTTCATGAAATCAATGGGATTTTCCCCTGCCGGATACATGATGACAGACAGCCTTACCGGCCCGTCAGCGGTAAAATCGTAAATGCCGTTAACCAGCTGCCCCGGCCTGACAACGGTTTCCGTCATCTTATTGCTCAGAATCGCCTTGCGGTTGGGAAACACAAATACATTCCTGTTTGCCTTGCTCTCCATGTACTCCTGCTGGGTGGTCTTGCCTACCCACAGGTAATTGTCGCTTGGCGCACTGAGAGCCTCCCGGCTCACATTCAGGATGGCGGTGTACTTGCCCTCATTCTCCAGCACCACGGCAATCTTCTTGTTCTGCCGCGTGTTGTTCAGGTGATAATAAAAAATCCTGCCGGCACCTGTCACCACATCGGAGTAAAGAATGCCGTCCTGCTCCACATACTCCGGGCTGTCAGAAAACAGCAGGGTGCCGCCGCCATCCTCCACCGTCACCGGCCAGCGCTTCAGAAGCTGGGGGCTGTCCTGATTCTTCACCTGCCAGTCCACTTCTTCCATGGGATGCCATGACTCCGGCACCCGGTTGCTGTACTTGGGATGCAGCCCGTCCACGTTCATGTTGACAGCCAGCTCCACTACCTGTCCCTCGCCATGGACAGGCTTTGCCCCTGTCTCCACCGCAGCAGCACTGACAGCTTCCGCCTTATTCTCCACGCCGCCATGCTGACGCGCTTCCGCCATGGACACGCCTGCCAGCATTACCGCTGCCAGACCTGCCGACAAAATTTTCTTATGCAAATTCATCTTCTCGAAAAACACTCCCATAAAAATAATCCATAAACCCTTAACAAAAAACAAAATCAAACAGCCTTAAATTTTATGCTGTGCTATGCCCAGCTGGGCAAAAATCCTGCCCTTGATGAGCCGCCACTTAAATTCCTCAATCCCAAAGGACGGATGAGGGATATTTATCCTTTGCAGCTGGTAGGTATCCGTGTCCAAGGTATTCAGCCCCGCGTCCCCGGTCACCGCCGCCAGGTATTCTTCCTCCTTCAGCATATCCCGAAGCTCCGTGGTATACTTGCCGTTAGGATAGGACAGGGTATAAATAGTGTCAACACCGTTCCACTCCATCAGGAGCTTGGACAGCTTAACCTCGTTTCTGGCAGTCTCCATATCCATCTCCGTCAGGGGCAGGTGGTTTGCCGTATGGCTGCCAATCTCGATGCCCCGGTGCTGCATGTCCTTCAGCTGCTCCCAGGACAGGTATTTTTCCCTGCCGATGCTGTTGGCCACCATGAAGACGGTAGCCTTCATGCCCCGTGCCTCCAGAATGGGCAGAAGCTCCGTGTAGTTGCTCTCATAGCCGTCATCAAATGTCAGGATGACAGGCTTCTCCGGCAGCTCCTGCAAGCCCTTCTTTGCCCTCAGGAAGTCCCGGATGGAAATAGTGGTATAACCCTGCTCCTGCAGATAATCCAGCTGCTGCTGAAAATCCTCCACCGGCACATTGTACTCGTAGGCATCCTTTGGCTCCTCCGCCTGCACCATGTGGTACTCCAGAATAGGAAATCCCTCCGGCTCAGGCTGCGCCAGCAGGTACTGCAATCCGCCATAGCCAGCCAGCAGCACCGCTGCCAGGGTTCCCAGTCCCCATTTCAGATATTTTTTCACACTATTACCTCTTTTGCCTAAAATCACATATCACATGCAGCTAAAAACATCTCTGCCTTACAAAAAATCCTGCAGCCTTTTCAGGCGGTTGTTCACCGCCCCCCGGCTGATGCCCAGCATCTCCCCCAGTTCCGCCAGGGAGGCATCCATGTTGTCCATGCGCGCCCTGGCTGCCGCCAGAAGCTTCGGAGGCAGCTTTTCCAGCTTGCCGGACTCCTGCAGCCGCCGGATGCACTCCGCCTGGGCCACCGCTGCGCTGACGGTCTTTTGCAGATTGGCAGTCTCGCAGTTCACCAGGCGGTTTACCTGGTTGCGGACCTCCTTCAGGTTCCTGGCTACCGCCAGCTCCTCTGCCGCCTTCACCGCTCCCAGCATGGCCAGCAAATCCATGATTTCCTCCCCGTCCTTGAGATAAATCTGGTAGCTGCCCTTCCTGTCCGTAAAGCCTACAGGAAAATCCATATTCCTCAAAATCCGGACAATGGTATGGGCAAAAGCGTAGCTGTCAGCCACAAATTCCAGATGGGACTGAGCCTCCGGCCTGTTCACCGTGCCGCCTCCCAGAAATGCTCCCCGAAGGTATGCCTTGCGGCAGCACTGCTTCCTGAGAAGCCCCTTGTCCCTGCCCACAGCCCCTTCCTCAGAACCCAGCATGCCCAGGGATTCCATCAGGGGACGAACATGTGGAGAGGGTGCCACCCGCAAAAGATAGCTGTTATTCTTTTTCAGCCTCTTGGAACGGCTCACCGTAACCTCCGGCTGTACCTGGCCGGTGGCCTTCAACAGCTGCAGCACCCGCCGTGCCACCGCCGCATTTTCCGTGACAAAATTCAGCCCCAGGGCCATCCGTGCTCCTATAGTCATGGAAGCACCCATGCGCAAAAGAGCTGCCAGCTCCGCGCTCTGGCAGCATTTTCTCCTGACCGCCCCATGGGCAAGCTCGTTTTTTACCTCGGTAGCAAATGACGGCATCTTCTACTCACAACCTCGCAATCGACTTGTATCCCCAGTTTTCCCGGCTGCACTAAGGGGCAGGCAGCATCTCCTGTGCCTTACATGGTTTCGTACACCACCTGCATGACGCTTTCCGCCAGCTTCTTCGGGTCATGGTGTATGGCATCATGAGCCGTAATCAGGTCTGCCTTGATAACTCCCACGCCAAGAGCCTTCAGCACATCCTCATCCACGATGACAGGATAAGCCCCTGCCTCCGCGTACTTTTTCTTCAAATCCTCCGGCACAGGCGTAGAGTTGACAATCACATAATCTACCGCATTGCGCCCGGCATGGTCCAGTATAGCCTTGACATGCATGGAGGCAGTATAGCCGTCGGTCTCTCCCGGCTGGGTCATCACGTTGCAGATATAAATCTTCACCGCCTTGCTGCGGCACAGGGCATCACCGATGCCCTCCACCAAAAGGTTCGGCATGATGCTGGTGTAGAGGCTGCCCGGCCCCAGCACGATTGCCTCCGCATCCCGCAGGGCATCCAGGGAGGACTGCACCGCCTCCACATGCTCCGGGAACAGCTTCACACGATGAATCTTCTTGTGAGCCTCAGGTATCTTGGACTCACCGCAGACGACGGAGCCATCCTCCATGATGGCATCCAGCCGCACAAACTCCTTGCTGGCAGGCAGCACCCTGCCCTTCACTGCCAATACCTTGGAGGACTCCTTCAGTGCCGTCTCCACATCCCCTGTCACCTGCGCCATAGCCGCAATAAACAGGTTGCCGAAGCTGTGTCCGGACAGCTGGCTGTCACCCTCAAAGCGGTGCTGGAAAAGCTTTTCCATCAGGGGCTCCGTATCCGCCAATGCCACCAGGCAGTTCCGGAGGTCTCCCGGCGGAATCATGCCCAGCTCCTCCCGGAGCCTGCCGGAAGAACCGCCGTCATCAGCCACCGTAACCACTGCCGTAACATTGGTAGTCGCCTGCTTGATGCCCCGGAGCAGCACGGACAGGCCGTGACCGCCGCCCACCACCGTAATGGCAGGCCCCTTGCCCAGCTTCCGCTTCTCATAAATCAAATCCACCAGCTTTTCTGATGAATTGGCCGGCAGCAGCACCGTAATAACCGAGCGGATCACGAAACGTGCCGCCACCAGCATCACGCCAAAGCCCAGCAGCACCATCAGCATGCCCACCAGGGCCGTAAAGGTATAATCATAGCTGCCAGACCACAGGTAGACAGCCTTGAAAATAGCCTCCTCAATATTATCAATATACTTGTAGTTAAAAACCACCGCAATTCCCAGGCTGGCAAGCATTACGCCCCCTGCAAACAGAAGCAGCCAGCGCTTGAACCTCATGCCGGGATACAGCCATTTTAACAAGTGCATTTATGACACTCCCTTAAACTTCTTCCCTCACATGCTCCCAGACCTCGTTTTTCATCAGGTCACGGTGCTCCAGCTTCACCTGGCAGCCCTTGTCCTTCAAAAGCTGGTAGATGTGGTTGGCAATAAACACGGAGCGGTGCATGCCGCCGGTACAGCCTGCCGCAATCACCAGCTGTGCCTTGCCTTCCTTCTCATACTGAGGAATGAGGAAATTCACCAGATTATCCAGATGCTGCTTGAATTCCCTGGTCACCGGCCACTGGTCAATGTAGGCAGCCACATCCGGCACGGAGCCGCTCTTGTGGCGCATGGACTCCACATAGAAAGGATTTGGCAAAAAGCGCACATCAAATACCAGGTCGGCATCCAGTGGCATACCAAACTTGAAACCGAAGGAAATCACATTGATATTCATCTTTTCTCCTACCCTTGGGGCAAAGAGCTTCAGAATCTTTTCCTTCAGGTCAATCTTCTTCAGTTCCGAGGTATCCACGATGTAGGTCGCCTTGTTGCGCACCTGCACCAGCCGCTCACGCTCCTTGGCCACGCCCTCGCTGATGCGGGAGCTAGGCGCCATAGGATGGCGGCGGCGGGTTTCCTTGTACCGGCGGATGATGGCCGCATCCGAGGCATCCATAAAGAGCAGCACATACTGCTGGTTGTCCCTGTCCATATCCTCCAGCACGTGAATAAAGGTATCAAAGAACTCACGGCTCCTGGTGTCCACCACCAGCACCACCTTGCTTACGCTGCCGCCGGACTGCTGGCACAGCTCCGCAAACTTGGGAATAAACACCGGGGGCAGATTATCCACCACAAAATAGCCTATGTCCTCAAGATAGCGGCAGGCCTGTGTCTTGCCGCTGCCGGACATGCCGGTGACAATGATAAACTCACAGCAGTTTTCCTTGCTTTTTTCTTTTTCCATACAAACCTCCGGAAAATCACATGCAGAAGCGCTCCAATGCCTCCGCTACGCCATCGTGCTCATTATCCGTTACCATGTAACGGGCTGCCGCCCTTGCCTCATCGTTGGCATTGCCCATGGCAACGCTGATGGCAACAGATGTCAGCATGCTCACATCGTTGCTGGAGTCGCCGATAGCCAGCACCT
Source organism: Anaerovibrio sp. (assembly GCA_051866255.1). Classification (GTDB taxonomy): domain Bacteria; phylum Bacillota; class Negativicutes; order Selenomonadales; family Selenomonadaceae; genus Anaerovibrio. The sequence goes on along the minus strand of JBJDWY010000126.1, from coordinate 24,023 downwards.
GCTCGGCAGGGATTTCCAGAATCTCTGCCAGCTTGGCAATAGCTGTTGCCTTGTTTACCCCCGGCTTGATCAGCTCCACATAGGTCGGAGCAGACTTCATGGCATCAATGCGGCCGCCGAACTTCCGGCGCACCAGCTCCACTGCCGCATCAGCCTCCTCCGGGGTGCTGCCCATAATCAGCATCTTCGGCACATGATAGGTGTACTTGTAAATATCCTCCCCTACGGCATTGCCCGGCACGCCGCACATCTTCTGATAGAACTGGGCATGCTCGTCATTTTCCTTGAAATACAGCTTGTCATCGCTGTAGAGGTGGATGTAGAGCTCCTGCTCCTTGGCAAAGTCCAGCAGGTCCTTCACCAGGTCCTCCTCCAGATAGGAAGCGTACAGCTCCTTGCCGGAGGCAGTCTTAATGAGGGCGCCGTTGTAGGTAATAATCGGCACATCCAGCTCCAGCTCCTGGGCATAAGGCAGGGTGGAGGCATACATGCGGCCGGTGGCAATGGTAAATACCACCCCGGCCTCCACAGCCCTCTTGATAGCGTGCTTATTTCCCCTGGAAATCTTGTGCTCGCTGTTCAGCAGGGTGCCATCCATATCTGTAACAAATAATTTTGCTTTCATGAGTAAGTCTCCTTTTTATCTTTAAATATATATTAGTGCGCTAATGCATAAAATCAGTTACCGGCTATCCATTACGGGCTGAAGGTGACAGTTACGCTCTGGCCTGACTTGATTTCGGCACCTGCCGGGATGCTCTGGCTCCTGGCCAGGCCGTTGCCCTGCACATCGATGCCCAGCCCCAGCTCTGCCAGCTTCTGGGAAACATCCCTGATGCTCATGCCGGTCAGGTCAGGCATCCTGACCTTGCCATCACTGGCAGCAGGTGCAGGCTTGGCCGCAGCTGCTTCCTTATCCTTGTTCATATCCGCAAAGGTATCACTAGAAGGGCTGATGTGCATGAACCGCAGCAGCTGGGAGAAAATATCCCTTGCCACAGGCGCTGCAATCTGCCCTCCATAGAATGCCCCTGCCGATGGGTCATCGATTACCACCAGCACTACTATCTCCGGGTTCTCCACCGGGGCAAAGCCGCAGAAGGAAGCAATGTACCGCCCCTCCATGTAGCCGCTGGTATGCTCGTTGATTTTCTGTGCCGTACCGGTCTTGCCGGCAATGCGGTAGCCCTTCACTGCCGCCTTGGAGCCGCCACCGGTGGCAACCACCTGCTCCAGAAGCCCCATCAGCGTCTTGTCCGTGGCTGAGTCAATCACCCGGCGCACTTCCTCCCTGCCGTACTCCTTGTACACGGAACCGTCTGCATTGGTAATCTGCTTAATAATATGAGGCTTCAAAAGCACACCGTCATTGGCAACTGCTGACATGGCTGTCACCAGCTGCAGAGGCGTCACGGCAATACTCTGGCCGATAGCCATGGTAGCCACGTCAGAGTTTACCATCTCCTTGGGATTGGCAAACAGGATGCCTGACTCTTCCCCGGGCAGCTCGATACCTGTGGCCTTGCCAAAACCGAATTTCTCAGCATACTCGTTCAGCTTTTCGCCTCCCAGCCACAGACCGATCTGGGCAAAGCAGGTGTTGATGGAATTTTTTACAATATCCGTAAAAGTTACGTTGCCAAAGCTCTCGCCGTTCCAGTTCTGGATGCGCTTCTCCGAAACATCGATATGCCCCGGGTCATAAAAGGTCATGTTAGGAGCTACTACCCCTTCCTGCAAAGCCGTGCCTGCCACCATTGCCTTGAAGGTTGAGCCAGGCTCATAAACAGAGGAAATTGCCCTGTTGCGCCACGCCTCGGCATTTGCCTGCCAAAACTTGTTGGGGTTGTAGCTGGGACGGGAAGCCATGGCAAGCACATCACCTGTCTTCGGGTCCATCACCACTGCCGTTACCGCCTTTGGCTTGTTGTCAGCCATTGCTTTGTCCAATGCCTGTTCCACAATAAACTGCATGGTGCTGTCAATAGTCAGAGTGATGCTCTTGGAATTGTCCCCCTTGTAGCGCTGCTGTGCCGCTGAAAAGATGGAGTCAAAAATCGGCCTGCCCCGCATGTCGATAATCAGGTCAGCCTCCTGGGCCTCCCCCTTCAGTAGCTCATCCGCATACTGCTCCATACCGGCAAGGCCCTTGTCATCAGTGCCGATAAAGCCCAGCACGTTGGCTGCCAGCATATCGTTTGGATAGTATCTCTTTACCTCGTCATGGAGCTCAAGGCATTCATACTCGTTGGCCTCCTTCAGCTCCTTGATGGCATTTTCCTCATCCACCTCCAGGCGCCTCTTGACATATACAAAGACGCCCCCGGTGTCTATGTCCTCACTGATTTCCTCAGGCTTCAGCTTCAGTATCTCTGACAGCTGTGCCACAAGGTTGTCCCTGTCCTCGGGCTTCACCTTGCTGGGATTGATGACCAGCGACTTTGCCATGCGGCTGATAGCAAGCTCCCTGCCGTTCCTGTCCAGGATTTTGCCCCGGGGGGACTGCCGTGCCCTGTTTTCCTCCGCAATGGTCATGGCCCGCTCCGCCAGCTCATCGCCATCCACCAGCTGCAGCCAGGCAAAACGCACCAGCAAAAGACCAAAGCAGCCCCAGATAATCAGCAGCAGCCAGCTGATTCTGAGCTGCACATTGTGCCGTTGCTTCTTCATCTATTATATCACTCCAAAATACTAACTCATATCCTGCCCTTCCATTTTACACTATATCTTGTTAAAAGCAAAAATTTTTTATAGCAAAACGATTTACAAATTATTTCCCTAGCTGATATAATATGATTAAGAATGGCGGTGATGATTTTATGGACGCTACAGACAAGCGAATTTTAAAGAGGTTGCAGGAAAATGCCCGCGTTACTGTTTCCGTGCTGAGCCAGGAGATTTCCCTGTCCATGCCGGCTATCAGCGAACGCCTGAAAAAACTGGAGAATACCGGCGTAGTGCAGCAGTATACGGCAATCCTCAATCCTGCCCTGGTGGACAAGCACCTGATGGCATTTATTTATATCAGCTTTGACAATCCAAGCAATGGTGACAAATTCCGCGAGTTTATCGCCAGCGAGATGGATGTAAAGGAATGCTTCTATATCACGGGAGATTATGATTATGCCCTGAAGATTATTACCAAGAGCACCAAGACCCTTGAGAAGCTTCTCACCCGCATCAAGAATCAGGATGGCATCGTCAAGACGGAGACCATCGTGGTACTGTCCACCATTACGGACAGGCCATCCATTGAGCTGGAATAAGGCTGCCCGGAGCGGCAGGCTGCACAGCCTGAAAGCTGTGGCTGCAAGCCTGAAAAACGGCATAAAGCTATGGGGCCGCTGCCTCAGACCTTCCCCATGTGGGAGATTTGAGACAGCAGCCCCATTTTTGTTGCCATTCATTGTGCCGGAATAGATAAATTCCGAGTCAAATCAGCTACCAATGGTATTTTTCTCCCCGGTTAATCTTGAAGGCACGGTAAATCTGCTCCACTAAAAGGAGCCTCACCATCTGGTGGGTAAAGGTCATGGGGGAAAAGCTCAGCCGGAAATCCGCCGCCTGGCGCACCTCCTCTGAGAGCCCGAAGGCACCGCCTATCAGAAAGGTAATGCTGCTCCTGCCGGAGAGCCCCAGCTGCCGGATTTTGTCTGCCAGCTCCTCGGAGGATGCCTGCTTGCCGTACACATCCAGCACAAAGAGATAGCTGCCCTCTGGCACCTGGCGCAAAAGGCGCTGGCCTTCCTGCTGCAGCACCTGCTTCTTTTCCGCTTCCGAAGGATTGTCCTTCATCTTTTCCTCATTGATTTCCACTATTTTTACCGTGGCAAAGGGCGAGAGCCGCTTCAGGAACTCATTGATGCCGGCGGACAGGTACTTTTCCTTGATTTTCCCTGCCGCCACAATGGTTATTTTCATGAAGCTGCCTCCATGACCACATCAACGGTAACCGTGCTGCCATTCCTGTCCAGCTTCACCTTGACGGTATCACCAACCTTGGCAGCCAGCACCGCATTGCGCACATCACTTACCCGGTTTGTCTCCTTGTCACCTACGGACAGGATCACATCTCCCCGGCGGATACCGGCCTTGTAGGCAGGGCCGTTGACGGTGACATTCTCCACATATACGCCCTTATCCACATTCAGGATGTAGCCGTACCGCCCGGCAGTCTCCTTGTCAAAGATGCCAACCCCCAGATACGGGCGTGTTACCTTGCCGTCATCCATCAGGTCATCAACGATTTCACGCACTGTATTGATAGGAATGGCAAATCCCATGCCCTCAACACCGCTGCGGGCAATCTTGGCTGAGTTGATGCCGATAACCTTGCCATCGGCATTTACCAGGGCACCGCCGGAGTTGCCCGGATTGATGGCAGCATCAGTCTGGATAACCTTGATTACCCTGTCATCCAGCTCCAGGGAACGGTTCAGGGCACTGATGACGCCGCTGGTAACGCTGCCCTGGAACTCCAGCCCCATAGGATTGCCGATGGCAATGGCAGGCTCCCCCACCATGATGTCGTCAGAATTACCGAACTCCGCTGCCGGCAAATCATTGGCATCCACCTTGACCACCGCCAGGTCGGTCAGCTCATCAGCCCCCACCAGCTTGCCGGACAGGGAACGCCCGTCAGACAGGGAAACGATAATTTCCTTGGCTCCGCTGATAACGTGGTTGTTGGTGACAATATAGCCGTCCTTGCGGAAGATGACGCCGGAACCGGCCCCCTCCACCTGCACAGGATTGTTGAACCAGTCCCTGGCCACCGCCTTGTTGGTAATGCCCACCACAGCAGGGCCCACCGCCTTGGCAGCCCGCACCACCGGCGTATTTCTTGCATCAGATACCTCGCTGCTGGCAACAGCAGCCGGTATGCCATTGCCGCTGTCCTGCTGCTCCCCAGCCTGGCTGTTGCTGCAGCCGCCCAGCAGCACCGTTGCCGCTACCAGCACCCCTGCCACGCCGGAAAGGCATTTTTTCGTAAAATTCCTGCGATAATTCATAATCCTTCTCCTCCTGCAAAATACGAAAATACAAAATTCTGTTTTATATCGAGTCATGCAGCAAATCCTGCATCAAAGCTGTATGCATGTGCACCTATTCTGGTCAGTCAGATACAGCTCCACATCATCGATGCCCTGCTGGCTGAAAACCGCCTGCACCGCCTCCCTGGCCAGCTCCGGCCGGTTGTTGGATTCGCTGAGATGTGCCAGCAGAAGCTTCCTGGGCCTCTGCCTGAGCCCTGCCACCGCCAGTGCCGCATCCCTGTTGGACAGGTGCCCCCTGGCACCCAGGATGCGCTTTTTCAGGCTGTAGGGATAGCTGCCGTTTTTCAGCATTTCCACATCGTGATTGGTTTCCAGCACCATCACCCTGGCGCCCTCCAGCATCTCCTGCAGGCTGCTGTCCACAAAGCCCATATCCGTGGCTACAACGCAGCGGCTGCTGCCCTGCACCACATAGCCTACAGGATTAGCCGCATCGTGGGGAATATCAAAGGCCCTGACCGTCACCCTGTCCAGGCGCACCCGGTCAATGATGGGGTTGATGCATTCAATGGGCAGTTCCCGGTAGCAGCTCATGGCGCGAAAGGTCTCAGGGCGGCTGTACACCTGCACCCCGTACTTTTTCGTCAGCGTCACCAGGCCGCTGATATGGTCTCCATGCTCATGGGTGATGAACACTCCGTCCAGCTCCTCCACCCTCTGGCCGATTCCCTCCAGCTCCTGCCGTATGCGCCTGGCACTGATGCCGGCATCTATCAAAAGCTTCTTGCCATCCAGTTCAATAAACGTGGCATTTCCCTTGCTGCCACTGGCCAACACAGCCACCTGCATATATTATCCTCACTCCTATAAATCACACTTCAGTATAGAAAATAATACTGGAAATTGTATGTAAAGTCAAAGTATCCCTCAAGGTTTCTTTGGTTTCTTTCCTTTGCTGCATATCTCCCTGATAGGCATGCTGAAATTTTGTTCAAGAAGACATTTGACAACTTGCATTTTTCGGTTTTTTTATTTGATTGCAATTAATACGAAATCATACCCATATCACCATACCATTTCCGTAATCAGTAGACTTTTTAATTCAAATATCGTGAAATTAATTCGAAATAATATACAATTTCTACTTGACTTGTATAACCATTTGTGCTATTCTTATACCAAGATAAGTTTACAGCTTGAATATTTAGTATGTAGCTTACCACCTGCAGCGGCTGTTTTTTTCCAACGCCATTTCTCAGCCGCAGCAGTTAAGGTGATGTATTCCCTATAGTACATCCCTATAGTCAATCCCTTTCAGCCCTCAGGCATCTTGGCTGAGGGTATTTTTTTGCTCAAAAATCGGCATGCCGCAGCCACACAGCTACAGCATGCCGATTTTGATTTCTCTAATGGCTTTAAGTTACGAAAGCTTTTTAATGCCTGTCCTTGCGCCCCAGCTTCTTGCGGCACTCAGGGCATCTGCCGAAAAAGTACAGCTGCCGCCCGGTGAGCTCATAGCCGCTCTTGGCAGAAACAGTGTCCAGCAGAAATTCATCACCTATATCAAATACATCGTCCACCCTGTTGCATGACACACATCTGATATGGGGATGGCTCACCGTCTCAGCATCATAGCGGTAGCTGTCCTCCCCCACATTCAGCACCTGCACCAGCCCCAGCTCGGAAAAAATATCCATAGCCTTGTAGACAGTTGCCAGGCTCATGGTCGGATAGTCCGGCTGCAGCATGCTGTAAAGCATCTCAGCGTTGGGATGATTATACGCCTTGGACAAGGCCTCGTACACTGCCAGACGCTGGGGTGTCACTTTGAAGCCATTTTCCCGAAGTATACGGGTTACGCTCTGCATTTCTAACATAATAACTCCTCCACACCACACCTGCGGATAACAACATTGATAATTATTATCCATTTAGAAAAATTACTATATAAAATAATTTTACATTATGCTGGCAATTATGTCAATCTGCTTCGAATTATGTTATAATGACAAAAATCATAATTTTAGGAGAATGAATATGCTGATAGAAAATATTAACTCCGTAATTGCCGGGGAACTGAAGGTGCGCAGGGCACAGGTTGATGCCGCCGTACAGCTTCTGGATGATGGCAATACCGTGCCTTTTATTGCCAGATACAGAAAGGAAGCCACCGGCGAGCTGGAGGACGAGCAGCTGCGCACCATTGAGGAACGGCTTGCCTACCTGCGAAACTTCGTCAAGAGGCAGGAGGAAATCATTGCCAAAATCCATGAGCAGGGCAAGCTGACCGATGAGCTGAAGGCCGCCATCGAAAAAACCTCCAAGCTGCAAGAACTGGAAGACATTTACCTTCCATACAAGCAGAAAAAACGCACCCGAGCCCAGAAGGCCAAGGAAAAGGGCCTGGAGCCCCTGGCCAGCCGCATCCTTTTGCAGCAGGATGCCAAGGGTACGCCGGAGGCAATCGCCGCAGAATTTGTCAATCCTGAGCTTGAGGTAAATTCTGCCGGGGAAGCCCTGGCAGGAGCTATGGATATCATTGCCGAAATGATAGCGGAAAATCCACAGCTTCGCCAGAAGCTGCGTGACACCATGCAAAGTTCTTCCCTGCTGTCTGCCAGCCTGCCGGAGGACAAGGAGAACACCGACGAGGGCAGGGTATTTCTCATGTACAAGGAATACCAGGAACCTGTCCGCACCCTGCCCCCTCACCGCATTCTCGCCATCAACCGGGGAGAGCGGCTGGACTGCCTGAAAGTAAAGATAGAAACAGACGAGGAAAAAATCCTGCGGCTGATTGAAAAGGAATACCTGCGGGGCAATTCCATTTTTAAAGAGCTCATCAAAGAAACATGTGCCGACAGCTGGAAGCGGCTGATAGAGCCATCCCTGGAGCGTGAGCTGCGCTCCGGGCTGACGGAGGCCGCGGAAAAGCAGGCCATCAGCATCTTCGGCACCAACCTGAAGCAGCTCCTGCTGCAGGCACCCCTGGCAGGCTATACCGTCATGGGGCTGGACCCGGGCTATCGCACCGGCTGCAAGATGGCCGTCATAGATGCCACAGGCCAGGTGATAGACCACGGCGTGCTCTATATCACCCACGGGGAAAAGGGTGCAGCAGAGGCTGCCAAAAAGGCCCTCGCCCTCATCAAGAAGCACAATGTCACCCTGATTTCCATCGGCAACGGCACCGCCTCCCTGGAAACCGAGGAGTTTGCGGCAAAGCTCATCAAGGACAACGGCCTCAATGTAAACTACATCATCACCAATGAGGCAGGTGCCTCTGTTTATTCGGCATCCGCCCTTGCCAAGGAGGAACTGCCGGAGTATGATGTAACTATCCGCGGTGCGGTCTCCATTGCACGCCGGGTGCAGGACCCTCTGGCAGAGCTGGTCAAGATTGACCCGAAGGCCATCGGAGTAGGGCAGTACCAGCATGATGTGAACCAGAAGCAGCTGGCAGATACCCTGGACCAGACCATTGAAACAGCTGTCAACCATGTGGGCGTGGAGCTGAACACCGCTTCCCAAGCACTCCTGAAGCATGTGGCAGGCATCAATGCCGCTGTTGCCAAAAATATCGTTGCCTATCGCAATGCCAACGGTGCCTTCAAGAGCCGCAAGGAGCTTCTGAAGGTGGCCAGGCTTGGCAATGCCGCCTTTACCCAGTGCGCCGGCTTCCTGCGCATCAATGGTGCCCTGTCGCCTTTGGATAACACCCCGGTACATCCTGAGTCCTATCCCCTGGCAGAAAAAATCCTGGCGCGGTTTGACATGCAGCCAAAAGATTTGAACGACAAGGCAAAGCTCTCCCTGCTGCAAGCCAAGCTGAAGCTGGTGCAGCCTGACAGGCTGGCTGCCGAGCTCTCTGCCGGTGTGCCGACTGTAAGGGATATCCTTGAGGCCCTGGCCAAGCCGGGCAGGGATCCCCGGGAGGATTTGCCTGCACCGCTGACACGAAAGGCCATTGTGAAGCTGTCCGACATACAGCCAGGCACTATCATGCGGGGCACCGTCCGCAACATTACCGACTTCGGCGTGTTTGTGGACATCGGCCTCAAGCAGGCAGGGCTTATCCATATCTCCGAGCTGAGCCACAGGCATGTAAAGCATCCCCTGGACGTGGTCTCCGTGGGGGATATCCTTACGGTCATGGTCATCAGCGTGGACGAGGCAAGGGGCCGTATCGGACTGAGCCTGAAGCAGGTTCCGGCACAGCCAGCCGTATAAAAAGCAAAACCGCTGCACTCAGCCCAGCTGCCGGGCAGCTGCTGAATATATAATAATGCCGTGAAATGCGGCAAAGGACATTACATTGAAAGGGGTAGATTATATTGTCAAAAAAGAGCAAAATGCGCAAGGCATCCAGGGGAACAATCACGGCGATAGATTCCAACAACAAAAAAATCACTATTTCCGTGGAAGAAATAATGGCGAAAATGCGCGAAATGGGCTACGAAAGACTCATCAAGGAAGTAGTCTGCAAGACCATCAAGCCTGTCAAGCAGAAGGATGCTGATGAATACGCCCATATCGTGGACAGGTGGATGCCGCCTGAGCACGGCATCGGTGCCCTCCGGGACCTTGCCAAGCGTTATGTAGCAGTAGTGGGCATGCCACTGAAAACCATGCGGACGCCTTTTACCGCCATTTTCTGCGCCGACCATGGCGTGGCAGAGGAAAATGTCAGTGCCTATCCGCCGGAAACCACCCTGCACATGGCCACCAACTACGTTATTTCCAAGGGCGGAGCTGCCAATGCCTTTGCCAATTTTACCCAGGCATCCCTGGGTGTATTTGATGTGGGCATCAACGGGGATACCAGAAAGCTGCCTATTGACAGCACCATGAAGCTGGGCTACGGCACCCAGAATGCCGCCAAGGGACCGGCTATGACCAGGGAGCAGGCGGCAGCCTCCGTCATGGCAGGCATCGCTGTGGCCAGCCAGGCAGCAAAGCATGATTTCACCGTCCTGCTGCCCGGGGAAATGGGCATTTCCAATACCACTGCCAGTGCCGCCATCACTGCCGTTATGTGCGGCATCAGCCCTGAGCTGGCTACCGGCAGGGGCACCAATATTTCTGACCAGCGGCTGCAGACGAAAATCGCCACGGTCAAAAAGATGCTGGAAGTAAACCAGCCTGATGCCTCTGATCCTTTTGACGTGCTTGCCAAGGTAGGCGGCTTTGAGCTGGGTGCCATTGCCGGACTGATTATCGGTGGTGCCGACAGCGGCATGCTGACCATCCTGGACGGCTTCAATACAGGTGCAGCCGCCCTGATTGCAGCTGCCATCTGCCCGGCTGTCAAAGACTACATGGTTGCCTCCCACATCGGAGGCGAGCCGGGACACAAATATGTGCTGGATAAGCTGGGGCTGACCCCTATTATGAAGCTGGATTTGAAGCTGGGCGAGGCAATAGGCTCCTCCATCGTGGCAGACCTGCTTGTCAAGACCATGATTTCCACTGCCAACCTGACAAAGTCTGACGAGGTAAAGATGACCTTCATGGACAAGATGAACTGGCACAGCATCCCGGATGACTCCGTAACCCTGACGGACAAGACCTTTGATTACTATACCAAGACCATGCCGGAGCTGGACAAGGAGGCCATGGATGCCTGCCAGTCACGGCTGGACAATCTGGCAAAGCCAATCTACAGCCTGGGTGCCCTGGAAAAAATTGCTGCCCAGCTGAGCGGCATCATGGGGGAGGAACTGCCTGATACCGATACAGCAAGGGCATTGCTGCTGTTCGGCCTGGACAAGCTCAGTCATCAGGAGGTCAGGGCCGGTGCAGAAAAACGCCTGCCGGAATCCATCAAGAAGTGGATTAAGGCCGGCGGCGAGCTGACACCGCACATGCTTTATAACTGCCCTGACTACATGGCAAACCCGGCTGACTGGGAAGGATACGATGATAAAAATCAGGCTTATACCTTTGAGCAGGCATCCCTGATTCAGGGCTATGCCCAGGCAACGGGGGTAACCCTCCAGGCCTCCCACCTGTTCCTTGGGCACACCCAGATGGATGCCTTTGAGTACGGGCGGCTTCAGGGGGAAAAGCTTGCCCTGAAAAACGGTATCCTGGGGGTAGGCATGATTGACGGCAGGCCTGAGAATATTGAGGCTATTGCCCATGCCCTTTTGAATGAGGATGGCAGCCTGCGCTATGAGGCTACAAGCTTTTTGGCACATCTGACGGAAAATCAGCAGCTGCTGGTTTCTGCCACCATGGGTGCCATGCTGGCTGCGGCACACAATCACACCCTGGTAGTACTGGACAACGAAGCCACTGTGGCTGTGGCACGCTATGTGGTCACCATGCTGCCTGAGCTGGAGCAGTTCCTGCTGCCAGTGCAGCCTAACCTTTACCAGATGGGCATCAAGGCATCCGGCGTAACCGCCCTTGCCGGTATCAGCCTGGTGCTTGCCTCCCTGCACATGCTGAACGACATGAAGACCTTCAGCGAGGCCCAGGTGGCTGTGGCAAATGACGGCCCTGGCAAGGGAAAGCAGGTAAATTAAGCTTCGCAAATCCTCAAAATTCATATCTGTAGATACATAAAGATACAAATACATAAAGATACAAATACATAAAGATACAAAAAGTGCAGGAGCCTGCCACCTTAAGGCAGCTCCTGCACTTTTTTTGCAACGCATCAATGCATTATTCTACTATAGTTTTTCACTGTCATGATATCCTTTGGCTGCGGTACAGCTGCATAGATACTTCTGATATCCTGATAAAGCTGCTCCTTGCGCTCTGCCGAGGTGTCCGGGCTGCGCCACTCCTCGTACATGGCGTGGGTTGCCCTGTTGGCGGCAAGAGTCTGCCGGGAATGAATCTGCATTTCAAAATGCACTCCCTGAGCATTGACAATATCAAGATGGATTGCCTTGTAGCGCCCATTGGGATTGAGATACTTGTTGTCTACCTTTTCCAATGCATACCCCTTTGCCTTAAGCAGATCAATGGTTTTACTGGTCATGGCTGCCATCCGGTTATGAGGCACAATCTGGGTATAACGTATCAGATCGCCTGTCTCCTGCACATACTCCACATCGCTTTTCGGCAGCTTTCCCTGCCTGATGGCGGTATCGGTCTTGCGCTCTATCTTGTTTTTGATACTGCTGGCAGTCTTCACTGAGTATTCCAGCCCCTCCATGGAAGTTCCCAGTTCATCTGCTATCTCCAGCATATCCATAGTAATGGCAGGCTCGCTGGCCCTGGCAATGTCGTATGCTATCTGAGCCTGAGGCTCGCAGCCCGTCAGCAGATAGTCACGATCTGACATGCTGCCGGAAATTACCACCTGCCCGGCACTGTTCCTGTATGGAATGCCGCCAAGGCGCATCTTGTCCATAGTGGAGGTAAAGGCACTTTCCCCTCGTGCCATTGCGTCAGCAGCCGCTGCAGCCGTGCAATTGTCAAGGCTGCAATTCAGAGTTGACCAGGTAACAGCCGCCGCTATCAATAGCATGCGCCCCTTGCTCAGCTTGTTCAGCCGGGTTACCCTGGCAATCTTGTGTAAGTCCATCTATATCCCCCCTCACTTATAGTATTATAGCAAGGACAGGTGAAAAGATTCTGTAAATTCAGATGTCAGTTTTATCGCTAAAGTACCGATTAAGCACTATGACAGGCTAAAATCCTTAAAAAATCCGCCATCTCTATTAAATACATTGCCTGCCACAGCATATCTATCCAATAGGCAGTTTCTCATGACACAACTGGTCTCAGGCAGAAGTGTACAGGCATGGCATGCCGCATAATTCAGTGAAGCATAGCCCTGATTTTTTGACTCACTGCATATCGGATCCGATGAACACCATGAGGCCTCCTGCAACATTGAGGACACAATTCTGCCCATGTTTTCCGATAAAGCATTTCGCACCAAGCCACCCAAGCTGCCATCAGCATCAGAAGACGATGTATACAGCAATATACCTGCCATATTTACATCAGAGTCAGGATAACTGCTATATATACGCTCTTTTATCGAAGCACCTGCATAACCACATTCCAAAGTAAGCTGCCTAATCAACAGATGAGCCAATGTATGCAGCAGCACATATCTGGCTGAAAAATTTTCACAGCTTACATTGCTGTTCCGCAAATTCTCAAGCATGACATCATAATACCCGGAATTTTTATTTTCCCACAACCTGAGTGCCTCCTCATTCAATTGGATAAATATACCTTCCCCCAACATTTCTATAGCAGGATACCAGCCTAATGGTTTGCTGCTCAGAGGCACTATATCATATTGCAAATTATAGCCTGGAAAAGCCTCCATATTGTCTGCATCAGGCGGATCAGGTATCAGCCTGCGAAACCCTCTTAAAGCTAAAATTTCCCGTAAACGCTTTACCTGCACAACCTTGACAAAAAACGGCTGCAGACATTCCGCCACACCTGCTTCCTCAATATGAAACTGCATATCGTCGTCATCTTCATAATGCCCCATACACAGCACCTTGTATTCATCTTCGTACAAATTCTGTTCCGTGTAGGAGTCTGATACTTTTATGCCTGCCCGGCACTTCAACTGATTGACAACTGCTTCCAGCGTATACCTGCCACTATCCAGAATCTGTCCAAAAATAAGTCTGGCAGCACTGGCAAAATCACTGTCTGATGCATCTGCTGACAAGCTATAAGACAGCCTGCTCCACTCCTTGTCCACCAGCTGGGCCAAATGGGTGCTCCAAGGCGGTATGGTTAAGGCACTAATTGTTTGTGGAAAATACACCCCGGTATCGCCTCTATGCAGCCCCCGCAATTTTGCCCTGCAAAGCTCCGGATCATTGTGCTCATGCCTCAGCCCCAGCCAGGGACGCCTGCCCTGGCATCTATAACCTTTAAGGGAATCCCACTTCATGCTGCCTGCCATGGAACGCATTGCTCCACAAGCTGAACATTTGATGACAATGCTATCTAATCCGCCACTTTCATCAGAAAAAGAAATCTGCAAATTACTGCCTTTCAGACCGGCAGCACATTTTGAAAAATCGCCATAATGCACCCACCAATTATATGGAAAGTCCTCGATATGACCATTGACACAGGCCGCCACAAAGCGTGTCGGTATTATATGTTCATTACACCTGTTGCATTTGCGCCCCTCGTCATCCCCAAAAGCCCAAAAAGGCATCAGCCGCTTACACTTGGGACAAAAATGCATAACCGGAAACCTAAAGGCAGGAATATCACAGTTGCGCTCCACAGACCGAAAATCACCATCATCTTCCTCGCTGATATACGGCTGCCGAAATCCTTCCGTATTGAGCAGCCGCTCCAAATTCGCCTCATGCAGAACAGGGCTCTTTGCATTCCAGTAATCAGTGGCAGCAATCATCACAGAATAATCCGGCATATCAACTATTGCACCACAGCCAAAGGTAGTCACCAGCTGTGCCCGGCGCAGTTGTCCGACCACACGCTTCCTGCTTTGGACTATACCTTTCTTTCTCGCACCAAATCTTAATGCCATAATTACCTCCCCAGCAGGTAAATTCCTGCCTGCGCATCCACACTTCGCAAACTATTCATGGTTCTGAACCTGTCATCTTCCATACTGGCTTGCAGCAGCTGCCTGACACTTTTATGAAAATAATCCTTGTACACCAGATCTCCTACTGCCAGTTCCTCCCATTGCTCTGAAATATCAACCAATTCCCTGTCTACAGCAGCCACCTCAGCTGGATCAATGGCCTGCACATATGCCAGTATCCACTGCCTGATATTTTTAATCTCATCCCGTGAGGAATCATAACGGCAGGCAGCTTCATTGGGCAACATATCCTTCGCCAGATACCTGCATAAGGAAACATATAAAGCGTGCAGCCCCCTGTCTCTGGCTCTGTCTGCAAAAGGCGTCAGGCTGACAGCTTCTACATATCTGTATAACGCACTATGATATTTCAAAAATTGCTCATAATGTGACCTGTCACGTGACCTTCCACCATTATATACCATTGCCACCAGTCCTGGATTATCCCTGCCTACGCGGCTAGTAGCCTGGATATATTCCGCATTGGTTTTGGGCTGCCCGGCTACAATCATCGCTCCCAGCCTGCCTACATCAACACCAACGGAGATCATGTTGGATGCCAGCACAAAATCATATACATCCTTATGCTTTCCTTGCCGATAAGCACGTTTCAAGCGATCCTGAATAATAGTAGTAATATCTTCATTGTTCATGCGGCTGGTCAATTCAATCAAATTGTCATAAGGTACAGCTGTATCTACATTTTCTGCAATATGGGCAAACTTGGTTTTAGCTAAATAGAGAAACCTGCTTTGCACATCGTCCAAAATCTGCGTACTCGTGCCACCCAATTCTCGCAAACTGTTAAAATATCCTACCAACGTCCAAAAATTATCCACAACAGCATCGGAAAAACCACTGGCAGCCAGATAACGCGAGGCAAATAGCAAGGCTGCGTTGGTACGAATCAAAGTCGTGGTCGCAGTTGTCCCCACCCCCATCACACCATAGTACATTCTCGCCGGCTTATCGGCCTCAGTAGCCTCAACCGCAAAATAAGCATCCTTAGCAGATATTCCCTGAGGTGGAAACTGTGTATATTCCCTGCCATAAAGAGCCATAATCTGTTTACCGGCATTCCTTATGGTAGCTGTAGAAGCAATAACTTTCGCCGGTATTCCGCTGCACTCGCACAATTTTGTAATGGCCGCTTCATAGATACCGGCCATAGTGCCAAGGGGCCCCGAAATCAGATGCAATTCATCCTGAATAATCAGCTCCGGCGGCTTTTTCCCCCGTCCGATACCAAATAAATTGGCAGGTTTGTCACTTAAAGGGATTTGGGCAAACTTGTCCACTGTTGCCACAACAAAATCAGGCAGATACCTGTATATAGCCTCATCCACAATATGCAGTGGCAAACCGTTTGCATTTTTGCTAAACTCGCAGTCCTCCCCTGTACAGGAAATAATCATTCTCTGCCGCTCAATATCCACTGCATAATTATTTACGGTCAGCGTCCTGCCACACCACGGGCACACCTTAATCTGGCAGGGATTAGCAATATCCGTACCTGCAAAATCCCCCTGCCTCTGCTTCTTTATTACAGAACTGGCTTCCTCAATACGATTAGGAGTCAATTTGCCACCTACCCACAGTCCAATGGAAATTTCCTCGCCACCCAGCTTATATTTCTGACGCAATAGCTCACAGGCACAAATCAGCATACTGGCCCGCTCAAACTGCTGCAAAGTCAAAAGCCGCAAGGTGTACCGCATCAATACCGTTACACCATTTTCCTGGCAATTTCTTAAACGGCGCAAAAAAATTACAAAAGCAGTTATGCCCAGATAAGCTTCCGTCTTGCCGCCACCTGTAGGAAACCATAGCAAATCAACCATTTTGCGAGCCACGCCCTCAGGCTGTATAAAAGATGACAGCTCATGCAAAATAAATGCCAGCTGAAAAGGGTACCAGTTTATGCTCTGCCCATCAACACTTCGTCCCGCCTTGATAATTGTACGCTGCCGCTGCATGAACATAGCTTCATTTGCCCATTGAAAGGCCTGCATAGCCTTGTTGTCTCCGCGGACACTGTTCCTAAGCAAAGTTACGGCCTCCATCATTCGCCTTTCAGCAGCACGGCATTTGGCAAGATTATTTTTCGCTGTTTCCAGATACTCCTGCTTCAAGGAAACTACACGTTCCTGCAGGCCATCTATCCACATCTGGTAAGCATTGATAAATCCTTCTAACTTTGCTAATACCTCATCCGGCTGTTCATAGGCCAAAAACTGCATAGATAAAACCCGGCTATCCTTGATGCTGGCTGCCATCATCTGATGCAGGTTATAGGACGGCAGCCATTCAGAACTTACCCAGGCCGGTTCAGGCTGCTCCCTGTCCCAAACAGTTGCACAGCCATGCCCCTGGGCATAGCAATGTATATCATCATACAGCATAGCCAATTCCTTGACTTCCCTGTCACAAGAAATATTTTCCTGGCAATTAACATCCTCAAAAATGCAACTATTGTCTGCAGAAGCAATTTTAAGAGATGCCTGAAAAGCGCACAGGGCTGATTTGCCACCTACATCATCATATCCCTTGCTGACATTGGAATTATACAAGACAGCCGTGATAAGGCGTGCCCCGGAAGACAATACATCATGGGTGTACAGCTGCAGCCGCAGTCCATGCTCCAAAGGGAAAAATTCAACCTTCCGGGCCGTAGCAATATTCACCTGCTTACAGTAGCTATAAGGCTGACGCTGCCAAAAGTCCAGCTGCTTTTTCGACTCATTGGTATACTTGGAAATATCCACTCCTGCCTGTGCCGCTTCAGAAGCAGTTATTGGCTTATAAAAAGCGTAACTCCCTTGCACCACTATCTCCCTGACCCCCGGCTTAAGCAGGCAGGTCACGCCAAAAGAAGCAGGATTGCGCTGGTTGCTCAGAGAAATGGAAGCATCGTACATATCCGCCTCATTTTCCATGATCGAGGTATTCGCCAAATTCAAGGCTTTTTCACTATCCTGCTGCGGATACAGCTTGCCCATAATATAATACTGGCCGGGAAGCTCTGTTAAAATTTCCCGCTCCTCCACCGGTCCCACAAAATCCTTGTACAATAACTCCCCAATAATATTCCTTGCCTCATAAAATTCATCATACTTTCCCATATTATCACCTTAATAAGAATTCTTGCTGCCATGAGCAAAACCACAAATGGAAACCCCCTGCCACATGGCCAATTCACCAAAATGTTTAGCTTCCGGCAAATCATCTGCAGCAACGGCAATACAGGTCTTTAGGCTGTCTACAAACACATCTCTAAAAACATCAGGATAATACTTAAACTTTATCGTATTATTGGTATGCCAAATTCTATGAAAAGCATTATCCAGGCTCTCCGCAAATTTTTTGCCTGTATAGCCTATAATGATACCTGTATCCCTAGGACAAATTTTATATACGACATAATTGGCAGTACATTCCGGACAGCGATATAATTCCAGTTCCTCACCTGGCTCCAGCTTATCCTGTATATAATCCTGCGCCTCTGCGTTTTGCGCAAAATAAATATCATCAAGATCTTCCGGCAAGCCTATTTCCATATGAGTCAATGTCTTTAAATTCCAATTTTTCTTCTGGGCTTTTGCACGATAGCAACGCCTGCCTTCATCCGGTGAAATATAAATATATTCCTTATCCAGGCTGACGCGGGCAAGTTGCTTTCTGGCCCTTGTCAAAGCAACATACCACACCTTGTTTTCCAAAGACGGCTGCTGAGACTTAAAATAATCATCTTGGTCATCTATTTCCATCTGTGCCTCCCTGGCCAGGAAAACTGAATCAAATTCCTGCCCCTTGGCCCGATGAATATTGCTGACTGTAATGGCCGCCTTTTCTTCATCCGGCTCCCTGAACAATAGCGGATCCTTGGCATTGGTCAGCAAGCCCCGTAAAATATCCTCGATGTAATAAGGCGGATTTACATCTTCCCGATAAACGCTCAGCAGAGCCTGCCAAAAAACTCCATAGCTATACGCACTGCCATAGTAAATGTCCTCATATATTTCTGCAAATTCAGCTTCCGTTATTACATCCCCATCCACTTCTTGCAGAATAAAACTTATCCAACTGGCCAAATCCTGATTATGGACAGCTTTTTGCAGATTGTGCTTTACATCACGATTTCTGAGCCAGGAAGATATTTGCAGTGCCTGGCTATTGGTTCTAGTCAGTATGCCCAAAGTTCCGCCCTGCATGTAACTAGCAAAATCATCTTGTTGGGCAGTCTTTAAATTTATTACATCCAATGGCAACTTAGCCAAAACGCTGTCCAATGCTTCCTCCATCATCCGCTTATCATCAGCTAAAATAGCTTTTCGATATGGCGCGATTAAATCTGCCAAGGATGCCTCCTGACGGCAATTCCTGGTAAAGGAAAAATAATTTGCCTCAGGAAAATATGTGAACAACTTGTAGTAAAACTCTACAGACGGCATCACGGCCTTGTCCTGGTCAGCTTGATAATCATACAGTGACTGACAGGCATCCCCCAGCAGGGTAAAGCCACAGGTATCAGGCAGCCCTTTGAGAATGGACAATACCAGTTCAGCCCTGACACCAACCAAATCCTGCACTTCAT
Organism: Anaerovibrio sp.; assembly: GCA_051866255.1. Classification (GTDB taxonomy): domain Bacteria; phylum Bacillota; class Negativicutes; order Selenomonadales; family Selenomonadaceae; genus Anaerovibrio. The sequence continues at coordinate 4,873 of JBJDWY010000126.1, read as the reverse complement.
CAACAATAATATGTTTGTATTGCTCCAATAAATCCTGATGCTTGTTAAATAATTCTACAGCCAGGCTAATCCTCGTATTATAATTCAGCCGCCCCAGAACAAAATTCGCCGGGAAATCAGCTGCATATTCTTCCGCATCCTGCAATACAGCCAGCATATAGGTCACAAAAGAATCAAATGTCCTTACCTCTATCTCACGCCAGTTATCCGGCAATGCCTCAGCCGCATCCAGCAGGCGCTCTTTTACTGTTGCCACGGCAGAACGGGAAAAACACAAAACCAGAATTTCACCTGCATCGGCCTGCTGCTCCACCAGCAGCTGCTTCATACGTTCAATCAAAGTCCAAGTTTTACCTGTTCCAGGACCGGCATTGATAATGGTACGCTCCGTCACAGGCAGTTCAATAACCTCTGACTGCTCCACATCCTTAAATGCATTAAAATCAATTTTCCTGGTAGCAGATACAGGCTCTGCTTTGCTCACTGACAAAGCAGCAGCCTTCACCGGAGCCGCCTCAGGCTCTGCCTGCACTGCCTGAGCAGCCTGAACTGCTTCCGCTGCCAGCTTGCGCCGCCTGCTTCTGCGGCCACGACGTGCCTGCTCTGGTTCAGCAGGCTGCAAAGCAGCAACATGTTTTTCCTCGGCAGGCGGTGCAACCGGCTCGCCAGGAAGCGGACTTTCCTCGGCAGGCAATACATTCATATCAATTGTCGCCTCTGCTGGCTCCATGCTGACAACTTCTGTTGCCGAAGGGGTAGCCAATATATTTACTGTCTCAACTATGCCAGTTTTACCCTGTCCAGCTTGCTCCATATTATGCCATATAGCCTCAAATCGCGCCGCCTCCACAGCCTGTTCCTTATTTGCAGCCACAGCTTCCAATTCAGCAGGCTGATAATCCGGACGGCACTTGGCAAAATATTGGCAAGACACATTAATGCACCGGCACACCAGCTTATTGCCAATAGTCCCAAAGGGGTAATCGCCTTTTATGGCATACAGGCACCTGCGCGTAAATTTTTCGTACTCCTGCCGCTGCAGAGCATTGACAAAATTAATGCCATGTTCTTTCAGCAAATTCAAGGCCAGCGGATCATGAACACTGGCCAGAAAATGCCTGTCTTTATCGTAGGAATATGTTTTGTCATCAATGACCACTTGTAAATTGCTTTTAAAGCCTATGCAGGTATTGCTAATATCTGTCATTGCACACCGTCACCCACTTCTATTTCAACTTGTAGTAAAATTTTAAACCGGCATATTCCCATACCCGTTGAAATTCATCAGCACGCATGGTACTCCTGACCAGCACCCGAAATACCCTGTTCTCATCCACCAATGCTTTTACGATGACCTTTTCCTGTAAAAACTTGTACAGTGGCAAATCAATGGAGCGGTATTTATCCAGAGAACTGTCTATATCCGGACTGCCGCTAAAAACAAATCTGGCACTGCTATCAGGATCCACGATGCCAAAGTTGTATTCCTTATGCCAGTTCTGCAAATTGACATCAGTTCCCAGAAGCTCAAACGGAGTGTTATCTGAGAGCAACATAGTTACCTGCTGGTTAGAATAATATCCGCCTGGATTTCTTGCCAGCATGGCTGCCCCTTCCCCCACATTCCACATAGTTTCTTCCGGGTAATACAGCTTGTCCCCATAGATTTTTTCAATTTCTTCCTGGAGAGGGCGCAAATTGCTGCTGCCACCTACCATCAAAATCCTGTCAATATTAGCTGCTCCCAACCCTGACTGGCCGATAGTCTGCTGCAGGCAATCAATAGCCGCCGTAACAAATGGCTCCACAATATCCCTGAACCAGTCATACTCCAGAATTTCACGGCAGACACCATATTCCCCATATTTATTGATATTAAAACGCACTGTATCCGAGTCACTCAGAGCCCGTTTAGCCTTTTCCGATCGCACCCGCATCACATCCTGCGCCATTGGCGGCATATCTTCAAAAGCAATTTCCTTGCCCTTGGTACGGGCAATTTTCCGATGCATCCTGAGGGCAATCTGACGATCAATTTCATCTCCCGCCTTTTCCATGCCGCCTGTAGCCAGCTCTGATACCCGTCCCTTCTCATGCCGCAACACGGAAATATCAAGGGTACCACCGCCCCAGTCAAAGACAACTACATTGGTGGCACTTTTTAAACTATGATAATTGGCAAAAAAGGCTGCCGTAGACTCGCTGACCATGGTGTCAATGATAATACCGGCCCTTTGTGCCGCTTCCCGCAATTTAGTCCTTTTTGCCGAACTAAAGCCGATGGGAATGGCCACCGTGGCATGTTTCAATTCTACATTATTGCGTTCCCTGACATTATCCTTTAAGGCTTTAAAAATTTCTGCTGCAATATCGACAGCATTCCATTCCCGGCCGCCAAACTGCCAGGTAGCATCACTATCCAAAATCGTCTTAACAGAGGATATATACTCACATGACTCGCTCAGCTCCATCTGCCTTGCCCAGACATCACGGCCTGTAAAAACCTCGCCTGTTTGCCTGTCAATTGCCACAACGGAAGGAATTGGCACCCCTTCTTCATCACCATATTTAACAATCTTGGATGTACCTTTTAATTTATTTATTCCTACAACCGCACTGCTGGTTGTCCCAAAATCAATGCCAAAATACGCCTCAAACTCTTTGCCCACTCTCTCCACCTCAATTAAAACTTCATCCCGGCCTTGATGCAGATAGCAAATACATTACGCAACTGATCCCGGAAATTTTCCCCCAAATCAATGCTCATATCCATGCCCTCTGATTCCATAAAATCAAGATATTCTATACGTAGCTTCGAACAAAGGCTGTTCAAGAATTCTACAGGAGCTTTCTCCACTTCTGCTTTCAGTACATTAATCATCTTCTCCTGCTCCGCTACATTTTGCTCCGAGACGTCTAAACTTGCCTGCAACTTAGCCAGCTCAATTTTATTGGCTGCCAGCAATGCCTGCAAATTTTCAATGGACTCCTCTTTTTGCGCCAGCTTGTCCAGGTAACTTTTCTTCTCCAGTTCCAGCCTTTCCACATGCTGCTGTTCCTGCTTACAAAGCTGCTGTAATTCTTTAATTTTCTTCTCATAGCCTGCAAGAATAGCCTGCACATTCTCCTCTGCCTGCTTATCTTCTTTATCAACCGCACTGCCATTATCATTTTGAGGAACAGGCTTTGCATGTTGAGGCACAACCAGTTCTTTGTCATTGGATTTGTTTTCTTTCACAGGTTGTACCAGCTTTGCTTGCTTCTCTGCTAACTGCAACACCTGCTCCTCTGTGGCCTGTGGCTTTTCCGGCACAAACCAATTTTCCAGCATGGCCATTTTTTTCTGGCAAGCTATATCCATTTTTGAAAAATCATACTGACCTTTTATCTGCTCAATAAATTTGTTGAAATTACGCATTGCCCCCATCTGAAGCCCCGCCTCATTCAACACCTCAGCCGTAGGCAAAACAACATCGCTATTTAAATTTTTAAGGAACTGCTCAACATACTTAGGTGCATTGCCATCCAGCTTATTTTCCTTATTCATGACAACTGTTGGAATACGTATGATTATTGCTGCCAACAATTCTACTTCTTGGGGCTGGTCATTCAAGCACAAACCAAAGAGAGAAAATACCATACGGGCTGTTTCTGTAGTCTTTTTGCCGTACAAATTTCCCCTGGTAAACCTATGAAAAACATCAACTGGATTTTTAGCATGGCAAATATATTCTTTCAAGGGTTTTGCCCCACAAAACTTTAATCCATCGTATATATACCTCTCAGTTGCATCAGAAACCCCTTCTGCCTGCAGCATTTCCGTCAAAACTTGTTCATACAACTTCTTATCAGCAACTTTAAGCTTAGAGCTTGCTTTTTTCTTAGTGTCTTGCAAAATCTTATCCAACACTTCTTTACAATTATCCATAATACCCTCCGTAAAAACACTTTTCATGCAACTCACCAGATTGCTGCTCAGATAATCTCCATCTGGCACATCTTCATAGCATTTAAGGCATTAATGTGGCTTTCAGCCGTAACACCTGCACAGCAGGTGCTGTCAATCCTTATCTTAATTTCTGGAAAAAATGCTTTCAGGAGCATGGCATTGGATATAACGCAGATATCCGTGCACAGGCCTCCCAGGGTAATTTCATCATAACCTGCAGCAATCTCCTGCCAGCCGGTATAACCAAAAGAAGGTTTCTCCACAATAGCAACAGCTTTTTCTGCAAACTCCTGCAAAACTTCCGCTATCTGCCAACCATCTGTACCTTTGACACAATGCTGCACCGACAGATTTTTTCCCTCCTGAGTCTCCAGGTAATCGCTGCCATGGGTATCCATAGTGAATACAATATCTGTCTCTTCACTAGCCTGTAATTCTGCCAAACGCTCAGCCATACGCGGCAGCATTTCCTGAGCCTCTTTGGTGCCCAGGCTGCCATCAATAAAATCTTTCTGCATATCCACAACCACATATAATTTTTTCATAAGCCCCTCCCTATATCTAAATATATCATTAGTTTACTTCTTTAGCTATTATTATATTATTTTCTAACACTTTTACCAATACCTATGGAAAATTTTATGAGCACTGTCACCTGCAAATTTGTTAGCAGTCTCAAGCTTCGTCAGCTTCCTAGGCCTCATTGTCGTTTTGATGCAATACCTCGTATTATCGCCAAGGTAGCCTGCAATTTGTAGCGATTGTCATTTTGTTGTATCTGTTCAGACCAAGAAAGGGCAGGTGTGGCATGTACCCAAAGAAAACCTTGAGTGCAGCCTCGCTTCTTAGCGAGTGCGAGCGTAAGCGACGCAGGAGCTTAGAAGCGCGAGGCTGTGCTAAGAGCGAGAGCGAGTTTTCTATGGG
>JBJDWY010000125.1:0-7393 GCA_051866255.1 Anaerovibrio sp. | reverse complement strand
GCATAAACACTGGAATAGCGGATGAAAAACACCCACCATTACCCCTGAAGAGCCTCATAAATCTTCGCTTCACGCAGATTCAAAGCCAGCTCACAGAGCTCAAGGGCATTTTTCCCATTTGCACTAGAGCCGGATGTGCCATAGGTAGTATTCACCAGAGGATTGTCTTCCAGGACATTTTTATTGTTGATTTTCCATTCCCCTGTCACATGAGAAAATTCCACCGTGATATTGCTTTGATAAGATGGGATATTCAAAGTCTCAAAAAGGAACTCCCTGACAGTGGATGGTTTTAGCCAGGTTGCACCAAGGTTGACCGAAATTTCTCCCGGCTGCAAATCTTCCGGCTTGGCCGCTTCCAGAGCCTGCCGGTTGCGCTCCATCTTATCAATTTTTTGCTGCAGCTGCCGACATGCCTCATCAGCTTCTACCAACTCAGCAGCCTTTTGCTGATAAGCTTCCAAAAAGGCAGGAAAATCTGCCGCTTCCTTGTCAAAAAAAGCTTTTTGTTCCTGGTAGGATAAACCACGCATCTTGCTCTGGTATTCTTCCACATCCAGCTCTGAACCCTTTTTCAGCAAAAAATTGTACACCGGAGCCATGTACTCCGGATTTTTCCAGGCATCTGGATGATCAGGATTGTCAAACATGCACTCACGGATATTTATCAAAACAAATTCGGGAATTTTAAGCCGAAGCAAAAGCCCATGATAATATGACGCCATATCCCAGGCTCTATACCGCTGTTCCATCGGTCTGCCCAGCTTGATTGCCTGCAGCGGAAACAATGGATCCTTGTCATATTCAAGCGGTATGGAGATTAACTGCGCCGCATACGCCATCAGCATCAGGTCACGATTGTCATAGTGTTTATGGAGATACATCTTGCTGTCCTTGTCGACATTATACTCCTTGACACGGTTTTGAATCGCGCTATAAATATGTGCCTCCATCTCATTTGCCGGAGTGAATTCATATCTGTCCCAGCCAGGAAAAATCTTTTCTGCCACAGCCTTTTGCTTCCGCTCGGACAAATCAGCTATAACCTGCTCTGTTTCCTCAATTTTCTGGCGAATATTGCCGGATAAGTATTCATCTGCCAGCTGGTATTTATCTGCTGCAGGATTGTAGTAAATGCTGGTAAACTCCAGGTCATTGATAACATCCTGCTCTGAGCTGCCTGTCAGCCCTGCCATATACTCAAGGTCTACATCGCCACGCTCATTCAGGGAAATCTTTAAAGCATCTTCGGCGGTATCAGCATGTTGAGGCACAATATCAGGCTTAATAGTTCTCTTGGTGAAAATATCCGCTTTTTTGAGGAATATCTTGTTATCATACACTTCCAAAGAACGTAGCAGGGAATAAGACGGATCCTGGGCAAATATCTTTTTCAGCTTGCTGTCCTGCTGAATCCTGCCATATCGTGCTACATGCTCATCGTACCATCTGTTCAAAATGTGCTGCTTTTCTGCCAATACAGCATCCGTGCAGCCCTTACGCTGATTTTCCAGCAGCTCATACACTGCCTCCCGGATATGGATAGCAGAAATAAGCCGCTTTTCATCAGCAGCTGAAACATCACTATTATCCCGCGTACCATCAGACTTAATCTGCACAACACGGCCATCCTCATAGAAAAATCCTATAGCCCCTGCACGGGCAGCCTTTTCCTGCACCGGCACAGGCAACGGAATTGCACTTTCCTGATATATTCCCTCTGGAATTTTCGTCTGCACTGCCTCATCCAGCAGCTCGGCCAAGGGCCTGTCCGGGTTTTCGTCACAAAACCATTCAGTACCAAATGGACCGCTACGCTGCCTCATTTCGCCCAGAACATTATCAGTGAATTTTTTTCCAGACTTTGCATAAATATCACGGTAATAATCATTGGTGGGTATGTAGCCATTAACATCAGAATTAATCCATTTCTCGTAAAATGGCTCATCCTTTGGTAATTCACGCTCACGTTTTTTGAAGAAAAGGATATCCGTAGTTACTTCCGTACCTGCCCCCTTGAACGCTGTGTACGGCAGGCGAAATGCCCCTACCAGCTCCGCTCTCCTGGCTATATATTCACGAGACTTGGAATTGTGCTTATCCAACGTTCCGGAGGAAGTAATAGCAGCAACAATACCGCCTGGGCGCACCTGATCCACCATCTTGGCGATGAAATAATCGTGCAGCAGCATCCCCTTGTCTCGATACGGCAGGTCAGCACGCATCTTATAATCGCCAAATGGCACATTGCTGATTGCCAGGTCAAAGGAATTGTTGGCAAACTTGGTCTCCTCAAAGCCCTGATTGGTAATCTCCGCTTCCGGATGAGCAAGAGCAGCAATACGGCTGGTGAGGCTGTCCAGCTCTACGCCAAAAAGATTGCTGCCCTCCTTCATTGCCGAAGGCATTTCCTCAAAAAACCTGCCGGAACCCACTGCTGGTTCAAGGATATTGCCACCCTGAAAGCCCATCTTCTCAAGAGCCTTATAAATCCCCTGGATAACCTCCGGGGAAGTATAATGGGCATTAAGCACGGAACCTTTGGCAGCTGCATACTCTGCTGCTGTCAAAGTGTCCCTGAGCGCATCATACTCATTTTTCCAGGACGCATTAAACTCATCGAACACCTCCGGGATGCCGCCAAAACCACGGTAGTTTTTCAGAAGTTCTCGCTCGTTGGGCAGGGCCGGCCTCCCGGCAGCCTCCAATTCCTTTGCCAGCTTGATAGCTGCCAGATTTATGGCAAACACTGCCCTCTTGCCTTTAGCCGAAGACATATCAGCAGCGAAATCAAATCTTCCCAGGTCTATATCTGTCAATCCATCTCGCAAATCTCCCTCAGCAGGCACTCCTGGACTATCTCCCTCACCTGGTTCAGCAGCCCCGCGTACTCCAGACACGGCATCCCCGGTGGAAGCTGCTCCGGTATTCCGTTCCTCTCCATCAGCTGCTTCTCCAGACGATCCGCCTTCTGGCTGTATTCCTCCTGATAATTCATCAGGTAACTTTTCGCCGTCCCCTTCTGCAACATTTCCTGCCACTGGTCTGGCTTCTCGCTCATCAGGAAGTTTCTCCGGGCGTTCCCCCACTGCCCCAGGTACAGATTCTCCAGAGGAATTTCCTCCCTCTCCCAGCTCATCTCGTTGTCTTCCATTGTTTTCATCGCTCCTCGCTTTTTCTTTAGCTTTTTCCTGATTCTTAATGATAAGGCCGATAGGAGTCAGCATATTTCCAGTCATGCTGTTGACCTGGCTAAGCATGAACTCTGCATTGAAATCCTGCCAATCGTGCAGCATGAACTGCATCCCCAGCTCATCCTCCGCATTATAGCCCAGCCGCTGCAGCATGATATAGCTGCAGCTGAGGGCATAGAGTTCTGTATCAGAGATTTTTTCATTTATTCCATCCAGGGCATTATATCGCTCTGCTGCCGCAGTAAAGCTATCCATCATGCGCTCTGCCAGGGAACCTTCCCCTGGAAACATATTATCCAGTATCTCCTTGTGCTCATCCTCGCGAAATGACCACAAAATGCTTTCCGGCTGTGTCCCGGCCTTATACTTATCAGTATAGCGAAAATCATAAACTTTCTCCACATCAGTAGATGTAGAATCTAAAATTTCTATACCGGGAGCATTTTCTTCCAGCTGCCAGCCAAGGGTACTGTTCCATATAGGTGCTGTTGCCACAGCTACGGTGGATGCCGGAGCATGGAAAAACAGGTTAATCTGCTGTGCCAATGAATACTTGTGAAACTTTGCCATTGTATTCAAAAATTCCACATATCTCTCAGGATTATTCTTAACATCAGCCAAAAACTGGCTATTCTCAGCCAACAGGCTTTCTTTGCTTGTCATGATATGTTCTCTCCTTATCTGCCTTTAGCCTGGTCCTGGCTGCTGGCATAATCCTTCTCACCTAAAAATCTCTGCAAAGCCTCCCTGCCTTTGGCTTTGATGCCATCCAGGGACTGTACCATTTCACGGAAATCCAGCATAGCTTCCTTCATGGTTTCATAAAACTCCGCCACTAATGATGGTTCATTAATAGGCTCGTCATAAAACGCTTTTTCAGCAAACCTCAATATATCTGTACTTTTCCGAAAAGCTTCCTCCGCTGTCATACCAGGATTGTCCAATATTACAGCCTTATGAACATAAGTCAAAATATCAGCTGCGTAATATCCTTCCTCCAGCATTTCCATCGCTTTGACTATTGATTTTTCATCGGACTCCTGAAAGTCCCTGAAATCCACAGCATCGATATACATCTCCCTGAGCTTTGGCATAACGCTGCACAGCATCTCTCCGGCAGCTTCCACCCTGGCATTAATCTCAGGCATTATTTCACCTGCCCTGTAGGGATTTTCGTCTGCAACAATCAGATAATCATCACGCCCGGCTATCCTCAGCTCCCCAAAATCACCAATATCCTTCTCATGTTCCCATGCCTGCAAAAATTCCACCGGATCAGCAGGATAGTATTCATCCGGCGAAAAATACTCACCCACCACTTTTTCTGTAAGAAATTCCCGGATAATCTCAATCTGATTATCATTCATGCCAAAACCCCGCAATTCAATTTCATACTCACTCATAACGCTATACCCTCCTGTCTATCTCTGGGAGCTATTTTCTTTGCTCATTCCCATGCCTGTTTTGATTTTCTGATATTCCGGATTTTTCATGATGCAATCCGTAAGATAATCACTGTATTCCAGCTTTGGATTGGCAACCGCATAGGGGCTATGCTGCTGAACGATGTTTACAGCATTAAACATGGCTACAGCATCACCCATGCTGTTCTCGAAAACCTTCAGGCAAAAATCCATATCAGCCTTTTGCCAGGCTTTCTGATCGCATGGACGGATGCCAGACAGCCCATAATCAAAGGTATGATCATAAATAAATTTTTTATACTGCATCTCCACATTATCTTTGATATTTTCCTGGTAAGCCTTTTCCCCGGCAAAAAACACGTCCCGGAACTGAGCCCTGTAAGCATCGAAAGCCTCCTGCCCAATCTGAGCAATCTGCTCCGCCTTGATCTGCTCCCTTTTCTTTCCTTCAAGCGGTGCAAAAATCTGCATTCCCTTAAAATTACGGATTGAAACTTCCTGGAAAAAATTATTCTCCTTGATATTTGACAGCTTACCTGATTTGTTTAGATAAAACAGCCTGTCTTCCACCTGCAGCACATCACCAGCCCTAACATCCAGCTGCAGCAGATATTCTGTCATTTTCTCCTGCACAGCAGGTATAATATCCGCCGAAGACGATTTATACTGCTTAAAATCTATTGGCAGCTTTTCCTTAACTGTTTCAATAAATGATTTGCCTGCCCACTTCATCCCATCATCTACATGATGAAGCCGGACACTCATCAGCTTTTCGACACTATCAGCAGTTTTAGGAGTTTCCGGCACTGGCTCCGGCTGATTGCTCTTTTCCCCGGAGCCGTTGCTGCTTTTTCCTTCTCCTCCCTTTACCGCTTCATCAGGCTTGGTCGGGGTATTTTTCCTGCTCTTATTTTTGTCCTCACTATCCGAATATTCACTATCAGGATTTTCCCGGACAGCTTCCAGCTCCTTTACCCTGTCCCTGACAAGGTTGTTGATGTAATTGATAATCCGATGAGCATCACGCTGGGCCATCTCCATCTCTTTGGGATCTTTATCCAGGACTTCCAGCCAGCCTTTCAGATAAGCACCATGCTGCTCCGAAAGCGGTATATTGAAATTGCTACAGATAAAAGCTGCAGCAATTTCAACGCGCAATTCTTCCCTGGCATATTCCCTGCTGCCAAAACCGCCTCTCAGATTGCGATTTAACCTGCTGGAATGGCCTGTCCAATGGCACAGCTCATGCAGCGCAGTACGATAATAGTCATTAATATCCTTGTAGGTTGAAGGCGGTGTCAGATGCAGGGCATCTTCCCCGGGCCGATAAAAATTCTTGTTGCCCTGGTCATGGGAAATTACTGCACCAGACTTCTTTATCAAAATCTCAATCAGCTCGTTAGTTTCTTCGTGAGTGTAGGGCCTAAACCGGGGCACATACTTAGGAAACGGCTTGTCTTCCATCTTGTACAAAAACTTGCCGTTTTTGCCTATGCGCTGATTGCCATCCTTATCCAGCAGGGGAATTTTATTGCCATCCTTATCCAGCACATATACTGACTGCCTTATCTGGCTCGGATGAAACACCGTACAATAGGCCTTATGCCACTTTTGCTCCTCCAGCGGTAACGGGTCCCCATCTTTATCGTGGGTATTTTTGAAATACATGGTAATGCAGCAGCCATGCGCCCCTTTTACCAGGTGATACCCTTTGTCCGCGTGCTTTTCGATCTGCTTGTAAGTATAAAAGCGTGGATCCACATTGCCTTCCGGATCGCGAAGCTGATTGAGCAGGATGGTCAGGAACAATTTGTTAGCTCCTGTATATCCCCTGCCGGAGCCACCGCTGATAGGCGTTCCCAGCAGTTCATTGCCCACATTGCCATCCCACGGCTTCTGCCAGGGAACATCATTGTTCATGATGCTGTCAACCAGCTGCTGATATATATCCTGATAACTCTTATTGCTCATTACCGCATTGATTTCTTCCAGTTTGTTTTTTTCTTCTTCAGATATTGCCACTTGAAAAACCTCCCACAGAAATATCTATTTTGTTGCTGGCAATAGCATATCCTATCCAGAGGTTTTTAAATCCCGAATTTGTCGCAAAATAAAAGAGATGCCATTCTCATGACACCTCTAAATGAGCTACCTTACCTATTCATCATTTTCTTAGCTTGCTCCACATATTTCAGCGGTGATTTCAGCAGGTCTTCTGCACCTACATAGTTCACATTAAAGCATTTTCCATCCAAGGTTTCCCCCATATACACAACCATTTTCCCTGTTATTTTCGTGTGAGCCCAGGCTTCAAATTCTTGGCAGCACTGCGCATCATTCAAATGGCGTGTCTGCTGCTCTACACGTTTAGCAGGATGTTTCACTTCCATTACCACCGCTTCATTTGACCTTCTATGTATACATACAATGTCAAATTCACCATCAGCAGCTGCTGACTTAAACTTATCCAAAACATAATCCCTGTTAAAATCAGCATCTTTAGACAACTGATAAAAAATTATATCTTCAAGTATTCTCCACTTTATATCGTTTAAAAGCACCTTTGATAGTTCTTCACGTTCCGTTACGCTATATGGCAACAAGGAAGTGCTCTTTAATACTTCCACTTGCGCTGCAGCCTGGCAATATTTTAAGCCTGGCTGCGTAAATATAACCTCATCAGTATTCGGCACTGGAAGTACCACATCCAACATTTCCAGATATTTTTGGCTCTTCAGGGGTAATGGTGGGTGTTTTTCATCCGCTATTCCAGTG
>JBJDWY010000124.1:0-7399 GCA_051866255.1 Anaerovibrio sp. | reverse complement strand
AAAACTGAGAAAACGGGAGTATTTGAGAGATATTGCAAGATTATATAGGGAGGTAAAGGGAGATGAAGCTAAGACAAAAATTTATGTTGCTGGCTGGCATGATAGGTGTGCTGGTGCTGGCAGTGTCGGCCATAGGCTTTTATGAGGCCTACACAAATCTGAAGAATGGCGTGGAGAAAGAACTTTCCTTGACTATGGCACAGCAGGAGGAAGAGCTGGAAGGCTGGCTGAAGGAAAAGGCAACTGCGGTGGAGCATATGACGGCTATCCGGGAAAACTTGGGGGAGGAAAGTACCGTTGCGGATATGCGGGATATGCAGGGACTGATTGTCAATGACAAGGAATTTTTGGATTTTTATTATGGCCATGAAGGCGATGGCAAGGTCGTGTTTTACTATGGCGGTGATGTCAGTGACAAGATGGATCCTCGGGAAAGGCCATGGTATAAGGCTGCCAAAGCCAAAGGCGGGCTGGTTTTTACAGAGGTTTATAAGGACTTTAATACAGGCAAATACTGCGTGACTATTGCCAAGCCGTATAAGCATAATGGGCAAATCTTCGGTGTAGTGGGGGCTGATCTGGCGGTGGATGTATTGCAGGAGCAGGCGGCAAAGCTGAATTATCAGGGAGCAGGCACCAGCTACATTTTTGAAAAGAACGGCACTTTGCTGGCTACCAATGGCAGTGCTGAGCTTCTGACCGGGGTGGAAAATATCCCGGAGCTGCAGGATGTTTTTCCTTCCATGTCGCAAAATTCCCAGGGCTTTGCCAGCATAGAGGCTGCTGGTGAGACGCAGCTGCTGGCTTATGCCACAGTTCCTTCCAGCGGCTGGATTGTGGCACTGGCTGTACCTGAGTCCGTGCTGTATGCACCTGTGGCGAAGCTGAAGCTGATCTTTGGCGGCCTGACTGTTTTGGCGCTTCTTTTGGGGCAGCTGGCCTGCATGAAGATGGCACGGCAGATTGTGGTGCCTGTTACGGAGCTGGCCCGTCATGCGGAGCAGCTTTCCGGGGGCAACCTGCATCTGGAAGCGTTGCCGGTGGCATCAGAGGATGAGATTGGCTCCATGACAAGCTCCTTCAACGAAATGAGCAGGCATCTCCGGGAGCTGATCGTCAAGATGTCAGGCACTTCGGAGCAGGTGGCGGCGGCATCCCAGCAACTGACCGCCAACGCCCAGCAGTCGGCGGACAGCTCTATCCGCATTGCCGAGCATGTTGCCGGGGTAAATGATGAAATGGAAGGGCAGCTGGAGGATATTGACCGCGCCAAGGTTGAGGTGGACACGATTTTCCAGGATATAGGCCGGATGGGTGAAAAGGCTGGCAGCGTGCAGAAATCCACGGATGAGATGGCTGGCTCCGCCCACGAAGGTGCAGGCCTGATGGAAAATGCCGTGGCCATGATGGCGGATATAGAGCAGAGCGTGCAGAAGTCCGAGCAGATGGTTAATACGCTGGGGGAGCAGTCTGCGGCCATCGGTCAGATTGTGGATTCCGTATCAGCCATTGCGGACCAGACCAACCTGCTGGCACTGAATGCGGCCATTGAGGCTGCCCGTGCCGGGGAAGCAGGCAAGGGCTTTGCCGTAGTAGCGGAGGAAGTGCGCAAGCTGGCTGCAGAATCCCAGCATGCGGCGGAGAACATCAAGGAGCGGATCAGCAGCATTCAGCAGTCTACGGACAGGACGGTGCAGGTTATGGAAAATGGCTCTGCCACCGTTGCCAACGGTACCGAGGCTATACGCAAGGTAGGCCAGCAGTTCCAGTCCATTATTGAAAAAATTGACAATATCAAGGTGCAGGTAACGGAGATTGCCTCGGCGGTAGATGTGGTGACCAATGGGGCAGGCAACATCGTCCGGGCGGTTGATTCCATTGACAGTGCCAGCCGCAAGGCCGTAAATGACAGCAAGGTTATTTCGGCAGAAACCCAGCAGCAGTCGGCTTCTAATGAGGAAATCGCGGCGGCTTCCCAGGCTCTGGCTACCCTGGCGGAGGAAATGCAGGAAGCTGTCAATAGGTTCCGGGTATGAGGAAGTCAGGGATGATGGCATTTTTGGGGGGGGAGATGCTTTGTTATAGCAGATAGTTATAGTAAGCATGATTCGTGGTAAATAGAAAAAAATAATATCTTAAGATATATCAAATTAATTGACAACAATAAAATATAGCTGTAAAATATAGTTAATTTAATAGAGTAAGGACAGGTGTCTGTATATCAGACTTAATAGAGAATCCGGTATAAGCCGGAACGGTCCCGCCACTGTAAGGCAGAGGGCGGCACATTTATGTCACTGGGGCAGCACATTGCGGCGTAAGGCGTGATGGCTCTGGGAAGGCGTGCCAACCGATGAAGCCGAGTCAGGAGAACTGCCTGTTCAATCGTCACCGTTAGCGGCTGCATCCACAGCAGGGGAGTTTTGGATGCATCTGCTTGTACCTGCGAGCGATGGGTAGGGGATGGAGCTATGAAACGACAGCTTTTGCTTTGGCGTGAAATCGGTCTTCTACCAGCTTTGGGGTTGCTGCGGCTTTGCCGTGGCGTCCCCGGGGCTGGTTTTGTTTTTTCAGGCAGCCGGTTTCCGCTGCATATCCGGTTTTGGCTATGGCTGGCTGCCGTGTGCTATCGTAGCAAGTCCATCTGCATGCTCTGGCAGATGGATTTTTTAGTTGAAGGAGGTTGTTGTATGAGTGAGGAGAAGGACCTGGACCTTCAGGCGATTTTGAAAAGGGCGGAGCAGGAAAGCGTTTTTCCTGATGTGCCTTTGGATGAATTTGCACCGCCCAGCTATGATGAATGGAAGGAAGCCTGTATAGCTCTTTTGAAGGGTGCGCCCTTTGAAAAGAAGATGTATACGGACACCTACGAAGGGATTACCTTTTCGCCTATGTATTTCCGCAGGGACACGGAGGATATCCTGCCGAAGGATTCCTATCCCGGTATGGATGATTTTCTGCGTGGTGCGACCCCTAACGGCTATATCAAGGCTCCCTGGGGTATCGCCCAGGCATGTGACCTGACCATGCCTCAGGAGAATAATCAGCTGCTCCGCCACGAGCAGGACAAGGGCTCCACTATCTACAATGTGCGCCTGGATGCTGCCACCCTTGACTGCCAGAGCAGTGACAAGGCAGAAAGACCCGGTGACGGAGGCTGCAGCATCAGCACATTGGACGACATGAGCACTTTGCTTGCGGATTTGAAGCTTGACAAGTATCCCCTGTACATCTATGCAGGTGCTTCTGCTGTGCCTGTGCTGGCCCTGACGGCAGCGGCTGTGCGGTCAGGTGGCGGCAGCCTGGGGGATTTAAAGGGCATTGTGGGAGCCAATCCTGTAGGGGAGCTGGCTGCCAGGGGCAGGAACAGCCAGTCCCTGGCCAAGCTGTACGATGAGGCCTATCTGGCGGCAAAGTGGGCGATTAAGCATGCGCCGGGCTTGAAGACCTTTATGGCTGGCAGCGATGTGTTCAGCCGGGGCGGCGCCAATGATGTGCAGGAAATCGCCTACACCCTGTCCATAGCGGCAGATTATATGCGAGCCATGCTGGAAAGGGGGCTGACGGCAGATGAGGCTGCCGGTCAGATAATGTTCGGCTTTTCTATGGGGGCCAATTTCTTCATGCAGATTGCCAAGCTGAGGGCAGTGCGGCCTGTCTGGGCGCAGATTGCCGAGGCCTTTGGCTGCAGCAGCGAGGCTCAGAGGATACATATCCACGGCAAGCCGGCACTGTTTTTCAAGACCAAGTATGACCCTTATGTGAATATGCTCCGCAATACCTCGGAGATGTTCTCCGGGGTGGTGGGAGGCATTGAGTCCTTCGAGAACGGCACCTTTGATGAGGCGGTGCGGAAAGGTGATGAGTTCTCCCGCCGTATTGCCAGGAACGTGCAGGTCATGCTGCAGGAGGAGTTCGGGCTGCTGCAGCCTATTGACCCGGCAGGTGGCTCCTGGGCGGTGGAAAGCCTGACCAAAGAGATCAAGGAAAAAATCTGGGCGGAGTTCCAGACTGTGGAAGGCAGGGGCGGCATAAGGGCAGCCCTGTTGGAAGGCTATCCTCAGGAGCAGGTGGGGGCAGTGCTGGCCAGCCGCTTCAAAAAGCTGGAATTCAGGCGTGACCGCATCGTAGGCAGCAACATGTACCCGAATATGACGGAAAAGCTGCTGGATGAGAGGCCGGAGGATTTTGAGGCAAACCGCAGGGCGAGAAGCGAGGCTATCGCAGCTTATGAGTCGGATATAGATGATGTGTTCAAGGCGGAAAAGCTGGCAGAGCTAGGCAAAATCAGCCAGGAGAGCGGCGATATTGTCCAGGCGGCTATTGAGGCTGCCAGGGCTGGCGCTGACATCGGTGAACTGAGGGCGGCCATTGATTGCAGCCGGGCTGCTGAGGCTGCGGCAAAGGAAGCGGTACAGGCGATTTTGCCTCACCGCTGGAGCGAGCGGTATGAGGCCCTGCGCATGACTACGGAGAAATATCAGGCAGAGCATGGTGACAACGTAAAGGTTTTCCTGGCCAATATGGGGCCGATACCTCAGCACAAGGCCAGGGCGGACTTCACCACCGGCTTTTTGCAGGTGGGAGCCTTCCAGGTGCTGGGCAACAACGGTTTCCAGACGGTGGAGGAAGCTGCGGAGGCGGCAGGCAGGTCCGGGGCGGATGCAGTGGTTATCTGCTCTACGGATGCCACCTACCCGGAGATTGTGCCGGAGCTTGCTCCGAAGCTCCATCAGGTGCTGCCGGAGGCAATGGTATTCCTGGCAGGCGCCGCGCCAAAGGAGCTGGCAGAAGCCTACAAGGAGGCAGGGATTGATGAGTATATCAATGTCCGTGCCAACTGCTATGCTATCCTGCAGCTTTTGCAAAAGAGGAAGGGGATGATTGAGTAATGGCTGCTTTTCCTGATTTTACCAATATGAAGTTGAAGGATGCTCCGGCAGGCAGCGGGGCGGAGTGGCAGAGGCTGTTTGAGTCGGCTGCCGGTGCTGATTTTGCCGCCCTGACCGGCAAGACCATGGAGCATATTCCTATTAAGCCTATATACAACCACGATGAATACGACCACATGAACCATCTGGACTTTGCCAGCGGCATACCGCCCTGCCTGAGGGGGCCGTACTCCACCATGTATGTGTTCCGTCCCTGGACGGTAAGGCAGTATGCAGGTTTTTCCACGGCGGAGGAATCCAATGCCTTTTACCGCCGCAACCTGGCAGCCGGCCAGAAGGGACTGTCCATCGCCTTTGACCTGCCTACCCACAGGGGCTATGACTCGGATAATCCCCGGGTGCTGGGTGATGTAGGCAAGGCTGGTGTTGCCATTGACTCCATCCTGGACATGCGCATCCTGTTCAGCGGCATACCTCTTGACCAGATGTCCGTGTCCATGACCATGAACGGTGCGGTGCTGCCGATTCTGGCCTTCTACATCCTGTCCGGCGAGGAGCAGGGAGTAGATAAGAAGGTCATGGCAGGCACCATCCAGAATGACATACTGAAGGAATTTATGGTGCGCAATACCTATATCTATCCGCCGGAAATGTCCATGCGCATCATCGGCGATATTTTCGAGTATACCACCAAGTACATGCCTAAGTTCAACAGCATTTCCATCTCCGGCTACCACATGCAGGAGGCAGGGGCTACGGCTGATATTGAGCTGGGCTACACCCTGGCCGACGGCTTGGAATACATCCGCACAGGTATCAAAGCGGGATTGCCTGTGGATGCTTTTGCCAAGCGATTGTCATTCTTCTGGGCCATTGGCAAGAATTATTTCATGGAGGTGGCCAAGATGCGTGCCGCCCGGGTGCTGTGGGCGAAGATTGTCAAGTCCTTCGGTGCCAAGGACAGCAAGTCCATGGCGCTGAGAACCCACTGCCAGACCTCCGGCTGGTCCCTGACGGCCCAGGACCCATTCAACAACGTGTCCAGGACGCTGATGGAGGCAATGGGGGCGGCACTGGGGCATACCCAGTCCCTGCATACCAATGCACTGGATGAGGCCATTGCCCTGCCGACTGATTTCTCGGCGCGCATTGCCCGAAACACCCAGCTGTACATTCAGGACGAGACCAGTGTCTGCAAGATTATTGACCCGTGGGGCGGCTCCTATTATGTGGAGGCTCTTACCAACGAGATTATCCGCCGTGCCTGGGCTCATATTCAGGAGGTGGAGGCCCTGGGCGGCATGGCAAAGGCCATTTCCAGCGGCCTGCCTAAGATGCGCATTGAGGAAGCGGCAGCTCGCCGCCAGGCGCAGATTGACTCCTGCAACGAGTCCATCATCGGCCTGAACAAGTATCGGCTGGAAAAGGAGGACCCGCTGGAAATCCTTGCCATTGATAATACCGCTGTGCGGCAGGCGCAGATTGAGCGCCTGGAGAAGCTGCGCCGGGAGCGCAATGCTGATGATGTGCGCCGCTGCCTGGAGGGTGTTACCAAGGCGGCAGAAAGCCGCGAGAACGGCAACCTGCTGGAAGCTGCGGTGGATGCAGCCAGGGCTCATGCCTCCCTGGGGGAGATTTCTGATGCCGTGGAGAAGGTATCAGGCAGGTTCCAAGCGGTTATCCACACCATTTCCGGCGTGTATTCCTCCGAGTTTACCGACAAGACGGAGCTGGAGAGGGCACGGGAGATGGCTGATGAGTTTGAGGAGCTCACCGGCAGGCGGCCGCGTATCTTCGTGGCGAAGATGGGACAGGACGGCCACGACCGGGGACAGAAGGTTATCGCCTCATCCTTTGCGGATATGGGCTGGGATGTGGACGTAGGGCCTCTGTTCCAGACGCCGGAGGAAACTGCCCAGGATGCGGTGGACAACGATGTGCACATGGTAGGCTTCAGCTCCCTGGCGGCAGGCCACAACACGCTTTTGCCGCAGCTGGTGCAGGAGCTGGCCAAGCTGGGACGGGAGGACATCATGGTGTGCATAGGGGGCGTAATCCCTGTGCAGGATTATGATTTCCTCTATGAGAGCGGCGCCGTGGCAATCTTTGCTCCGGGTACCAATATCCCGGAGGCTGGCATCAAGCTTCTCACCCTGCTGATTGACAGGGCGAAGGAGGAGCTGGAGGAATAACGCCGCAAGGAGCACAGGGAAAAAAGGGGGAGTGTTAGTTATGGCCAATTATACCACATCAAAGCCTAGCTGGGTGCCGGAGGAGCCGGATGAAAAATTTGCCTGCAGTGTCATGAGCGGCATAGAGGGAGTTAGGGATACCACTACCGGCAACATCAATCCCCTGCTGTCCAGCGGCAGGATGAAACCGAAGCGGCGGCTTATCATGAGCGAGGATGAATATGTCAATGGCGTTTTGAAAGGCGACCGCATGGTATTGTCCAGGGCTATCACTCTCATTGAAAGCAACAGCTCCAAGCATTTTGCCAAGGCACA
>JBJDWY010000123.1:0-7409 GCA_051866255.1 Anaerovibrio sp. | reverse complement strand
TGTGCACTGAGCAGGTAGCATTGAATGGCAGGACACTGAAAGCGGTAAAGGAGATAACCTTTCCCCCGGCGATTAGACACCTAAAATGAAAGATTTCTAACTCATTCTTAAAATAGCTTTCGTTTTCTCAATTTTACGATTTTGGATGAACTTACGCTGCGACTTTTTTGAGATTTTCCCTGGCTGCGTAATATTCCTCCGGCGTTTGGTAATTGTTTGTGGAATGTATACGTTGGCGGTTATAAAAAATCCATATATATTCGAAAACTGCAGACTTAGCCTCGGCACGGGTACGAAAATGTTTTTCGTTTAGCCATTCCTGTTTCAAAGTGCCCCAAAAGCTTTCCATAGGCGCATTGTCCCAGCAGTTGCCTTTGCGGCTCATGCTCATTGTAAAACAGTGTTTTCCTGCCATTTCGATATAGTCCTTGGAGCAATATTGGCTGCCGCGGTCAGAATGTAAAATACAGCCACTTACATCAGTGGTATGGTTTATGGCGTCCTGTAAGGCCGCGATTACCAGTTTCTTGGTCATACGGCTGTCCATTGCCACGCCAACCATCTTGCGGCCGCACAAATCCATGACACCGGCTAAATAGAGCCAGCCCTCATCCGTAGGGATATAGGTTATATCGCTGACCATTTTTTGTCCCGGACGCTCTGCCACGAAATTGCGGTTAAGTATGTTCTCCGCTACTGGCATATCATGGTCAGAGTAAGTAGTTGCCTTATATTTTCGACGTGCCTTGCCTTTAATCCCATTTTCTTTCATAATTCGTTCTATACGCTTGTGGTTGGCATTGATTCCCTTTTTGCGCACTTCGCGTACAATCCGTGTAGAACCGTATGTTTTATTTGATTTTTCGTGAATCTTTTTGATTATATCAAGTAATTCATTGTTGGCCTTGTCACGCAGGCTCGGCTTACGAGACCGCCAGGCATAATAACCGCTTTTGGACACCTTAGCCCAACGTACCATCTTTGCAATCGGATATTTGTTGCGGTTGGCTTCTATGTAATAATATCGGATCACTTCAGGTTCTTGGCAAAGAAGGCACTTGCTTTTTTTAAGAATTCATTCTCCTGTTCTAAATCTTTTATTCGTCGCTGCATCTTTCGCAGCTCATCGTCAGCATTACGGAGCTTGCCGCTACCTACAAAGGGCTGCTCAGGATGCTTCAGATATCTTGACTTCCACGTATATAGGGTGTTTACGTTAACACCAATCTCTCGGGCTACCTGACTGGCGGGCACACCACCTAAAACTCTCTTGACGGCTTCTTCCTTAAATTCATTACTATACTTTGTCAATGTAATCACCTCATGAATGTATTATACCATTCATTTCTGGTGTCCAGCAAAGGGGGTATAGCTCAAGATTATCAGGATATGCCGTGATAGAAATCTTCTGAAGGAATACCTGAGTGAACGCGAAACGGAGGTTGAGGAGATTATGCTTACTTTATTTGACCAGGAACATGTTTGGAATATAGAACGCAATAACATCAGGGTCGCAGCTTTGGCAGAAGGGATGAATTTGGGCATTAGCCGTGGACGGAATGAAGGAATTAATTTGGGCATTTTACAAAAAGAAACGCAAGTCGTCCTCAGTATGTTTAAACGCAATATGCCTGTTGAGGATATTGCCGACATAAGTGATTTATCTGTAGAGCAAGTTAATGAAATACTGAAAAATGCAGCAGTTGTGCATTAAGCTGAATCACCACCTTCAGGCAATACCTGCACAAGCTGACAGAAAGGAGTAACATCCCATGGATAAAATCATCAGCAATACCTCTGGGGCAGCTGCCAGCAGAGCAAGTTACAGGAATAATACCGACCGCAAGAATACCATGGCAAAATCAACCTATGCCCAAATTCTTTCCGGGATTATTGCAAAGCAGACGGAAGAATTGCAGGAGGCCATAAAAAGCGGCCAGACGATGCAGCAAAAGGCGTTAGGCATTTCAAATGAAGAATGGGCGCGTATGGACCTGCAAAGCAGCTCCCTGACCAAAACCGATGCTGAAAAAGAACGAGAGGAAAAAAACGCCCAAAGCAACACCCTGCCAGGGGGCGATATCGAAATCACCAAGCACATCATGGGAGACGGCTCCACCCTCATAGTCAAGACACGGGGCGGCAGGATTATCAGCCAGTGCCGCAAGAAGCCCCGCATGATAGCGGTGGCGAATCCATCCTACATACCGCCGGAAAAAGGCGGCCAGCCATCTGGTGCCAACAGAAAAACCAAGCTGGTTCCCCACTGGTCACCCTTCGATTGAAGCTCCCCATTTCTTAGCAGCCAGCTTCTTTTCTCATGCCTCATGCCTCATGTCTCCTGCCTGCCGCCTCCAGCACCCCGGCACTCGTCACCTATTGCCTACATTCTGGCAGCATCTCCTATATTCTGGCAGCAAAAAATTTGATATTTTACGACTATTGTCGAAAACGTGCAAATGCCATTGATTCGTGGTATAATATCATAGAATAAATTATCAATGATAATTGCTGTGTAATTAGTATTTTGGAGGTCTAAGAAATGAGTGAAGAATGTACCCATGACTGCGGCAGCTGCGGACAGGACTGCGGCGACCGCACCCAGCCTCAGAGCCTTTTGGCTGAGGCAAATCCTGAATCCCGTGTAAAAAAGGTCATTGGCGTTGTCAGCGGCAAGGGCGGCGTAGGCAAGTCCCTGGTCACCTCCCTGCTGGCTTCCGCCATGCAGAAGAAGGGCTACCGTGCCGCCATCCTGGACGCGGATATCACCGGTCCGTCCATTCCCCGCATGTTTGGCGTATCATATAAGGTTGTCGGCAACGAGAACGGGCTTATTCCTGCCGAAGCAGCCAACGGCACAAAAATCATGTCCGTAAACCTGCTGCTGCCAAACGAGACAGATCCTGTAGTATGGCGCGGCCCTATCATTGCAGGCACCGTGAAGCAGTTCTGGACCGAGGTCTGCTGGGGCGATGTTGACTACATGTTTGTGGACATGCCGCCCGGCACCGGCGATGTACCCCTGACCGTGTTCCAGTCCCTGCCTGTGGACGGTATCGTAGTCGTTACCTCCCCTCAGGAGCTGGTGGGCATGATTGTGGAAAAAGCCGTCAAGATGGCAGGCATGACCAATACCCCGGTTCTGGGGCTGGTAGAGAATATGGCATACTTTGAGTGCCCTGACTGCCACCAGAAGCACAAGATTTTTGGTGACAGCCATATTGATGAGCTGGCTGCCAAGCACGGCATCGAGGCAACCGCCCAGCTGCCAATCAACCCTGCCCTGGCTGCCGCCAGCGATCAGGGCAAAATTGCCAC
Organism: Anaerovibrio sp.; assembly: GCA_051866255.1. Classification (GTDB taxonomy): domain Bacteria; phylum Bacillota; class Negativicutes; order Selenomonadales; family Selenomonadaceae; genus Anaerovibrio. The sequence goes on along the minus strand of JBJDWY010000123.1, from coordinate 4,091 downwards.
CGTCGATACAGCAGACTGGCTGGACAGCCTCACTGCTTTCATCGAGGCAAAGCACAGCGTAAATCAGTAAAGCAATAAAGCAAAACCGGCACTATCTTCCAGCCGGGCTGCAAAACTGCAAAACTATAAAACTGCAAACGAAAAACAGGACTGAGAGATATGGCTTCATCATTGCAGCCGCACCCATCAGCCCTGTTTTTTATTTTTTGCTTCACCGCACCATGCCCATCACGGCACAATCACCACATTCTTGAAATATCAGTGCAGATTGCTGGTAAAAGACCTGCCGCCAATTGCCCGATTTATGCCTCAAACTGCAAATAAAAATTCGCTCCCCGGCCACACCCGAAGAAGCGAATTTTCATTATGATACACTAAATATTCGGTTAAATCTTGAACTTCATGACCTCGTCCTGCAAGCCCTGTGCCAGCTCTGCCAGTGCCCGGCTGCCATCCGCCATCTCATGCACCATGGCAGTCTGCTCCTCCGTAGCAGCAGATACGGACTCTGCCTCAGCCGCCGTACTCTGGCTGAGCTGCTCCACGTTGCCAATGCCGGTCACCACATTCTTGCTACTGTCATCCGCCGAAGCGATGCTCCTGCGGGAGAACTCAATCTGCTGATACAGCTCCGCCACCAGCCTGCTGATATTCTGGAAGGACTCGCCGGACTGCTGCACCATGGCGGTCCCCTGCTCAACTTCACGCTGGCCTGCCTCCATGGCCTTTACAGCACTGTCGGTATCCGTCTGAATGGTGCGTATCAAATCTGCAATATTCTGAGCTGCCTCTGCCGACTCGGCTGCCAGCTTGCGCACCTCCTCGGCAACTACGGCAAAGCCCTTGCCTGCCTCACCGGCACGGGCTGCCTCAATGGCTGCATTCAATGCCAGCAGGTTGGTCTGAGCAGTAATGCCGGTGATAGTATCTACAATCTGCCCGATTTCCTTGGAACGCTCCCCTAATCCGATAACTACCTGAGCCGACTCTGCCATCTGCTGGCTCATGCGCTCCATCTGTGCCACTGCCGTAACCACGGCGGCCTGGCCATCCTCTGCACCCTGTCGGCTGTTCTCTGCCGCCTGCTGCATGACATTTGACTTTGCCAGCACATCATCCATCTGACGCCCCATGTCGCCTGCCTTGTCACGCATATCCCCCAGCACATTGGTCTGCTCTGACACGGCACCTGCCATGCTGACGATGTTGTTGGCAACGTTGGTAATGCTCTCAGCCGTCTGGTCCGCACTGGCGGTCAGCTGCTGGCTGGAAGCTGCCACCTGCTGGGCTGAATTGCTGATGACCTGCAAAAGATTTCTCAGCTTGTCCTTTGTCTTATTCATAGAACCGGCCAGGGAAGCAATTTCATCCGTGCCGTCAATCTGCACATCCGGCACCGTTAAATCACCATCTGCCATCATCTCCAGGGTTTCCTCCACCTTCCTGATAGGAGCTACCCCCTTCTTGGCCGCTATGGAAATAACCACGCCGAATATCAGCAGCATGACTGCCACCACGCCTACCATGGTATAGACAAACTGGCTCTGCAGTGCCCCAAGGCTCTCCGTAGGAATACCCATATACAGCATGCCCACAATCTCCCCGCTGGCATTTTTCAGCGGCTTGTAGGCAGCCAGGTAATTCTTGCCTGCCACCTCTGCCATGCCGGTGTAGGTCTCACCCTTCTTCAGTACCGCCTCCTGCACTGCCTCGCTGGCATCAGTGCCCGTCATGCGCTTGCCGCTGCCGTCCTTGAAGCTGGTGGCAACACGGGTTGCCCCATCAAAAAAGGTGACATTGTTACCGGTCAGCCTGGCAAAATAATCCACCTGAAACTCGTTGTCATTGGCACGAAAGCTCCCCTTGTACAAGCCGTCTGATTTCCGCACCCAGTCCCCGGGATACTCCTTGTCCAATGCTTCCTCCATCTGGCGCAAATCCGAATCAGCCTTCTGCACCAGTGCCACTTCAAAGCCATGCCCGGCAATGAAATAGCTGATTACCCCCAAAACAAGACAGGCTGCCACGATACAGCCATTGATGAAAATGATAAGCTTTTTTTGTAGATTCATACCTATCCCCTCTCTTGTTTTATCGCTTTATATCGTTTTTTTTTTTTGAGATTGTTTGCTATTGTATTATAACATAGTTACAAATACTTATCAACAAGTTTTAAAAGATAGTAAGAAATGCTTATTATTCAAGAAGATATTTTATATTAAAAAATATTCTTGAATAGAGGAAATAAATTTAAATCACTCAAGAAAACCGACAAACCGCAAACCATCATATCTATATATTGTATAATTCTACAATTTGTGGCAAAATCCTGCATTTTCGGGAAAAAATTTTCAAAAAAATAATGCAGGCAAATGTAATGTCACTTAAATTACTTTTGCCTGCATTATATAAAAGTTGTTATACCATTGTCAGATATATTATATTATTTTATTATTTTCAGCAGCTTGCCGCCTCACCGTGCACAGCAGCCTCATCAGCAATCTCCTCCAGTGATTTCTGGCGGCTCTCAACCCCAAGGCCAACTACAATCAGCGCCACAGCCAGGAACACTCCGGCAAAGAGCATGAAGATGCCGCTGCTGCTCATCTTGCTGCCAATCATCATGCCCACCATGGCAGGGGCAATCATGCTGCCGATGCGGCCGAAACCGGCTGCCCAGCCGCTGCCCAGGGCGCGGATAGCGGTAGGATACAGCTCAGGCGTATATGTATAAAGCACGCCCCATGCCCCCAGGTTGAAGAAGGACATTGCCGCACCCCATGCCAGAAGCTCCCCAGGTGTTGCCGCATTGCCAAAGAAGTAGCTGGCAACACCGCTAATCAGCAGGAACAAGGACAGGGTGTACTTCCTGCCAATCACATCCACCAGCCATGCGGCGCAGTAGTAGCCAGGCAGCTGGGCCAAGGTCATGATCAGCACATACTCAAAGGTCTTGACCACCGTAAAGCCCTGCTGGAATACGATGGAAGGGAGCCACATAAAGATGCCGTAGTAGCTGAAGTTGATGCCGAACCATGCCAGCCACAGCATCAGGGTACGGCGGGCAAACATGCCTGACCACAGGCTGCTGAACTTCGGCTCTGCCACAGTGGAGGTGCCCTTCTCCATGTCACTGAGCTCCTTGTCAAAAGGCTCGCTGGCCACATGCAGCTTCTTCTCCAGCATAAGCACAATCTCCTGGGCTTCACTGATACGGTTCTTGGAAATCAGATAGCGCACGGATTCAGGCATGTGCAAACGTATCATGAATACATACACTGCAGGCAATGCACCGATAAAGAAGGCAATCTGCCAGCCATACTGGGGAATCAGCAGGTAGGCAATGCAGGCGGCTGCCAGCCAGCCCAGCCCCCAGAAGCTCTCCAGCAGCACTATAAAGCGGCCTCTCAGCTTCGTAGGAGCATATTCAGTCATCAGGGTAGCCGCTACAGGCAGCTCGCCTCCCAGCCCGAAGCCTACCAGAAAGCGGAAAATCATCAATGATTCATAATTCCAGGACAGGGCACAGGCACCTGTTGCCAGGCTGTACAGGATAACCGTCAGGGAAAATACCAGCTTTCTGCCAATCCTGTCCGCAATGGTGCCGGAAATCACCGCTCCCAGCGCCATGCCGATAAAGCCTACACTGCCAATCCAGCCCATCTGCTCCGGAGCCAGGCCCCAGTCCTTTGCCAAAATCGGCAGGACAAAGGATATCAGGCCTGTATCCATGGCGTCAAATAGCCAGCCAAGGCCTGTAACCGCTAACAGCTTATAATGAAAAGAGCCAACCGGCAGCTTTTCTAGTCTTTCTAACAGCAAAACAATTCCTCCTTAGTTTTTCATATGACAAGACACCTATAAATACATAATCCTTATTCTGACATAATTGCTCAGAAAAATCAAGAACTATTTGAATTTCAATTTTTCGTTGCGATAATTTGTTACTTCGAGCATATATTGAAGCAGTTTGCTCATTCGTGCACTCTGTTCAGACTATGAAGGGGGCAGGTAGCGGCAGTACCCATAGAAAACACGCTCGCGCTCGGAGGGGTGACAAAACCCTATTTCCATGATTATTTTCGGTCTAA
>JBJDWY010000122.1:0-7468 GCA_051866255.1 Anaerovibrio sp. | reverse complement strand
ACCCACCGCCTTATTTATAGAGCGACCATCATTCCGTATCATTGATAACGGTATTTTCATACCGCGTCCGCCCTGCAGGCATAATCCTGCAACATCTGTATTGTATCATATTTACAATAAAAATACAACATATAAGTTCTGTAACTGCCAGCAGATTTACCTTGCAAATCTGCTGGCAGTTACAGGTTTCGTCAGCCACTTCGCCCCCCTATTTCAGGCTTATTCGTAAAGCTGTATGTAGCACTGTGGCAACAGATAACAATTGGCGTTTTATTATTTTGTTGTATCTGTTCAGATAAATAAAGGGATGAGCGAGGACAGTACCCATAGAAAACCTTTGTTGTGCCTCGGTGCTTAGCGACTTGCAAGCCGTAGGCGCAGCAAGAGCTTAGCATCCGCTAGGTACAACTAGGAGCGAGAGCGTGTTTTCTATGGGTAGCTGTCCCGCTCAGCCCATTTTTAGTCTGAACAGAGTCCACGAACTACCAAACTATATCAATTCATATATGCACGAAGTAACGATCAAGCACAACGATAAACTGAAATTATCCATTTCATGGAATTTTCACCCAACGCTAGTAAAATGAAACCAGCTAAGTATGTGTGGAGGTTGATATTATGCATGTTTTGCTGGCAGAGGATGATATGAAGCTGGGCAAGCTGATAAAGTACATGCTGGAGCAGAATGGCATTTCTACCGAGTGGGTTACTACTGGCGATATGATTTATGATTATGCCATGTATGAGGATTATGACGTGCTGGTGCTGGACTGGATGATGCCGAAGATGTCCGGCGTGGATGCCTGCAAGAAGCTGCGCAGCGAGGGATACCAGAGGGCGATTCTGCTGCTGACGGCCCGGGATTCTGTGGAGGACAGGGTGACAGGGCTGGATGCCGGGGCGGATGACTATCTGGTAAAGCCCTTTGAGTTTGCGGAGTTGATGGCGCGCCTCCGTGCCCTGGGGCGGCGCAGCAGCCAGAAAATACAGCAGGATATGATGGCGCTGGGGGACTTTACCCTGGACAGGACATCCAAGATATTGAAGAAGGGGGAGCAGGTGATACAGCTTTCCCCACGGGAATTTCAGATTTTTGACCTGCTGGTGCAGAATACGGGGATTGTGGTGCCCCGGGATATTATTCTGGACAGGATATGGGGGCTTGAGTCGGAGGTAAGCTCAAATAACATTGATTCCTATGTGAAGCTTTTGAGGAAGAAGCTGGAGTCGGCCGACGGACAGATGATGATAAGCACGATTCGGGGTGTTGGCTATAAACTGGAAATTAAATAAGCATAAGCTGACCAATATTTTCTACAGGAGCCGACTTAGGCTGACAGTGGCTTATACCACCCTGATGTTTTTGCTCTTTGCCCTTTTGATCGTTCTGAGCTATCGGGGGATGATCTGGGCGGTAAGCTCCGAGCAGGCACGGGAATTGTCCAGTACCGTGCAGGATGTGGCTTCCGGCGAGGCACTGATGATGCAGTCAAACTTCTTTCCTGATGACCTGGGCTATCGGGAGAGGATGTTTTTCTATGCCTATGATAACAACGGCGAGCTGCGTCATTTTTCCAGGGCTCCCCTGAGGCTGGAGGACGAGGTACTGGAGCTCATCAGGGGTGGGAATGTGCCCTTTTCTGATGTGGCTGTTTTTGAGCATGAGGGCAATCCTGACAAGGTAATCATGATGACTGCCGCCTATGTGAAGATTAACGGCCAGAACGTAGGCGTTGTCTATCTGGGCAAGGACATCAATGCCCTGTACAAGGGGCTGACGAAGTTTTCCTATTTTCTGGGTATTGTAGCCCTGGTGGCCCTGGTGCTGGCGGCTTTGGCAGGCTACTACATAGCAGGCTGTGTCATGGCGCCTATGCAGGCCGCCTATGACAGGCAGAAGCAGTTTACAGCGGATGCGTCCCATGAGCTGCGGACGCCTCTCAGCGTGGTCATGGCATCGGCTGACCTCCTTAGCAATGACCCTGCGGTGCAGTCTCCATTCCTGCAGCAGGTTATTGACGATGTCAAGGACGAGGTAAAGAAGATGAGTAAGCTGGTAGGCGATCTGCTCATTATCGCCCGCAGTGACAACAACGTGGAAAAGCTCAATATGCAGGAGTTTGATATGTCTGCCTCTCTGCGGCAGGTGCTGAGGAACATGCAGCCACTGGCTGACAAGAAGGATATTGCCCTGGTGGGCAATATTCCGGAGTCCATCCTGTGGGTGGGGGATGAGCAGAAAATAAGCCAGCTGATTACTATTCTGGTGGATAATGCTGTTAAATACACTCAGAATTATGGCACGGTGACAGTAAGTGCCGAAGTGCCGCGAGGGAAAAAGTTCCGGTTCAGCGTGGCGGATAACGGCATCGGCCTGGCCAAGGAGGACAGGGACAAGATTTTTGGCAGGTTTTACCGGGTGGATAAGGCTCGTTCCCGTCAGATGGGGGGCAACGGCCTGGGGCTTGCTATTGCCAAGGATATTGTGGATGTGCATCACGGCTATATCTATGTGGATAGCGAGCTGGGCAAGGGCACCACATTTACCGTGGAGCTGTCTCTGCCGAAAAAAATAGTGAAATAATTAGTCAAAAAGACAAAAAGTGATTGACTTTTTGTCTTTTTGTTTTATAATAGATACAGAAAGTCAAAAAGACAAACTAACCATCATGTATCAAGCATTGGCGTGATTGTATTGGAAAGGTGGAGAATAAGATATGGAACAGGAAAAATACACTCAGAGAGTTTTGAATACATTGCAGCGTGCCCAGCAGAATGCGGCACTGCATTATCATCAGGAGATTGGCAGCCTGCATGTGCTTTTGGCACTGGCGCAGGAGCCGGAGGGGCTCTTGGATACTATTTTCCAGGAGGCAGGGGCTGACCTTGCCATGCTGCAGCAGCGGCTGGAGCAGCAGCTGAGAAAAATCCCTAGCGTCAAGGGACAGGACAGGCTCACCATGAGCGTGGAGCTGGGGCGTGTCATGGCCAAGTCCGAGCAGCTTGCCAAGTCCATGAATGATGACTACATCAGCACAGAGCATCTGCTGCTGGCTATTGCCGAGGATGGGGGCGAGGAGGTGCGCAGCATCTGCCGTGATTTCGGCCTGAGCAAGTCCGGCATCATGGCTTCCATCAAGAAGAACCGCAAGCAGAATGTAAATTCAACCAATCCTGAGGATGGCTACAAGGCACTGGAGAAGTTCGGCAGGGATCTGACCCAGGTGGCAAGGCAGGGCAAGCTGGATCCGGTTATTGGCAGGGATGATGAAATCCGCCGCACCATTGAGATTTTGTCCCGCCGCACCAAGAACAACCCGGTGCTGATCGGCGAGCCGGGCGTAGGCAAGACCGCCATCGTGGAAGGCCTGGCACGGCGTATCGTGGCAGGTGATGTGCCTGAGTCCCTGAAGAACAAGACCTTGTTCTCGCTGGACATGGGCGCTTTGGTGGCTGGTGCCAAGTACCGGGGGGAGTTCGAGGAAAGGCTGAAGTCCGTGCTCAATGAAGTTGTCAAGTCCGACGGGCAGATTTTGCTGTTTATTGATGAGGTGCATACCGTGGTGGGTGCCGGTGCCACCGACGGTGCCATGGATGCAGGCAACCTGCTGAAGCCGATGATGGCCAGGGGGGAGCTGCGCTGCATTGGTGCCACTACCCTGAATGAGTACAGAAAGTACATTGAGAAGGACAGCGCGTTGGAGCGCCGCTTCCAGCCGGTCATGGTAGGGGAGCCTTCCGTGGAGGATACCATTTCCATTCTCCGGGGCCTGAAGGAGCGTTACGAGGTGCACCATGGCGTCCGTATCCGGGATGCGGCCCTGGTATCGGCAGCGGTGCTGTCTGATCGCTATATTTCTGACCGTTTCCTGCCGGACAAGGCCATTGACCTGGTGGATGAGGCGGCAGCCAAGCTCCGCACGGAGATTGAGTCCATGCCGGGGCCATTGGATGAGGTGCGCCGCAAGATTCTTCAGCTGGAGATTGAGGAACAGGCATTGCAGAAGGAAAATGATGCAGCCGGGCAGGAAAAGCTGGCGGAGATTCACAAGGAGAAGGAAGCCCTGCAAAAGCAGCAGCAGGAGCTGCAGCGGCAGTGGGAGGCGGAGAAGCAGGCAATCCTCCGCGTCCGCGGCATCAAGAAGGAAATGGATGCGGTTCGCAGCCAGATGGAGAGCGCGGAGAGGGACTATGACCTGAACAAACTGTCCGAGCTGAAATACGGCAGGCTGCCGGAGCTGCAGAAAAAGCTGGAGGCGGAGGAAGCCGCCATTGCCGCCAAAGCTGCGGACAACCAGCTCCTGAAGGAGGAGGTTGGCGAGGAAGACATCGCCAGGGTTGTCAGCCGCTGGACAGGGATTCCTGTGGCCAAGATGCTCACCGGCGAAAGGGAGAAGCTTTTGCATCTGGAAGATGTGCTCCATGAGCGTGTAGTTGGCCAGGATGAGGCTGTCAAGGTGGTCAGCGAGGCAATTCTCCGGGCCCGTGCCGGTATCAAGGCGCCGGAGCGGCCGATTGGCTCCTTTATTTTCCTGGGGCCTACCGGCGTGGGCAAGACTGAGCTGGCCAAGACGCTGGCAGAGGCTCTCTTTGATGATGAGCGCAGCATGATCCGCATCGATATGAGCGAGTACATGGAGAAGCATTCCGTGGCAAGGCTGATTGGTGCGCCTCCGGGCTATGTGGGCTATGATGAGGGCGGCCAGCTGACCGAGGCAGTGCGCCGCCGTCCGTACAGCGTCATCCTGCTGGATGAGATTGAGAAGGCGCATCGTGATGTGTTCAACGTGCTGCTGCAGATTCTGGATGACGGCAGGCTCACCGACGGCAAGGGCCGGGTGGTGAACTTCAAGAACACGGTCATCATCATGACCTCCAACCTGGGTTCCCACGAGATTCTCAGCAAGGAGTATGGCGAGGCGGAGCAGACTGTCAAGGAGATTTTGAAGGATTATTTCCGTCCTGAGTTCCTGAACCGGGTGGATGATATTGTGGTATTCAGGGGACTGGCCAAGGAGCAGGTGAAGAATATTGCGGCTCTTTTGCTGCATCAGCTGGACAGCCGCCTGGAAAAGCAGATCAAGCTGCACCTTACCTGGGACGATGCTGCTTTGCAGCTTTTGGCTGACCAGGGCTTTGATGCGGACTTTGGCGCAAGGCCGCTGCGCCGCCTTTTGAGCCATACTGTGGAAACGGAGCTCAGCAAGTCCATTATCCGGGGTGATGTCAGCGAGGGAGATACGGTTGCCATGAGCGTGGAGAATGGCAGGCTGCATTTTGCCAAGCAATAAAGCCATGCTGCTGGCTGATGTACATGCCAGGCAATAAAAATCCCATTTGGTACTTGAATTTTGTGTGAATATTTGCTATACTTTTACTCACGCAAGTAAATATGCGAAATGCTTTGATGGGGAGTAGTAGCGTGGGCTGAGTTTTCCAGAGAGCTGCCGGGTGGTGCGAGGCAGCAGGCAGGCCGATGTGAACTGGCCCCGGAGCAGCCCGCTGAAATGCCGCAGGAGATGATGGCGGTTATGGTAGGCGGTGCCGGGAACTGGCCGTTACAGCAGGAGGATATGCATGTATCCGTAATGAGTGCGCACAGGCTTTGTGCGAATATGAGTGGTACCACGGAGTTTTCAGGCTTCGTCTCTGTAAAAGGAGACGGAGCCTTTTTATATGCCCGGTCTCCGAGGGGTAATATGGAGTTGGGCAGGATTTGGCCTGCCGAGGATTAAAAGGAGAGATTTGTAATGGAAAATGTAAAGAAGTATCATGAAGGATATTTTATGCCGCCGACTATTGATCTGAGCTGGGCTTATAAGCAGCACCCGGACAAGGCGCCTACCTGGTGCTCCGTTGACCTGCGGGATGGCAATCAGGCACTGATTATCCCTATGAGCCTGGATGAGAAGATTGAGTTCTTCAAGATGCTGGTGCAGGTGGGCTTCAAGGAGATTGAGGTGGGCTTCCCGGCTGCTTCTGAGACTGAGTACATGTTCCTGCGCCGCCTGGTGGAGGAAGACCTGATTCCTGATGATGTAACCGTGCAGGTGCTGACCCAGGCCCGTGAGCATATTATCAAGAAGACCTTTGAGGCCCTGGAGGGTGTCAAGAATGCCATTGTCCATGTGTATAACTCCACCTCCCTGGCACAGCGCCAGCAGGTGTTCCGCAAGGACAAGGAGGAAATCAAGCAGATTGCCATTGAGGGGGCGAAGCTCCTGAAGAAGCTGACGGAGGAAGCCGGAGCCAACTACCGCTTTGAGTATTCCCCGGAGAGCTTTACCGGCACTGAGCCTGAGTATGCCCTGGAGGTGTGCAATGCCGTGCTGGATGTATGGCAGCCGACACCTGACCGCAAGGCGATTATCAACATTCCTGTAACTGTGGAAATGTCCATGCCACATATCTATGCCATGCAGGTGGCTTATATTTCCCAGAACCTGAAATACCGTGATGCGGTGGAGCTGTCCCTGCATCCGCATAACGACCGGGGCTGCGGTGTGGCTGATTCCGAGCTGGGCATTCTGGCAGGTGCTGACCGCATCGAGGGTACCCTGTTCGGCAACGGCGAGCGTACCGGCAATGCGGATATTGTCACCATTGCCATGAATATGTATGTGCTGGGCGTGGACCCGGAGCTGGATTTCAGCAACCTGCCGGATCTGGTTGACCTCTATGAGAAGGTTACCAGGATGCGTGTCCATGAGCGCCAGCCTTATGCCGGTGCCCTGGTGTTTGCGGCTTTCTCCGGCTCTCATCAGGATGCTATCGCCAAGGGCATGAAGTGGCGTGAGGAGCAGGACCCTGACCATTGGACTGTGCCGTATCTGCCTATTGACCCGCATGATGTAGGCCGTGAGTATGAGGCTGATGTTATCCGCATCAACAGCCAGTCCGGCAAGGGCGGCGTTGCCTATATCATGGAGCAGAAGTATGGTATTTCCATGCCGAAGAAGATGCGTGAGGATTTTGGCTACTGCGTCAAGGGGGTATCAGACCACAAGCACAAGGAGCTTTTGGGAGATGAAATCTATCAGATTTTCCAGGACGAGTATGTGAATGTCAGCGAGCCGTACAAGCTGATTGATTTCAGCCTGAAAAAAGAGGTGGACGGCACCCGTACCGGCTATGTGGAGCTGGAAATCAACGGCAAGCCGACTGTCTTCAAGGCAAAGGGCAACGGCAGGCTGGATGCCATCAGCAATGCTATTCAGGAAAACACCGATGTGCGCTACAGCAACCTCATTTACAGCGAGCATGCCCTGGAGATAGGCTCCACCTCCCGTGCTATGGCATATATTGGCGTGACTGCCCCGGATGGGACTATTACCTGGGGTGCCGGGATGGATACGGATGTTATGTCTGCTTCGGTTATGGCGCTGTTTAGTGCTATTAATCGCATGAAGGTGTAAAATTTCAGTTTATCGTCGTGAAGGTACGAGACTTTTGGAACATTAACGGATGA
>JBJDWY010000121.1:0-7533 GCA_051866255.1 Anaerovibrio sp. | reverse complement strand
GAGGCTATCGTCACGGCAGGAGGCGTGGATGTGAAGGAAATCAATCCCAAGACCATGGAGTCAAAGCTGGTAAAGGGGCTGTACTTTGCCGGTGAGGTAGCGGATGTGGATGGCTACACCGGCGGCTTTAACCTGCAAGCGGCATTTTCCATGGGAGCGGCGGCAGGCTGCTGGAGCATCTGGAACAGCTGATATAATTACTGATATATATTTTTTATGTGGCAACATAAAAGAAATAAATGCATAATATACATAAAATGAATGGGAGGTCTGTACATGGCTAACAGAGTGGTTGAAAAGATAAAAAAGGGATTGCGGGGAGAGCTGGTCATACCGGGGGATAAGTCCGTTTCCCATCGCAGCGTGATGTTTTCGGCATTGGGAGATACGCCGGTGCGCATTACCAATTTCCTGCCCTCGGCAGACTGCCTTTCCACGGTAGGGGTTATGAGCAGCCTGGGGGCAAAGGTGGAGATGCTCAGCCCTACGGAGCTGGTGGTGACAGGCAACGGCCTGCACGGCCTGAAGGAGCCGGAGACAGTGCTGGACGCTGGCAATTCAGGCACTACCTTGCGCCTGATGATGGGCATGCTGGCACCCCAGGATTTTGTGTCCGTCTTTACCGGTGACAGCTCCCTGCACAAGCGTCCTATGGGCAGGGTAATCAAGCCTCTCAGCCAAATGGGGGCAAATATCGTGGGCAGGGCAGGCAATACCAAGCTGCCGATTACGGTGGTCCCTGCCGGCAAAAAATTGCAGGGCTTTACCTATGACATGCCGGTGGCAAGCGCCCAGGTCAAGTCGGCAATCCTTTTGGCAGGGCTTTTTGCCGAGGGAACCACTACGGTGGTGGAGCCGTATCAGTCCCGCAACCATACGGAGCTGATGCTGGAGTCCTTCGGAGTGAAGCTGGGGTATGAGGGTACGGCCATCAGCATTCAGGCTCAGGACAAGCTGACTGCCCCGGAGGAAATCGTGGTGCCTGGGGATATCAGCTCTGCAGCCTTCTGGCTGGTGGCAGCCTCGGTTATTCCTGACAGCGAATTGCTGCTGAAAAACGTGGGCATCAATCCTACCCGTACCGGCATTTTGGATGTACTCAATGCCATGGGAGCGGATATTACCCTGACCAATGAGCGCAGCAGCGGCAGTGAGCCGGTGGCAGATATCCTGGTGCGTTCTGCCAGCCTGCATGGCACAAGCTTCGGGGCGGATATCATGCCAAGGCTGGTGGATGAAATCCCTGCCATTACGGTGGCGGCCATGTTTGCTGAAGGAGAAACGGTGATCAGCGGTGCCGGGGAGCTGCGTGTGAAGGAGACAGACCGCATCCAGGCCATCAGCGACCAGTTCAACAAGCTGTGCAGCTGCATTACTGCCACGGAGGACGGCCTGATTATCAAGGGTGGCAGCCAGAACCAATGGCAGCAGGGCACTTGCTTCAGCTATGATGACCACCGCATTGCCATGACACTGGCTATTGCCGGTATGGCTGGCAATGGCGTGGAGATTGAGCAGCCTGACTGCGTGGATATTTCCTACCCTTCCTTCTACGAGGAAATGGCAAGGCTGTACTAATTTTGTGGGGGAGACTGAGAGAATATGAAAAATCTTGTAGTAGCAATAGATGGACCGGCAGGTGCCGGAAAGAGCACGGTGGCGCAGCTGGCAGCCAAGAAGCTGGGCTGTACCTACATCGACACCGGCGCCATGTACAGGGCAGTGGCATGGAAGACCTTGCAGAGGAACCAGCCTGTAACCGATGAGCTGATTTTGGATGTGGTGAAGGATGTCCATGTGGAACTGGCCTATGTGGAGGGAAAGACTACCGTCAGTGTGGATGGCACGGATGTTACCGGCGAAATCCGCACCCCGGAGGTAACGGCTATTGTATCTCAGGTGGCTGCCCTGGGGCCTGTCCGCAGCAGGATGGTGGAGCTGCAGCGGCGCATGGCGGCCAAGGGCTCCGTGCTAATGGATGGCAGGGATATTGCCACCAGCGTGCTGCCTGATGCCAATGTGAAGATTTTTTTGACGGCATCCATTGAGGAAAGGGCACGCCGCCGCTTCAAGGAAATGCAGGAAAAAGGCTACAATGTAAGCCTGGAGGAGCTGCAAAAGGATATTGCCGCCCGTGACAAGGCAGACAGCGAGCGGGAGATTTCCCCTTTGGTGCAGGCTCCTGATGCGGAGCTGCTGGATACCAGCAATATGGGGATTGATGAGGTTGTGCAGGCCATCATCGACCGCTGCAGCAGGGTATGATGGCAGATAGATAACAGATAATAGATAACAGACAGGAAAAACAGGAGAAGGAAAAATGTTTTACAGATGCCTGAAGGTATTATTCCAGATTCTATTTGGTATTTTGTTCCGCCCTGTCATCAAGGGAAAAGAAAATGTGCCCATGGAGGGCGGCATGATTATGGCTGCCAACCATCTCAGCAACTGGGACCCGCCCATGGCCGGTACTTATATGCCCCGGCCTGTGGCGTATATGGCCAAGGAGGAGCTCTTTAAGCCTGCCATTGCCGGGGCCATTATCAGTGCACTGTACGCCTTTCCGGTAAAGCGGGGGGCTGCGGACAGGGGCGCCATCAAGACGGCCCTGGGCATATTGAAGCAGGGGCTGTGCCTGGGAGTGTTCCCGGAGGGAACCAGGAGCAAGACCGGCAAGCTGGGCAAGGCGGAATCCGGCGTTGCATTGCTGGCGGCAATGGGCAAGGTGCCTGTGGTGCCAACGGCGATTATCGGCACCAACAGGATTTTTCAGAATGGAGGCCTGCTGCCCCGGATAAAAATCATCTTCGGGGAGCCTCTTTACTTTGAGGGCAAGCACAATGACAAGGAAGCCCTGGCAGCTTTTTCGGAGAAAATCATGCAGCGGATTTCCCTCATGCTGGAGGAAAATGAGCAGGTTTTGAAAAAAAATTAAAAAATTGCTAAATTTGCATAGCCAATATGCAAAATTCATGATATAATGGCAGAGTGTTTTAAGATGCAGTTTTCTATTTTGAAATTTGTTTTGAGGTGACCTGATGCGAGAAGTTTATTTGGCAGAAAATCTCGGGTTTTGCTACGGAGTCAAGCGGGCTATCCAGCTGGCGGAGGATTCTGTATCGCCTCAGAGCAGGTCCTATACCCTCGGGCCGATTATTCACAACCCTCAGATGGTTGCCAGGCTGGCAGAGGAAGGGATTGGCAAGATTGAGACACTGGATGAGATTGCCGAGGGAACGGTGATTGTCCGTTCTCATGGCGTAGGGCCTCATGTCTATGAGAAGATTGAGGCAAAAGGGCTGAATCTGGTAGATGCTACCTGCCCTCATGTGCGCAAGGCCCAGAACGCGGCAAAGAAACTTTCTGAAGATGGTTTTCAGGTGGTTATTGTAGGTGACAAGAATCACCCGGAGGTGCGCAGCATTCTTGAGTGGGCTGGTGAGGGTGCTGTGGCAGTGGACACCGAGGATGAGGCTGCCGGGCTGCCCATGTATGGCAGGCTGGGTATTGTGTCCCAGACCACCTTTTCTGGTGCCAGGTTCAAGAAGATTGTCAGTGTTCTTTTGGACAAGTCCTCGGATGTGAGGATTATCCGCACTATCTGCACTGCCACTGACCTCAGGCAGTCGGCAGCCGTAAAGCTGGCCGGTGAGGTTGAGCTGATGATAGTGGTGGGCGGCAAGAACAGTGCCAATACCACAAAGCTTGCCCAGCTTTGTTCAGAGAAGTGTAAAACATACCATATCGAAACCGCTGCCGAGGTGTGTGACGAGTGGTTTGCTACAATAAAAAAAATTGGTATTACAGCAGGTGCTTCAACGCCTGACTGGATTATCAAGGAGGTTTACGAGAAGTGTCAGAAGAAATGAACATGGAAGCTTTATTAGCAGCAGAAGAAGAATCTATTAAGGAGATAAATGAGCACGATTTGGTTGAAGCATTAGTTGTTGCAGTAAATGACAACGAAGCTATCGTCAATATCAAGGGTAATAAGAATGATGTTCCTATTGCAAAGTACGAACTGGCTGAGCCGGCTCCTGAGTCTGCCAAGGACATTGTCAAGGTTGATGATGTAATCGAGGTTCTGGTAGTATCCAAGGGTGGCGAGAACGGCCTGGTTGTATCCAAGGTAAAGGCTGACCGCCTGGCATCCTGGAAGGAGCTGGATGGCATCGTTGAGAAGGCTGAGCCTGTTGATGCCGAGATTACCCAGGTTGTTAAGGGCGGCCTGGTAGCTCGTGTAATGGGTGTTCGCGCATTCATTCCTGCTTCCCAGGTTGATCTCCACTATGTGAAGGAGCTGGACGGCTATGTTGGCCAGACCGTAAAGGCTCTGCCACTGGAGCTGGACATCCGCAAGCAGCGTCTCGTACTGTCCCGCCGTCAGGTGCTGGAGGCAGAGCGCGAGGCTAACCGCGCAAAGGTATTCGAGAACATCCACGAGGGCGATGTTGTAGAGGGGACTGTTAAGCGCCTGGTTGATTATGGTGCATTCATCGATATCGGCGGTGTTGACGGCCTTGCCCACATCTCAGATTTGTCCTGGAGCCGTGTGAAGAAGCCTGCTGATGTTCTGCAGGAAGGTCAGGTTCTGCAGGTAAAGGTTAAGAACATTGACCCTGAGGCCGGCCGCATTTCCCTCTCCGTTAAGGAGACCATGCCGGATCCATGGCTGGAGAAGGCTGAGAAGTACACTGAGGGTTCCATCATCAGCGGTACTATCATTAAGCTGACTGACTTCGGTGCATTCATGGAGATTGAGCCTGGCTTTGACGGCCTGATTCCTATGGGCGAGCTGGCTACCAAGCGCATCAACCGTGCAGATGAGGCTGTAGAGCTGAACCAGCAGGTTAATGTAAAGATTCTCCACATCGACATGAAGCGCAAGCGTATTTCCCTGAGCATTACCAAGGCTAACAACGCCGAGGCTGCTGAGTAATACGGCTTCCAACAAAACAAAGATTTATTGCAAGGAGTGGTGGGTTCATCACTCCTTACTTTCTGTTACAAAGGAGGGGGAAGATGTACGGCAGAATATTGAAGGTTTATCCCGGCAGCCTGGCAGAGGAGCTGGAGCTGGTTCCCGGTGACAAGCTCCTGGAAATCAATGGCATCAAGCTGCGTGATATTATCGATGTGAGCTTTGCCTTTGCTGATGAGGAAATCGAAATGCTGGTGGAGCATGAGGATGGCCAGCAGGAGGTCTACGAGTTTGACAAGGACTATGACGAGGAACTGGGAGTTGAGTTTGAGTCGGCGGTGTTTGACGGCATCAGGCACTGTGCCAACAACTGCCTGTTCTGCTTTGTGGACCAGGTGGCTCCTGATATGCGGGAAAGCCTGAATATCAAGGACGATGACTACCGCATGTCATTTCTGTATGGCAATTTCATCACCATGACCAACATGGTGGATGCTGATTTCCAGCGCATCAAGCAATATCATCTTTCCCCTTTGTTTGTATCAGTGCAGTGCACCAATCCTGACCTGCGGCAGAAGCTGCTGCGCTGCAGGACGGCTGGCAACCTGGCTGCCCAGCTGGACAAGCTGGAGGCGGCAGATGTGGAGTACCATACTCAGATTGTCCTGTGCCGTGATCTGAACGATGGGAAGGAGCTGGAACGTTCCCTCAGGGATATAGTGGCACGGCAGCCTCATGCCTTGTCTGTGGCCATTGTGCCTGTAGGCCTGACCAGGTTCCGCCAGGATCGCTATCCGTTAAAATCCTTTGACAGGGAAAGTGCCGCCAGGGTGGTAGAGCAGGTGGAGGCCTATCAGAGGCAGCAGCGGAAAAAGGACGGCCGCACCTTTATCTACCTGGCGGATGAGTTCTACCTGCTGGCTGGCAGGGAGCTGCCACCGGCAGAATACTACGACGGCTTTCCTCAGCTGGATAACGGCATTGGTCTGGCCAGGAACTTCATGGAGGAATTTGCCGCAGCTGTGGCAGAGGCTGATGATAGCAGGGCTGCTTTGGCGGCGCATAACCAGCAGGACAATAGGGACAATCAGGCGAAGCTGCGGCTGGCAGTGGTATCAGGCACTTCCATCTCGCCTCTGATGGCGGAGCTGGCTGAGTCGATTAGCCGGGCAGGGGTGCAGTCTGTTATGGTGCCTGTGCCTAACTATCACTTTGGCACCACGGTCAATGTGTCCGGCCTTCTGACGGCAAAGGATATGCTGGCAGCCTTGCAGGATGTGGCAGGGGATGTGGACGGCATCCTGATTCCTGAGTCTGCCCTCCGAACCGGGGACAATGTTTTTCTTGATGATGTTTCCCTGAGTGAGTTTTGTGCCCAGCTGCCATGCCGGGTGGAGACCGTGGGCAGTGGCAGTGAGTATTTCCGTGCCTTGACGGACTGGGATAATTATAGCGGCGTAGGGGATACGGCCGCTTCTTATATGTGGCAGAGCAATGCTGCCTATACCAAGAGAGGAGGAATGTGATATGAGTAAACCTATCGTAGCCATTGTGGGACGCCCGAATGTGGGCAAGTCCACCCTTTTTAACCAGATTGGCAAGAGGCGCGTTTCCATCGTGGATGATATGCCGGGGGTTACCCGTGACCGCATCTATATGGATGCAGAATGGCTGAACCATACCTTTACCATGATTGATACAGGCGGCATAGAGTTCGAGGATGATGACCACATCCTGAAGTCCATGCGCCAGCAGGCTCTAGTGGCCATGGAGGAAGCCGATGTAATCGTTTTTGTGGTGGATGGCCGTGCCGGGCTGACTACTGCTGACGAGGAAGTGGGCAGGATGCTGCGCAATACCAAGAAGCCTGTGATTTTGGCGGTGAACAAGATTGACAGCCCCCAGCTGGAGGCTGGTGTGTACGAGTTCTACAGCCTGGGGCTGGGGGAGCCTCTGGGGATTGCCGCATCTAACTCATTGGGGCTGGGTGACCTTTTGGATGCCGTAGTGGCTGCATTTCCTGAGAATGATGGGGAGGACAAGGAGGAGGACGAGATCAGCATCGCTGTTATCGGCCGCCCGAATGTGGGCAAGTCCTCCATCGTCAATGCCCTGATTGGTGAGAACCGGGTGATTGTCAGCAACGTGCCGGGCACTACCCGGGATGCCATCGACACCCATTTCGTGTCGGACAATATCAAGTTTATGCTGATTGATACGGCAGGCATGCGCCGCAAGGGCAAGATTGACGAGGCCATCGAGCGTTACAGCGTCATGCGCTCCCTGCGGGCTGTTGACCGTGCCGACGTGGTGCTGATGGTCATCAACGCGGAGGAGGGCATCACCGAGCAGGACAAGAAGATTGCAGGCTATGCCCATGAGTCCGGCAAGGGCGTCATCATCGTGGTGAACAAGTGGGATGTGTTCCCGGATAAGGATGACAAGTCCACCCTGCGCTTTACGGAGGATTTGCGGGATGAAATCGGCTTCTTGCAGTATGCACCGGTGCTGTACACCTCCGCCCTGACCGGGCAGCGCATCCACCGCATCACGGAGCTGGTAAAGTATGTGGCTGACCAGCAGTCCATGCGCATTCAGACCAGCGTGCTGAA
>JBJDWY010000120.1:0-7564 GCA_051866255.1 Anaerovibrio sp. | reverse complement strand
TTTTCTTTGGGTACATGCCGCACCTGTCCTTCTTTTTGTCTGAACAGATATGCACATAGTTATCAACTATACTCTGCTGTACGCTACTAAGGTAATCAATCTGACTTTACGAGCAAGCCTGAAAAGGGGGAGCCGGGAAGCTGACGAGACTTGCAATTGCCAACCGCTGTATAACATATAGTGCAAGTAAACAATTTTTTAGCCTAGCTACATAAGGTGCATAGGATAGAATGCTAACCTGGGCATAAGAATACCATGATATGCCAACAAATCTGTTTATAAGAGCAGATTGCCTTGCATAGTTGTTGGCAGTATCAGGCTTCGTCAGCTCCTAGCCCCCCTATTTCAGGCTTATTCGTAAAGCTGTATGTAGCACCATGGCAACAAGCAACGTATGTCGTTTTATCATTTTGTTTATATCTGTTCAGACAAGGAAGGGATGGGGCGGCAGGTGATGATGACTGAATTATGTAGAGGGCGCGAGGGAGCGGACTGCTTTTTCGGATATGAGCCACCATCTTTTCCGCAGGAAAAGCGGCTCCGCTTGCCTGCATAGCTATGATAGATGGTGTCTTGGCCAGCCGTAATTTTGCTTGCGTAGCAAGCAAAATAGGCGTTAGTTGGAGACGGAGGCTGAGGTACGAAGCGGACCGTTTGTGGCGAATGGAGAAAAAGTATGTCCGTCCCGGGAGCCCGTGCCACAAAATTTTCAATACAACATCACCTGCCGCCCCATCCCATTTTTAGTCTGAACAGAGTGCACGAACCAACAAAACTCATCCGTTAATATTCCAGAAGTCTCGTACCTCCACGACGATAAACTGAAATTTCCCAGTATTGTAGTCGATATTATATGTGCACATACTTTGTTGAAGGATGGGAAGCGTTTATGGATAAAGCAGGGGAAAAGGTTGTTTTGATTACTGGCGGTACATCAGGTATCGGGCTGGCGGCAGCGGCGCTGTTTTTGCAGGATGGCTGGCAGGTGGCTGTCATGGGCAGGGATGCCGGAAAAGGGCAAAAGGCGGTTGCCATGCTTGGAGAAAATGCCAGCTATGTGCAGGGGGATGTGTCTAGTACGGAGGACTGCCGCCGGGCGGTAGCTGAAACAGCCGGGCACTTTGGCAGGCTGGATGCCCTGATCAATTCAGCAGGGATTTATTTTGAGCGTGCCATTGAGGATGTGGATGAGGAAGCCTTTGACAGGATGCTGTCCGTCAACCTCAAGGGTACGTATTTCATGACAAAATATGCCGCAGATATCATGAAAAAGCAGGGCAGCGGCTGCATCGTCAACGTGTCCTCGGATGCTGGCCTGCATGGCAACATGCTGTGCAGCACCTACTGTGCCTCCAAGGGAGCGGTGAATATGTTCACCAAGGCCATGGCATTGGAGCTGGGACCCTTCGGCATCCGCATCAATGCCGTCTGCCCGGGTGATGTGCTGACGCCTCTGACGGAGGCGCAGCTATTGCAGTATCCTGACCGGGAGCAGGCACTGGGGGAGATGGGCAGTGTTTATCCCTTGGGGCGCATAGCATCTCCCGACGAAGTTGCCTCCGTGATAAAATTCCTTTGCAACCGGGAGGCGGGCTTTGTCAACGGTGCCCTGTGGAGCATTGATGGCGGCCTGACCTGACAGCCCGGTGGGCGGATAATCTGAGCATAGCTGATTTTACTGATTTTATGGTTGATGAATTGGCGCAAAATGTGATAGAATTTAGTTTAAAGTAATTGTAATTTTCGTTCAGGATAGGCTCCGGCAGTCAGGCAGCGAAGGGTAAGGCAGAGGTGCAGGTATGGGAAAAAGTTTTTTGCTGGTTACGGCATCCATTGGTTCAGGCCATGAAAAGGCCGCCAGTGCCATTGCCGAGGGCATAAAGGCATATTTTCCCGATGCCAGGATAGACACGGTTGATTTCATGCGCTGGGATACATCCTTTATCAATGCCTTCATGAAAAGCTGTTATCTGAAGATGCTGGCGCTGGTGCCCAATCTCTACGAGTTCATGTACCGTTTTACGGATGGGAACAGGAAGGGCGGCTTTATCCAGCTGCTGATGGCACAGGCTATGTCCCGCTCCATCAAGAGGCTGATCAGAAAATACAGGCCTGATGTGATTATCTGCACCCATCCCTTTCCGGCAGAGGCGGTGTCCCATCTGGGGGATGGCTGGCGGCAGCAGTTTGTGTCGGCGGCGGTGATTACTGATTATTCCGTGCATCGCATGTGGATTTGTCCCAATATGGACTTGTATTTTGTGGGCTGCGATTTTATGAAAAAGCAGCTGATTGCCGATGGCATCCGTGAGGATACCATCCATGTGACGGGGATTCCTGTGAGCAGGGATTTCTATCAGGACTGGGACAAAGCGGCATGCAGGCAGGCGGCAGGGCTGTCACCGGATTTGCCCGTGGTGCTCCTGATGGGGGGCGGCCTGGGGCTGGGGCGTATTGTGGCGGCACTGGAGCAGCTGGAAAGGCTGGAGCCAAGGCTGCAGCTTCTGGTGGCTGCCGGCAGGAATCATGAACTGAAAGCGCAGGCAGAGAGGTTTGGGGGAACTTCTCATC
Source organism: Anaerovibrio sp. (assembly GCA_051866255.1). GTDB lineage: Bacteria > Bacillota > Negativicutes > Selenomonadales > Selenomonadaceae > Anaerovibrio. The sequence continues at coordinate 4,993 of JBJDWY010000120.1, read as the reverse complement.
ATTGCGTTCATGTCTATGGCTTTACTGACAAGGTTTGTCAGCTGATGGGAGCATCAGATGTATTGGTGACGAAGCCCGGGGCGCTTACCTTGACTGAGGCGATGGCCATGGGGCTGCCCATGGTGCTGCATGAGCCTATTCCGGGGCCGGAGACTGATAACGCCAGGTATATGTCCGGCTGCGGAGCAGCTGTGTGGCTCCATGCCGGGGATAATCTGGCCTGTGTCATCAGGGATTTGCTGTCGGAGCAGTATGCGTTATCCGATATGGCCATGGCGGCACGCCGTCATGCCAGGCCGGGTACGGTGCAGGAGATTGCCAGGGCGATAGATGGATTGCTTTAGATTTTTGCGGGGGTTGTTTTGTACATTTGCATGTACTGAAAAGAATAGGCGGAGTGAGGCAGGGTGGCAGTAAGTAAGCTGGAAAAAGGAAATGATGGCAGGTTTTCCTGTCCTGAATGCAGTCAGGCACTGGAATACCTGTCCGGCGGCCAGGTGCGGGTGGTCGATGGAAAGGTTGATTATGATAACGTAAAGCCAAAGTATATCTGCCGCAAATGCGGCAAATATTACCGGGAGCTTTTGAATACAGGGTATTATGATGTGTTTTTTCTGATGCCTGAGGATTTGGAGGCATTGGATAAGGAGCAGGCGGCCACGGAAGCTAAGGAAAAAGCACAAAAGAAAAGCTTCACCGGCAGTCCTGTGACAGCCCTGATGACCAATGCTCAGGGCGGCTATGACTGCCCTGAGTGTGGCAAGGGCATGGTGCACAGCGAGGGCGGTGCCGTGCGCGTCATCAATGGCAGGGTGGATTATGAGAATGTGAAGCCCAGATATATCTGCTATGACTGCGGCATTTTTTATCGGGAGCTTTTGCGTTCAGGACTGTATGAGAGGTTTGAGCTGCCAGAAGATGAAAAGACTCCGCCTCCTCCATCGTCAAAGCCAAAGCGCAGGATAAAATCCACCGGGGAGCTGGCACCGATGCAGCTCAAGAGGGATGCCAACGGTCATTGCGAGTGCCCTAGGTGCGGCGCGGCCATGCGCTTTTTGGAGCCGGGGGCTGTGAAGATTGTGGATGGCAGGGCAGATATGTCCGACACGGTGGCACGCTTCAAGTGCGATGAGTGTGACTCCTTGTACCGGCGGATTGCTACCACCAATTATTTTCAGTGGAGCGAAAAGTAATCAGGCGATGAAATGATACAGCAATAGAGCAATAAAGTAATGTGGCAGGCACTGTGCATGTTCATGGGGAATGTGCCGTTGTGGCTGCTTGGGATACGTTAAGCGGGGAGACGTTAGGTGTGGAAGATAAGGCAAAGGAAAAAGAAAAGGCAGGCTCTGGCAGGGGCTTCAACTGGTTCGCCATCCTGCTGGCAGCAATTGTGGCCTACGGCGGCTGGATTCTGGCTGACCAGCAGATGACTCTGGGGGCTCTGGACGATGATATGACTGCTGCACGGGAAAGGCTTCAGGCTGCCCGTACAGAGAACCAGCAGCTGAAGGACGAGAATACCCAGCTGCAGGATGATGCCTATATCGAGAAGCTGGCAAGAGAGGAGCTGGGCATGACGCGCAAGGGTGAGATGCCATACATCTATGCCGATAATAAATAATTGACACTTTGCCCTCTATAAGGGTATAATGACGATTAAGTTAGATTTTTTGAGGAGGAAATGTTTTGTCCATTGAAGTTGGAAGTATTGTAGAGGGTGTAGTCAGCGGCATTACCAATTTTGGCGCGTTTATCAACCTGCCGGATAACAAGGTGGGGCTGGTGCATATTTCAGAGGTGGCTGACGTCTATGTAAAGGATGTCAAGGACTTTCTGAAGGAGCAGGACAAGGTAAAGGTAAAGGTTCTGTCCATTGATGAAAAGGGGAAGATCGGGCTGTCCGTGAAGCAGGCTCAGGAAAAAAAGCCTGAGGAGCAGCCTCAGCGTGAGCAGAGGGGCTTTGCACCGCGCCAGCAGCACGAGGGCGGCAGCGGTTTTCAGCGCAGCGAGGGCTTCCGCAGCGCAGGCGGTGATTTCCGCCGGGGAGGTTCCCGTTTCGGCAATGCAGGCACGAATGCTTCCTTTGAGGATAAGCTGTCAAGGTTCCTGAAGGACAGCGACGAGAGGCTGACGGATCTCAGCCGCAAGACGGATAGCAAGCGTGGCGGCAGAGGCGGCGGACGCAGAAGATAATTTTGGCAATTATAACATGATTATGCGAGGAAGCACCTTTCGGGGGTGCTTCTTTTTCGTAGCGGTGATTATTTTCAAAATAGTAAAGTGCCGGGGAGAAAATGCAGGAAAGATGATTTGTGATGGATTTGTTGAAGTGCTTTGAAAAAAACTGGCGGGAAAATATCGCCCTGCCGGAGGGGACGACAGTGCTGGCGGCCTGCTCCGGCGGCATCGACTCCCTTGCCATGCTGGATATGCTGGACAGGCTGCAGAAGGTGCTTGGCGTAAGGGTGGCGGCAGCCCACTTTGAGCATGGCATCAGGGGAAAAGATTCTCTGGATGATGCGGAGTTTGTCCGGGAGTTTTGCGGTGCCAGGGGCATTGAGTTCTACGGGGAGTCTGCTGATGTGCCCGGGGAGGCGGCAAGGGCAGGGGAGTCCTTGGAAACGGCGGCAAGGAGGCTCAGATATGCTTTTTTGCGGCGGATTGCCGGGGAGCTTTCGGAAAAATACGGCATGGGTGAAAAACAGGAGAAGCAGGGCAGGGTGGTGATTGCCACCGCCCATCATCGGGATGACCAGGCGGAAACCGTCCTGATGCATCTCATCCGGGGCACCGGGCTCCGGGGGCTGGGGGGCATCAGGTGCCGCCAGGGAGATTTGGTGCGCCCCCTGCTTTTTGCCAGCAAGAGGGAATTAGCTGAGTATTGCAGGCAACGCAAATTAGAACCGAGGCATGATGCCACCAATGATGAGGCGGACTGCCTCAGGAACAGGCTGCGGCTGGAGCTTCTGCCCCTTCTTGCCAGGGAGTACAACCCGGCACTGGGGGATGCCCTTTGCCAGCTGGCGGATATTGCCCAGGCTGATGAGGATTATCTCCGGCAGGCGGCGGAAAATGTGTGGCAGGAGCTGGCAGTAAAGGCAGGAAAGGAATTGGGGGGAGGCCAGACGGGGCAGCCTTGGGATGGCTTCGGCTTCAACCTTGGGAAATTTCTGTCACAGCCCCTTGCCATGCAGAGGCGGCTGGTGCAGCAGGCGGCCTTTGAGGTGAGCGGCTGCCAGCTTGCCTATGTGCAGGTACAGGCGGTGCTGCAGCTGGCGAAAAAAGGCAGGACGGGCACGGAGCTGCAGCTTTCCTTTGGTTTGCTGGCGGAAATTTCTTATAATTTTTTGTATATCATAAAAAAGACCATTCCATTTTCAGGAAATCATGGTACAATGGATACCGTGGGGGAGTTTGAGAAGATTTCCCTGCGTGTGCCGGGAACTACCTGCCTGCCGGATGGCAGCCGCATTGTGGCGGAGCTGGCAGGGGACAGGCAGCAGCTGGAGGCGCTTTTTAAGAGTGCGGCAGGTCATGCAGATAGTGCAGGCAATGCAGGAAAGGGCGGCTGCATGGCAGTTTACGGCGATTGGGACAAGTGTAATCAGCCTCTGGCTGTCCGCCACAGGAAAAATGGCGACCGTGTCAGCATAGGCAACGGGCACAAGAAGCTGAAGGATTTTCTGATTGACAGCCGCATACCAAGGCAGCAGAGAGATGAGCTCTGGCTGGTGGCGGATGGCGGTGGTGACGGGAACATCCTGTGGCTGCCGGGTGTCAGGCGGTTTGCCGAGGCTGCGGCCGACGAGGGGACAAGGAAATTTTTCGTCCTCCGCATGATTAATGAGGGGTAAAGGAGTAGACAAAATGTTAAATGATCTGGCAAGCGTGATGTTTGATGAAGCGGCACTGGCTGCCAAATGCCGTGAGATGGGGCAGGAACTGACAAGGGACTACGATGGCAAGGATTTGCTGGTGGTGGGTATCCTGAAGGGCTCGGTTATGTTTTTTGCCGACCTGGTGCGCCAGATAAATGTGCCGCTGAATATTGATTTTATGGTGGCTTCCAGCTATGGCAGCGGTACGGAGACCAGCGGCAAGGTAAACATCAAGAAAGACCTGGGGGTGGACATCAAGGGCAGGCATGTGCTTCTGGTGGAGGATATTATTGACTCCGGCGTTACCATGAGCTGCCTGATGGCAGAGCTGGCAAAAAGGGAGCCTGCCAGCATCAGGCTGTGCGCCCTTTTAAGCAAGCCGTCCCGCCGCCAGGTAGATGTGCAGATTGATTATTGCGGCTTTGAGGTGCCTGACGAGTTTCTGGTGGGCTACGGCCTTGACTATGCGGAGAAGTATCGCAACCTGCCGGTAATAGGTGTTTTGAAGCGGGAAATTTATTCTTGAGGTTATAACATTGTAGAATGTGATAATTAATGCTATAATTATTCTCTGTGAGGGTGTCAGGGCTTTTTGGCAGGTCGTGAGCCCTTGCGGAAGGAGGATGTGGAATTGGATAAATTCATGAAAAATGTAGCATTGTATTTGCTCATTATTTTCGTCGCTATATCTGCTATAGATTATTTTTCCCAGCAACAGCAGCCAAAAATTCAGGAAATGAACTATACTGATTTTATGGCGCAGGTTGACAGCGGCGAGGTTGCCAAGGTTGTCCTGACCGAGAATGTGGTGAAGGGAACCCTGACAGATGGCACGGAGTTCAAATCCGTCATGCCGGGCTTTCCTTATCAGGAGGAAAACCTGGTAGACAAGCTGCAGGCAAAGAATGTTACAGTGAAGGCGGAAAATCCGCCGGAGCCGCCTTGGTGGTCAACCCTGTTTTCTTCCCTGCTGCCGATTATTCTTCTGGCAGCCCTGTGGTTCTATTTTATGAACCAGACCCAGGGGGGCGGCGGCAAGGTGATGTCCTTTGGCAGGAGCCGTGCCAAGATGAGCGGCGGCGACAAGGTAAAGGTGCATTTTTCCGATGTGG
>JBJDWY010000119.1:0-7616 GCA_051866255.1 Anaerovibrio sp. | reverse complement strand
GTGCCTTTGGTGTGTCCGGCGTGATGCTTCCCTGGCTGGAAATGACGATTTTTGTGGCTTCGTCCGGCAGGAGAATAGATTTGTCCTGCTGGCAGTAGTTCTGTTTTGTGAATATTTTTCATACTGCTAACATCTTGCATTGTATAGCGCATTCGCGAAAATGTAAAGAGGAAAACCAAAAACCGTAAATATCATAATAAAATATTAACCGTAAAATATTAACAGCCCGTTTTCTCGCAAATCCGGGCTGTTTTATGTGCACCCAGCATGGGAGCACTCCAATGGGGAAAAGCCGCTAATCAGCCCTGATAGCGGGATGTAATGTCACATCAATTGTAACACTGCAAAGAGAATTATGGTAGGGCATGGCATTGGCTTGACAAACAATCTCAATGGGGTAAAATTATATAGTAAAAAATTGTAAACTGAAGGCAGGTTTGCTGCCTTCAGTTTTGAAAGTCGGGATTTGAAAATTGAGGCCTGATGGTTGAAAGTTGCAGGAAGCGGAGGTTTTTTCATGACTAAGATTAACATATTTTCAGGTTTTTTGGGAGCTGGCAAGACTACGCTCATTCAAAAGCTGATTGGTGACGGCTTCACGGATAAGATTGCCCTGATTGAAAATGAATTTGGCGAGATTGCCATTGATGGCGGTTTTATGAAGGAAGCCGGTGTGGAGATCAAGGAGCTCAATTCTGGCTGTATCTGCTGCTCTCTGGTAGGTGATTTTGAGCAGTCCCTGAAGCAGGTAATGGATACCTATCACCCGGAGCGCATCATCATCGAGCCATCAGGGGTGGGCAAGCTGTCTGATGTAAAGAAGGCTGTTGCCACCGTGCTGAGTGATGATGTAGCCCTGGACGGCAGCATTGCGGTGGTTCATGCCAAGAAGTGCAAGATGTATGCCAGGAATTATGGGGAGTTCTTCGTGGACCAGATTGCCCATGCCGACTGTGTTGTGCTGAGCCGCAGCCAGGATGTGACGGAAAAGAAGCTGGCTGAGACCATGGAGATTATCCGCCAGCACAACCCTGAGGCGCCGGTTGTAACCACTCCGTGGGATGAGCTGAGCGGCAGCCAGATTTTGGCCGCCCTGGCAAACAGCCCGCTGCTCTCTGTATCCGAAGTAGAGAAGGAGCAGCATGAGCATCATCATGCTGATGAGCATGACCATGAGCATCATCATCACGATGGTGAGTGCCATGACCCTGAGTGCAGCTGCCACGACCACGAGCACCATCATGACCACGAACATGAGCATGAGCATGAACATCATGACCATGACCACCACCACCATGACCATGACCATCATCACCATGAGGGGGAGTGCCATGACCCTGAGTGCAGCTGCCACGACCACGAGCATCATCATGACCATGACCATGAGCATAGCCACGGCCATGACCACCATCATCATCATGCTGATGACGTATTTGGCAGCTGGGGGCAGGAAACTACCAGAAAATATTCTGCGGATGAGCTGAAGGAAATTCTGGCTGAGCTGGTTAATGCAGATGAGTACGGTGTGGTTCTCCGCGCCAAGGGCATCGTAAAATCCGTCAATGAGGGCGAGTGGCTGCATTTCAACTACGTTCCCGGAGAGAGCAGCGTGGAGACTGGTGCTGCTGACTACACCGGGCGTTTCTGTGTAATCGGCAGCAGGCTGCAGGAGCACAGCTTGCAGGAGCTGTTCATGGGCAAGGAGTGAGTGTTGAGATATGAGTGAGAAGCAGAATGTACCTGTATACTACTTTCTTGGCCTGTTGGAAAGCGGCAAGACCAGCGTGATTATCGACTTTCTGGCCAACAACCAGTTTGGCAAGGCCGAGTGCAACCTGATTATTATGGGGGAGGAAGGCGAGGAGGAAATTGACGAGGAGCTCCTTGCCAAAAGCCATGCCAAGATTATTACGGTAGAGGATATTGAGGAGCTGACTCCTGAGTTTTATCAGGAATTGCAGGACAAGTACCATCCCAGCAGCATTTTGTTCGAGGCCAACGGCATGTGGAATGCAGGGGATTTTATGAATATCCCTATGCCGGAGGAATGGTTTGATTTTCAGAATGTGGGGCTTGTCAATGCCGAGACCTTCGAGGTCTATCAGAAGAACATGAAGGATCGCTTCGTGGATTTGTTCCGCTACTGCGAGCTGATTATCTTCAACCGCTGTGACCACAATACGCGCCAGCAGGATATCCGGCGCAACGTGCGGGTGGTGAACCGCCGTGCCAACGTGATTTTTGAGTCCGAGCTGCCGGATTTTGTGGAGGAGGAGCCGGAGCTGCCATTTGACAACACCAAGGCTGTCATCGACTTGGATTTTGATGATTATGGTGCCTGGTTCGTGGATATGCAGGATCACCCGGAGACCTATGACAATAAGCGGATGATTTTTGACGGCTATATCTGCTCTGCCGAGAAAAAGGGCAAGGTGCATTATGGCGTAGGCAGGGTAGGCATGGCCTGCTGTGCGGAGGATATGATGTTCCTGGGGATTGCCGGTGCCGGTGCGCCTTTCAGGCAGCTGAACCACAAGCAGAACGAGCGCAAGTGGGGGCAGATAACCGGCGTGGTGCACTGCAAGCTGGGCTCTGACGGCGAGGTGGAGAACCTTTCCTTCAAGGTGGAGGAGTTCAAGGAAAAGGCAAAGCCGCAGGATACGATTGTGTATTTTAACTGATTTGGCTGAATTTTTCATAATCGAGGTGTTTTTATGCCGCTGAAGGAAAAGATAGTTGAACGTGTAAAGAGTGAGGCCGGGGAATGGCCCTATCTTGACACCCTGCCAGATGAGCTGCATACCTTGCAGCTTCAGCGGCTGTACCGGGAAAATGAGGACATGTACGAGCTTTTTTCCTATACCAATGAGGAGCGGCATCTGGGTTTTTGTGCGTACTTTCATCAGGAGACTGAGGAATACAAGGTGCGTGTCTGGATTGGGCTGACGGAGTTCTGCCTGCTGCAGTTTATTACGGCAAGCTTTGAGACCTTCCAGCACCATCTTCAGCAGTACATGGAAGGGGCAATCCATGACCTGGTGGTGTACAACCCTGACAGCATGAGCTATGTTACCCGGGAGATGAATATAACTGCATGGGATTACAAGGCTCTGCTGCCGGAAAGGCTGGAGGGCTTTAAGCTGTTTATTACGCCTGAGGCGCCGGTGAGGGTGCTGAATGGCTCGTACATCGTTTTTGATTATTCGGATTTCGCGTTGAAAAGCAATTTTATTATCTACTATAATGAGTTTCGCTGTGAGTTCTTTGGGGAGGCACGCATCCTGAATATCCCGGAGATGAATTATGTGTTTGACTCCAAGAGCCTGCCGGAGCTGGAGGAAAAGCTGAAAGCCCATCTGACGGACAGGCTGCAGGAAATCCGGCGGCGGTCACTGGCAGAGGACTGAGAAAATCTGCCAAACGGGGCCTTTAGCGGTTTTTGTTTTTTTTTGGTTTCGTGGCTTTTTAATGGTTAGTGGTTTTTAATGATGTCGGGGCTTGTTGATGGTTTCGTGGCTTTATAGTGCTTTCGTGGCTTTTTTAGTGGTTTGAGTCGGAGGATGAGATGACCAAGTATTGTATCGTACCAGAAAATTGCAGAATACTGGCACAGCTGGCTGCCGGCATGGAGATGGAGCCTGAGGAGCGTGAACTTCTGGAGAGGGGCTTTATTCGCCATGTGGAGATTACGCCCGGTGCCAACCTGTGGGAGATACTGGTATGGTGCGATGGGGAGCTTCCTGAGGCGCTTCTGGACAGGTGCAGCAGCTATGTGGCAGCCAGGCACCATGTGGACAAGGTTGTTTTCTATCCGACGGCTATCAAGCTGGAAAAGCTGGTGGAGCAAAAGTGGTCTCAGCTGGTGGAGTTTGTGTCCAAGGGTGACCATGTGTCCAAGGTCATTCTGGATAAATCCCGGCGGGTGTATGGCAAGGACAGGATTCTCTTGCAGGTGCAGGGGGATTTTGCCCGTCATATCCTGGAGCAGCACAAGATTCTGGAACGGCTGACGGACAGCGCGGTAAAGGTCATCGGCTATCCCCTGCGGCTGACCTGCCAGGCAGTCTATGAGGAAATCGAGGCATTCCGTCAGAGTAATCAGGACCATACGGATGTTACCCCTGAGTACCTGGCGGCACTGGAGGCTGTCAAGAATGCGCCGCCGGTGGCTACGGCACAGGGGGGCGGCGGCACTGGCGGAAGCTATGGTGGCAGCTATGGCAGTGGTGGCGGCTATAGAGCTAGTGGCGGTGCTGCAGGCTCGTCAGGTGATGCCGCCCATGGCGGTAACGGCAGCAATGGCAGTAACGGCACTGGCGGCAGTGGCGGAAACAGCGGCAATGGCGGCAGGCGGTATCGCCGCAGGCAGCTGGCTATTGGCGCGGAGGATTCGCCTATTGTCTTTGGTGATGGCATTGTGGGGGAGCTGACGCCTATCAACCAGTTGCAGGGCGAGATGCGCTCCGTGGTGGCACAGGGGTATATTGCCGGTGTGGACGGCAAGGAGTTCGCCAATACCAATATGCTGCTGTTTTCCCTGGCTGATACCACCGAGGGCATCAGCTGCAAGGTGTTTATCGGTGACCATGACGGCTACGAGACCGTGCTGGGGCGGCTGAAGGCCGCTGCCAAGGCAGGAGGCATGGTGAAGGTGCGTGGCCCTGTCCGCTATGATACCTATGCCAATGACTATGGCATTATGCCGGAGGCTCTGATGCTGGTGGACATGGAGTCAAGAAAGGATAATGCGGCAGAAAAAAGAGTGGAGCTCCATTGCCACACCAACATGAGCTCCATGGATGCGGTGTCCTCTGCCAAGGCACTGATTAAGACCGCAGCCAAGTGGGGCTGGGACTCTATCGCCATCACTGACCACGGCTGTGTGCAGGCATTTCCTGATGCCATGTCGGCTGCCAAGGATACTGGCATCAAGGTTATTTATGGTGTAGAGGGCTATCTGGTGGGGGATGATTACCAGCAGAAGAAGGCGCACCATATTATTATTCTGGCAAAAAATCCTATCGGCCTGCGGAACCTCTACAAGCTGATTTCCATGTCCAACCTGCGGTTTTTCTTCAAGCGTCCCCGTTTGCCCAAAAGGCTGATTCAGGAATATCGGGAGGGGCTGATTATCGGCTCCGCCTGTGAGGCAGGGGAGCTGATGCGCGCCATCGTGGCAGGAGCCTCTGAGGAAGAATTGCTGGAAATCGCCGGTTTTTATGATTATCTGGAAATCCAGCCTGTGGGCAACAACGAGTTCCTCATCCGTGAGGAGGCTTTTCCGCACATCAACACGGAGCAGGATTTGATCAATCTCAATCTCAAGGTGGCGGAGCTGGCAAAGAAGCTGAATAAGCCCCTGATCGCCACCTGTGATGTGCATTTCCTGAACCCTGAGGACTATATATATCGTGCTATTCTCATGAAGGGCAGGGGCTTTGCGGATGCGGACAAGCAGCCGCCTCTTTACCTGCGCACTACGGAGGAAATGCTGGCGGAGTTCACCTATCTGGGGGAGGAAGCGGCCTATGAGGCGGTGGTGACCAATCCCCGGAAGATTGCCGACATGGTGGAGCGGTTCAAGCCGATTCCTGACGGCCTGTATTCCCCGATGATTCCGGGAGCGGATGAGGAAATCAGGGAAATGACCTACAGCAAGGCGCATGATTTGTACGGCAGCGTCCTGCCCAAGGTGGTGCAGGACAGGATCGACCAGGAGCTGAAGCCGATTATTGCCCACGGCTTCTCCGTGCTGTACCTAATTGCCCACAAGCTGGTGAAAAAATCCAATATTGACGGCTATCTGGTAGGCTCCCGTGGCTCCGTAGGCTCATCCTTTGTGGCCACCATGACGGATATTACGGAGGTAAATCCCCTGCCGCCTCACTGGCGCTGCCCGTACTGCAAGCACAGCGAGTTTATCCTGGACGGCTCCTACGGCTGCGGCTACGATTTGCCGGACAAGGCATGCCCTGTCTGTGGCACCAATATGGTCAAGGACGGCCACGAAATTCCTTTTGCGGTGTTCCTGGGCTTTGATGGTGACAAGGTGCCGGATATCGACCTGAATTTTTCCGGCGAATACCAGCCGGTGGCGCATAAATACACTGAGGAACTGTTTGGCAAGGACAACGTGTTCCGGGCCGGTTCCATTACTACCGTGGCGGATAAGACCGCCTACGGCTTTGTGAAAAAGTATTATGAGGAAAAGGGACAGTCCAAGCGTGATGCCTTTATCGGCAGGATGGCGGTGGGCTGCCAGGGGGTAAAGCGCACTACCGGCCAGCATCCTGCCGGTATTATGGTAGTGCCCCGGAATATGGATGTGCACTTCTTTACGCCATTGCAGCATCCGGCAGATGACCTGACTTCGGATACTATCACCACTCATTTTGATTATCACTCCATCAGCAGCCGTTTGGTCAAGCTGGATATTCTGGGGCACGATGATCCTACTGTTATCAAGATGCTGGAGGATCTGACTCATCGTGACCCGAAGACTATTCCTTTTGATGATCCGGCTACCCTGAGTATTTTCAACTCCACTACGGCACTGGGGGTGACGCCGGAGCTTTTGGGGGCTAATTCAGGTACCTACGGCATCCCGGAGTTTCGGACGAATTTTACCCGTCAGATGATTGACGATACCAATCCCCAGTGCTTTAGTGACCTGGTGCGTATCTCAGGCTTTTCCCATGGTACTGATGTGTGGCTGGGCAATGCCCAGGATTTGATTCGGAATGGCACCTGCACCTTGCAGAACGCCATCGCTGCCCGTGACGATATCATGATGTATCTCATGCACAGCGGGGTGGATCCGCTGGCATCCTTCAAGATCATGGAGCGTGTCAGGAAGGGCAAGGGGATTCCTGATGACCAGGTGGAGATGCTCCGGGAGAAGAAGATTCCTGAGTGGTATATAGAGTCCTGCCAGAAGATTAAGTACATGTTCCCTCGTGCCCATGCTACTGCCTATGTGATGATGGCGTACCGCATTGCTTTCTGCAAGGTGCACTATCCGCTGGCCTACTATGCGGCTTATTTCTCTATCCGGGCGGCGGCCTTTGATGCAGATATTATTGCCGGGGGCAAAAAGGCGGTGGAGGAAAAAATGGCGGAGCTGGAAGCCAAGGACAAGCGTGAGGCCAAGGAAGAAGAACTTTACGTTGTGCTGCAGCTGGCATGGGAGATGTACATCCGGGGCTTTGTCTGCGAAAGGGTGGATTTGTACCGTTCCAAGGCGGACAGGTTTACCATGGTGCCGGAGCATAACGCTATCCTGCCGCCTTTTACGGCATTAGGCGGCCTGGGCGGCGTGGATGCCCACGCCATTGAGCAGGAACGGGAGACCGGGGAATTTTCCTCTGTGGAAAATCTCAAGAAGCGCACGGGCATTACCAAGACATCTGTGGAGGCGCTGCGCCGTCATGGCTGCCTTGACAGCATGGACGAGAGCGACCAGCTTTCACTGTTTGGATAAATTTTTCAAAAAAGTATTGACAAATGCTTCAGGAATACATATAATAGTTATTGTCGCGAGGTGCTAGGGCACCGATGAATGTGACTCACTAGCTCAATTGGTAGAGCATCTGACTCTTAATCAGCAGGTTCGGAGT
>JBJDWY010000118.1:0-32688 GCA_051866255.1 Anaerovibrio sp. | reverse complement strand
TCATTATACCAAAATCCCTTAAAACATGCAGATGAAATTTTGTCAAATCCCCTGTGAAATTCCCTGTAAAGCCTCCTTAATTTTGTGAATATTTTTCATACTGCCGATATCTCGCATTTTATAGCGTATTTGTGAAAATGTAAAGGGAAAAACTAAAAACATCATAATAGAATGTGAACAGCCCGGTTTCTTGCGAATCCGGGCTGTTTGTTACCTAGTGTTATGAATTTTGCAGCATGGTAAGATTAATGCACAAACAAATCCTTGTGCATGCTGATGATTTCCCCGATCAGCATCTTGCCCCTGATATCGGCGTGGAGACCGTCATTTGCCCATTCCGGGGCAAGGATGGTCTTGCTGGCATCGTAGAAGTAGGGCTCCAGGTCGATGTAATAGGGCTGCTGGCGGATAAAGGCGTTGATGGCCTTCATCTTGGCATACCAGTTGGGGTCAGTAGGGGTCTGGAAGGCCAGCATGATGTTGGCAGGGTTGATAGGCGGCAGCGTTAGGAAAATAGGGCGTATGTCGTTCTGACGGCATTTCTCGCCAATCTGTGCCAAATCCGAGATTACCTTGTCTGCGGAAAATGCATTGGAGCGCAGGCTGTTGGAGCCTGTCATAATCAAAAGGTTTTTCGGCATGATAGGCAGCACGTCCCTGTCAAATCTGGCAAGGGTGGTGGAGGAAGTATCACCGCTGCGGCCCAGGTTGATGCAGGGCATGCCGATGTAGGTGGTATAGCTGTACTCAAGATTGGCAGGGGAGAAGGAAACGGCACCGCCCCCGTGGGTGATACTGTCCCCGAAGGCTGCCAGCTCCGGCCGTGAGAGGTGTGCTTCCACCGTGAAGCTGTCGGTATCTGAGTAGGTGCCCACAGTGTTGCCCCGGGCATCCAGCCCCCTGACACGCCAATAGTATTTGCCTGCATAGTAGCGGGCGTATTCGTCATAGCAGCTAAAGGAGCTGTCCACTACTTTTGCCCATGCCCTGTCTTTAGTAGGGGATGTATCGTTTTCCACGGCAGGCGGCGATGTCAGGAGCTCCACCTCGTAGCGGGTGGCTCCCAGCATGGGAATCCAGGTAAAGACAGGGTAGATAGGCTGGGAAAAGTTCGGCATCCTGTCGAAGTTGTTCAGCAGGGGCTTGTTGGGCACGGGCTTGCCTGCATCAAGGCAGATAGGCTCGGCGGTGGAAAAAACGCCGATGGGCTCCTTGCGGAGATTCATGGCTCGTACACGCCAGAAAAGCTGCGGCTGGTTCTGGTATGGTGTCAAATCAATCTGCAAGCCGTTGGTAAACACCTGTCGGGTGGCATAGAGATGGTTTTTGGCAGACAGCCGGGCAGTGTTTTCCTCGTCAGGGGGGCCTGAAAGCAGCTCCAGCTCGTACAGTACCCCGTCAGGCACGCTGTGCCAGACCAGATACGGCTTCAGGCTGGCAGGATTGTCCGCAGTGTACTTGAAGATGGGCACAGGGCGGATGGGTTCCTGGTAGTTGGCATTGGGAATGAGCATTTCCCTGCCGGATACCTTGCCAAAGATGCCGTAGGCAGTGATTTTGTAGTAAGCCGGTATGGCAGTAGGAGGCACGGTATAGGAGTCCTGTACCGTGAATTCGGAGCTTACCCGGGTGAATTCAGGCTCCCCCTCCACAAGGCCGGTAGTCTTGTAATAGGTTTCTACCTGGTAGAGGCAGGGATAGGGATAGCGCTGCCAGTGCATGACCGTGCTGCCCTTTTCCTGGGAAAAGCTTGCCGTTACCCTGTAATTCTTCAGTCCCAGCAAATCTGTCTTTTCCGTGAGAAAAATACAAAAAATGGTAAAACAGCATATAATCGTTAAAAATGAAAGAAAGTACGCAATTAATTTCCGCATATTAAATTATCCTCGATTATTACTAATATATTCAAATCCATTATACATGAAAAACTGCAATAGAACAATAAAGAGGCTTTTCAAATAGCCTATTTATTAGTATAATATTCGAGATGGATTGAATTTCAGGCTATAGGCCGGTGAAATTTTTGAAAATATTTATGTAAGGAAATGATGGCATGTCATTAAATCAGGATTTTATTGCTGCAGCCAAGGAGCTGCTGGGCGAGGAACAGTTTTATGTGAATGAGCCGATGAGCAGGCATACTACCTTTAATATCGGGGGACCGGCGGACTATCTGCTGTTTCCTTCCAATATGGAGCAGGTGGCGAAGATATTCGTTCTCCTGAGGGACTTTGATATTCCCCATACTGTGCTGGGCAATGGCTCCAACGTGCTGGTGCTGGACAAGGGTATCAGGGGAGCTGTCATCAAGTTCCATGCGCCTATGAGCTACAAGCATTGCGACGGCAATAACATTGTTGCCGGGGCAGGTGCGTATCTGAAGCATGTTTCCCAGTTTGCTGCGGAAAACGGGCTGACAGGGCTGGAGTTTGCCTGCGGCATTCCTGGCAGCCTGGGGGGAGCAGTCTTCATGAATGCAGGGGCCTATGGCGGCGAGATGAAGAATGTGGTGACCCGGGTGAAGACCGTAGCGCATAATGGCAATATTATTACTTATGAGAAGGATGAGCTGGATTTTGGCTATCGCCATAGTGTTTTCCAGCATAATGGACAGGCTATCTGCGAGATTGTTATGGAGCTTGAGCCGGGGGACAGGGAGGAAATCCAGGCGAAAATGGCTGATTTTACCCAGCGCCGGGAGAGCAAGCAGCCTCTGGAGCTGCCTAGTGCAGGCAGTACCTTCAAGAGGCCTCAGGGGTATTTTGCCGGGACGCTGATTGATGAGACGGGGCTGAAGGGGCTGCAGGTAGGCGGTGCCCAGATTTCTACCAAGCATGCCGGGTTTGTGGTGAATTCCGGCAACGCCACCGCGGCGGATGTGCTCAGCCTGATTAAAGAGGTGCAGGACAGGGTGTATGCCAAAAACGGCGTCAGGCTTTTCCCTGAGGTGCGAATTATCGGCGAGCAGTAAGCAGCAGGATTTTCCATGCAGGGGGCAGCGGGCGGTTATCAGCCGGTGACTGCCGAAAAAGACAAGCAGGATGGGTGAAGATGGCAAAGGAAATTGAGCGCAAGTTTTTGATCAAAAGGGAAGTGTGGCAGCCGAAGGGAAAGGGCGTCAGCATCCGCCAGGGCTATCTGTCCCTGGAGCCGGAGCGCACGGTGCGGGTGCGCCTGAAGGGGGAGCGCGGCTTTTTGACCATCAAGGGAAAAAATCACGGCATTTCCCGTATGGAGATGGAATATGAAATTCCGGCAGAGGATGCGGCACAGCTTCTGGATGAGCTGTGCCTGAGACCCTTGGTGGAAAAGACCCGCTATACTGAGTCCTATCAGGGGCAGCAGTGGGAGATTGATATTTTTGCCGGGGACAATGAAGGACTGGCGGTAGCTGAGGCAGAGCTTGAGTCCGAGGCTGCGGAGCTGGCGCTGCCGGACTGGGCAGGGCAGGAGGTGTCAGGGGACGCCAGGTACTATAATTCCAGCCTGATACATAATCCTTACAAAAACTGGCAGTTATGATGAAATGCAGTGGACATAGGTTGCCTGCATAAAAACATTTTTATTTTATTCGACTTAATGTGTATATGAGATAGAAAAATGTTTCTCTGCAAAATAATCAATGTAATATTTTTTATTAAATGTTGACAAATTAGTGTTAATGAGTGATAATATACAAAGCTCAATGAAAACTTGTGATAGTTGCCTTGGGCAGATGGTATAGGAGGGGTTTTTCTTAATGAAGCATGTATTATCTGTTCTGGTAAAGAATCAGACTGGTGTGCTGGTTCGGGTGGCAAGCATGTTCTCGCGCAGGGAGTTCAACATTGACAGCCTGGCGGTGGGCGTGACCGAGAACCCTGAGTTTTCCCGTATTACCGTGGTGGTATACGGTGATGAGTATCTGGTTGACCAGATGATGAAGCAGCTGGAGAAGCTTCCTGATGTGGAGGCGGTGCAGCGGCTGGCAGCCGGAGATGCTGTGTATCGGGGCATGACCATGATAAAGGTCAAGGCGGACGATACCAACAGGCTTGATGTGTTAAAAATGGCGGAGCTTTTCCGGGCCCGCGTCATTGATGTGCAGCCTACTACCCTGATTTTTGAGGTTACCGGCGATGATGACAAGGTGACGGCGTTCACCCGTCTTCTGAAGCCGTATGGTATCCTGGAGATTATCAGGACGGGCCTTATCGGCCTGGAGCGGGGCGAGCATACAATACAAGAACATTGTGAGGAGAGAGAGTATTATGGCAAAAATCTTTTATGACCAGGATGTAAATTGGGAAGTTATCAAGGACAAGACCGTTGCTATTATTGGTTATGGTTCCCAGGGACATGCCCATGCGCTGAACCTGAAGGAGAGCGGTCTGAACGTTGTAGTAGGCCTTTATAACGGTTCCAAGTCCAAGGCTGTTGCTGAGAGCAAAGGTCTGAAGGTTCTGCCAGTTGGCGAGGCAACTGCAGCTGCTGACATCATCATGATTCTGATTCCTGATGAGAAGCAGGCTGAAGTATATAAGAATGAGATTGCACCAAACCTGACTGCTGGCAAGGCTTTGGCTTTTGCACATGGTTTCAACATTCATTTCCAGCAGATTATTCCACCTGCTGATGTAGATGTATTCATGGTTGCTCCAAAGGGACCTGGTCATCTGGTACGCCGTACTTTCACTCAGGGCGGCGGTGTTCCTGATGTATTTGCAGTATACCAGGATGCTACCGGCCATGCTTTTGAGCTGGCTCTGGCTTATGCCCGCGGTATCGGCGGCACCCGTTCCGGCTGCATCCAGACTACCTTCCGCGAGGAGACTGAGACCGATCTGTTCGGCGAGCAGGCTGTTCTCTGCGGCGGCGTATGCTCCCTGATTAAGAACGGCTTTGAGACTCTGGTAGCTGCAGGTTATCAGCCTGAGATTGCTTACTTCGAGTGCTTCCATGAGATGAAGCTCATCGTTGACCTGATGTATGAGGGCGGTATGGCCAAGATGCGCAAGTCCATCTCCAACACTGCTGAGTATGGTGACTATGTATCCGGCCCTCGCGTAGTAGCTGAGCCTAGCCGCAAGGCTATGGAGCAGGTTCTGAAGGAGATTCAGGACGGTACCTTCGCCAACAAGTTCCTCACTGATAACAAGGTTGGCTGGCCAAACTTCTATGCTATGCGCAAGCTGAATGCAGAGCATCAGATTGAGGAAGTTGGCGGCAAGCTGCGTGGCATGATGAGCTGGCTGAAGGATGGCGCTGATTTGTCCAAGGACTAATGTCAGCCCGGTTGCTTTCGACAGGTAAATTAAAATAAGATGAAATAGGCTTATGCCGTGTTTGGCATAAGCCTATTTGTAGCATTAGTGATAATACTGCTGCATTAACGATAATAACAATAATGGCAATTATAATGGTAATAATGCAGCATTTGCGATGATTATGAGAGGTGTATGTTATGGGTATGAATATGACCGAGAAAATTCTTGCCAGACATGCAGGCCTGGAGTCTGTATCTGCCGGTCAGCTGATTTTCTGCAAGCTGGATATGGTGCTGGCAAATGATGTAACTGCTCCGCCTGCCATCAAGGAGTTTGAGAAGATTGGCAAGCCGGTGTTTGATAATACCAAGATTGCCCTGGTGCCTGACCACTTTACGCCAAACAAGGATATTAAGGCGGCAGGCCTGGCCAAGACTGTCCGGGAGTTTGCCAAGAAGCATCAGATTAAGAATTATTTTGAGATTGGCCGCGTGGGCATCGAGCATGTCATCCTGCCGGAGAAGGGCATTGTAGGCCCTGGCATGCTGACCATCGGCGCTGATTCCCATACCTGCACCTATGGTGCGGTAAACGGCTTTTCTACCGGCGTGGGCTCCACCGACCTGGGTGTGGCTATGGCTACCGGCGAGGCATGGTTCAAGGTGCCGAAGGCTATCAAGGTTGTCCTGACCGGCAAGAAGCCAAAGTACATCTGCGGCAAGGATGTTATCCTCACTTTGATTGGCATGATCGGCGTGGATGGCGCCCTGTACAAGGCAATCGAGTTTGCCGGTGAGGGCGTGGCGGAGCTGACCATGACTGACCGCCTGACCATCAGCAACATGGCCATTGAGGCAGGCGGCAAGAACGGCATCTTCCCGTTTGATGAGATTACCAGGGAGTATGTGGAGGGCCGGGTGCAGCAGCCTTATGAGCCGGTAGCGGCTGATGAGGATGCGGAGTATGAGCAGGTGGTGGAGATTGACCTGTCCAAGCTGACTCCGGTGGTGGCATTCCCGCATCTGCCTGGCAATACCCATCCTGTGTCCGAGATTGGGGAGATTAAGATTGACCAGGTGGTAATCGGTTCCTGTACCAATGGCCGTCTTGAGGATTTGCAGCAGGCTGCGGAAATCCTGGCAGGGCATACTGTACATCCTGATGTGCGCTGCATCATTATCCCTGGTTCCCAGCAGGTGTACCTTGATGCCATGAAGGCTGGCTATGTGGAGACATTTATCAATGCCGGTGCTGCTGTCAGCACCCCGACCTGCGGGCCGTGCCTGGGTGCTCACATGGGTATCATGGCAGCCGGGGAGAAGGCTGTTTCCACCACCAACCGTAATTTCCGCGGCCGCATGGGCCACGTTGATTCCGAGGTTTATCTGGCAGGCCCTTATGTGGCGGCAGCCAGCGCAATTCTCGGCCGTATTGCAGTTCCAGAGGAGGTAAAGTAAGATGAGCTTAGAGGGAAAGGTTTGGCGCTACGGCGACAATATTGATACGGATGTGATTATTCCGGCACGCTATCTGAACTCCTTTGACCCGAAGGATCTGGCTGCTCACTGCATGGAGGATAGCGATGAGCATCAGGAGGCGCCTTTTGCCAGCAACGTGGTGGAAGGTGATATCATGGTGGGCGGCAAGAATTTCGGTTGCGGTTCCTCCCGTGAGCATGCGCCGATTGCCATCAAGGCTGCCGGTGTGCCTGTGGTGATTGCTGCGGATTTTGCCCGCATTTTCTATAGAAACGGCATTAATATCGGCCTGCCGCTTTTGGAAATCGGTGCTGATGTGGAGAAAATCAGCCATGGTGACAGGCTTCGTGTGGACACTGCTACCGGCGTCATTGAGAACCTGACTACTGGCGATGTATTCCACGCTCAGCCGCTGCCGGGCTTCGTGCAGGATATTGCCAAGGCTGGCGGCCTGATTAACTACATCAAGGCCAAGGGCTAAAAGCATAAATATAATGATGAAATTGCACTGGTGCAAGGATTTTGCACCGATTTAAGGAGAAGATATAGTATGGCAAAGAAGATTGTGGTCATTCCTGGTGACGGCATCGGCAAGGAGATTACTGACTCCGCCGTGGAGGTGCTGAAGAAGGCTGCGGAGAAGTATTCCCTGGAGCTGGAATATGAATACAAGGATGCAGGCGGTACTGCCTATGACAAGTTCGGCACGCCGCTGCCGGAGGATACCCTGGCGGCATGCAAGGCTGCGGATGGTGTGCTGTTTGGTGCTGTGGGCGGTGACAAGTGGGATAATGTTGATCCGTCCCTGCGGCCTGAAAAGGCAATTCTGGGACTCCGGAAGGGCCTGGGGCTGTACGCAAACCTGCGCCCTGTAAAGGTGGCAGATTCTTTGACTGAGTATTCTCCTTTGAAGCCGGAGCTTGTCAAGGGGGTTGACCTGGTGATTGTCCGGGAGCTGGTAGGCGGCATTTACTTTGGTGACAAGTGCGAGTCTGAGGAATTCAATGGTACTGAACGTGCCTGGGATTTGGAGAATTATTCTATTCCTGAGGTGGAGCGCATTGCCAAGCTTGCCTTTGAGACGGCCCGTTTGCGCCGGGGCAAGGTAACTTCCGTGGACAAGGCCAATGTGCTGGCCACCTCACGCCTGTGGAGGCGCACTGTGGCAGAGGTGGCAAAGGATTATGACGATGTGGAGCTGAATAATCTCTATGTGGATAATACTGCCATGCAGCTGGCTGTCCGCCCGACACAGTTTGACGTGATTGTAACCGGCAATCTCTTTGGTGATATTCTCAGTGACGAGGCTGCGGTGATTGGCGGCTCCATCGGCATGATGCCGTCTGCTTCCATCGGCGAATGCACCAGCCTCTATGAGCCTATTCATGGCTCTGCGCCGGATATTGCGGGCAAGGGCATTGCCAACCCTATCGGCACTATTCTGTCTGCAGCTATGCTGTTGCGCTATTCATTGCAGGAGGAGGCTGCTGCCAAGGCTATTGAGGCTGCGGTGGATGCGGCTCTGGCTGAGGGCTGGCGTACTGCTGATTTGTGGCATGAGGGATTTAAAAAGGCAAATACCGAGGATATGACCAAAGCTGTGCTGGCGCATATCTGATGTTATTTTTACAGAAGTTTTAATGAGGGGGGCCTGCCCATGAATGGAGCTCAGGTAATCGTAAAAATTCTGCAGGAGCAGGGGGTTGACACGCTGTTTGGCTATCCGGGCGGCATGATTCTTCCTTTGTATGATGCACTGTATGATGCAAAAAATATCAACCAGATTCTAACTACCCATGAACAGAATGCTGCCCATGCTGCTGACGGCTATGCCCGTGCTACCGGCAAGGTGGGCGTGTGCATTGCCACCTCCGGCCCCGGAGCCACCAATCTGGTGACAGGGCTGGGGACTGCCTTTATGGATTCAATTCCTGTGGTTGCCTTTACCGGCCAGGTGGATACCGGGCTTTTGGGACGGGACTCCTTCCAGGAAATCGACATCATGGATGTGACCATGCCTGTGACGAAGCACAATTACAAGGTGAAGGATCCCAAGGCGCTGGCTGCTACTGTCCGGGAGGCCTTCCGGCTGGCAAAGCATGGCCGCCCTGGCCCGGTGCTGGTGGATATTCCCCGGGATATTTTGCTGAATCCGGCTCCTTTTTATGCTGATGAGACGCCTGTGAAGGAACCGGGCACCCCGGACGCTGATTTCAAGATTTGCGTGGCGGAGGCGGCGGAGGTAATCTGCCAGGCGAAGCAGCCGGTGATTATTTCCGGCGGCGGTGTCATCAATGCAGGTGCCTCCAAGGAGGTAGTTGCTTTTGCGGAGCATTATAACCTGCCGATCGTGTTCACCCTGATGGGTATTGGCGGCGTGCCTAGCGAGCACTCCAATGTGCTGGGCTTTGCCGGTATGCATGGCACCAAGGCTGCCAACAATGCCGTGGCCAATGCGGATTTGGTTATTTCCCTGGGCAGCCGCTTTGCTGACCGCCAGACGGGCAATCTGGATAAGTACACTGTAGGCACCAAGTTTATCCATGTGGACATTGACCCGGCGGAAATCGACAAGAATATTGCCAGCTCCATAGGGCTTGCTGGCAACATGCAGACTATTCTTGCCATGCTTATGCAGCGTGAGCCTGTGTCCAGGCTGGAGGACTGGTGGAAGAAAATCCGTGGCTGGCGCTGTGAATATGCCTATGATTATCACGTTTCCAGGCTGACTGTGCCTTGGGCCATGAATTGCGTGGCAAAGGCTACCAGCGGCAAGGAGTTTGCTTTTGCAACGGATGTGGGGCAGCATCAGATGTGGTGTGCCCTGCATTTGAAGGTGCAGGAGCCAAGGACATGGTTCACCTCCGGCGGCCTTGGGACCATGGGCTTCGGCCTGCCGGCGGCTATGGGTGCCCAGGTTGCCTATGAGAACAGCGGCAGCGAGAGGCGCGTAGTGCATGTGGCTGGCGATGGCGGCATCAAGATGACCGGCAATGAGTATTATACCATTGCCAGGCTGAATCTGCCGATTATCTCCATCATTGTGAATAACAGCAGCCTGGGCATGATCCGCCAGCTGCAGAAGGTAAACTACAAGGAAAGGTACATTGCCTGCGAGCTGGACTATCCTATGGATTATGCAGCCTATGCCAAGAGCTTTGGTATAGAGGCGGAAAATGTGGATTCCACCGAGGGCTTTGCAGAGGCATTTAAGCGTGCCATGTCTGAGCGCAGGCCGTATGTTATCGTGATGAACATTCACAGAAGCTTTGTGGAGCCGATGATCAAGGGCGGTGCCAGGATTAACGAGTTTGTGGACTTCAAGTAATTTAAAATAAATGCAAATAAAGAGGACAGCTGTGGGAGATATTTTCCGTAGCTGTCCTTTTTTATGGGCAAATATGCTATGCAATACATATGGTATACAGCATAAAATATAGTATATTGCAGATTATATGCTATATACTCATTGCAATGTATTATAATATGCTATATTTCATGCGAGTCTTTATATGCTTATAGCAGTGGATGGTTATTGCCTGAGTTTTGCTTCGTAAAGCTCCTCAAAAAGCTGGCAGGCATCCATGATGCAGTCAGGGCAGGAGCGAAGGACTTTGCCGGTGCCAACACCTTTTAATTCGTGGCAGAGGACGGAGCCATTCTGAGCCTTGAAGCGTTCCAGGATTTCCCGTCCCAGGGCATAGGTCTGAGCCTTGGTGGATGGGTGCTCCAGATCACCGCAGCTGTTCAGGAGGCCGATGAGGGCTATGGCACCGCTGATAGCACCGCAGGTTCCCTGCATATTGCCGCCGCCCAGTCCGAAGCCCTCGGTGATTTTGAACAGCTGCTCCGGTGCCATATCAACTAAATCTGCATAGGTAAGAGCTACGGACTGGGCACAGTTGTAGCCCATGTCGTGCTTTTCGATTGCTATTTTTTTTCTGCTTTCCATAATGTGCATTCTTCTCCTTCTTTTGCCATTAGTACGGTAAATGTGCTGTCTTGCAGGCAGCTTTGCTGCCTGACTGCCGCCAAATAAAATTATATCATAATTTTTACAGAAAAGCAGGAAAATCAGCTGTATATGTAGAATTTTAAACAATAAAGAGTGAAACGTGTTTTAGTAGTGCATTGTTGCATATAGAGGTGCGCATAAGGTGCAACAGGATGCCGGATAGGTGGTGGGAGAGATGGAATACTATGAGGTTCTTGAAAATTTCGGGCAGCTGGCGCTGGCATGCGTGCTGGGGGGCATGATAGGCTATGAGCGCCAGTCGCGGCGCAAGTCGGCAGGGCTGCGCACAAACATACTGGTATGCCTTGGCTCATGCCTGATAATGATGATGTCATATGACATATACAAGCAGGTGGAGGGAATGACAAATGCGGACCCCGCCCGGCTGGGAGCACAGGTGGTCAGCGGCATCGGTTTTCTGGGTGCCGGTGCCATCATGAAGGAAGGGCTGAGCGTAACAGGCCTTACCACGGCAGCCTGCCTGTGGGTAGTTGCCTGCGTGGGGCTGGCAGTAGGAGCCGGTTTCTACATAGAAGCGATAATGACAACGATTTTTGTCGTTATGGTGGTAGGGGTGCTCAGTCATTTCGAGCTGAAAAAATCCACCCGTGCCGGCGTGCTGCAGCTTACGGTGTACTCGGACAACAATCCTGAGCAGCTTTCGATTATTACCAGCTGCCTAGATGATCTGCACATCGATATTACAAAAATCAAGATGCGGGAGGAATACGCCAGAAATGAGCGGGAGCAGACGATCATCCTCGTCATGGAAATGATGCTTTTAAACAGCAGGCATTATAGCACAACACATATAGTAAACATTTTGCAGGATTTGCCAGGCATACACGGCATAGAGCTGCGCTGACAGATGTACCAGTTTTCCTAAAATATAGTATATATTCACAGAAAACCAAGAAAAATATATTTTATGGCATAAAAATATGGCAAAAGAAAAAGAGATATGCTATAATACGTACAGAAAACGGAAATATGCTATACAAGGAAGTGATATCATGCAGGTCAACGAACTTATCCAGCTAGTAAAAAACATAACCCATATCCGTTGCGAATCCCAGCACATCGAGCTGAAAAAAGCTGCCGGAGGCTGCCCGAAGGTATATGATACCCTGTCAGCATTTTCCAACCAGAAGTCCGGGGGCATTATCATTTTTGGTGTCTCAGAGCCGGATGATTACGAGATTATGGGAGTGTATAATGCCCAGGATTTGCAAAAGAAGGTCACGGAGCAGTGCAAGGAAATGCAGCCTGTAGTGCGTGCGCTTTTTACGGTTGCAGAAATAGATGGCAAGCTGGTTGTAGCAGCCGAAATCCCGGAGGTGGATGTAGGTCAGAGGCCTGTGTATTACATGGGAGCAGGCCCTATCCGTGGCTCATATATACGGGTGGGCGAATCAGATGAGCCCATGAGCGACTATGAGATATACAGCTACGAGGCTTATAAACGGCGTATCCGGGATGATTTGCGCGTGATAGAGCCTGATAGGAAGCTGCTCATGAATGACGAAGGCCTGATGCGCTATCTGCTCAATGTAAAGCGCAACCGGCGCAATCTGGCACATAGCATATCAGACCAGCAGATTTTAGAGCTGATGGGGGTGTACAATGATGGGAAGCCGACTATTTCGGGCTTGCTGGCGTTTTCCCTCTATCCCCAGGCGTATTTTCCCCAGCTGTGCATTACGGCAGTGCGTATTCCCGGCAATGAGATGAGCCCGGCCAATGAAGGCAGCAGGTTTATGGATAGTGCCAAGCTTACCGGCTCTATTTCGGATATGCTGGATGAGGCCGTGGATTTTGTGGGGCGCAACAGCAGGAACAAGATAATTATTGGCAGCAACGGCAAGCGGGAGGATGTTCCCGAGTATCCTTTGGCGGCAGTCCGGGAGGCGGTGCTGAATGCCCTGGTGCACAGGGATTACAGCATTCATACGGAAAATATCCCGATTACCCTTGAAATGTACAACGACAGGCTGGAAATTCGCAATCCGGGCGGCCTGTATGGCAGGCTGACTGCCGATGAGCTGGGGAAGGTGACGCCGGAAAGCCGCAATCCGGCACTGATTAACATTTTGGAGCTGCTGGAGGTTACGGAGAACAGGTACTCAGGCATTCCTGCCATGTGCAACATCATGGCGGAGGCCAAGCTGCCGCAGCCGGAGTTCAAAGTCAGCAGAAGGGAATTCCGGGTGATTTTCAGAAATGATACAGCTCCTGCCAGTAAAATAGAATACATGGTAAAGGATGAGCCTGCCGTATATCAATGCCAGTGCAAGGGCAAGGATTTGCTGGGCTTTTGCGCTGTGCCAAGAAGCCGTCAGGAACTGGCTGAATATACAGGGTGCACCCAGAGCTATACCATGAATTACCTGATCAGGCCACTGCTGGAGTCGGGAAAGCTCAGGCTGACCATTCCTGACAAGCCAAGGAGCAGGCAACAGAGGTATGTGAGCTGTGATGCGTAATTATTGCTATGCGTGAACAGTGCTATGCATGGGCAGTGCTATGCATAGTCAGTGATATGCATAAGCAGCAATGATATGTGATGGCGGTATATGAGCAGTGTGAGTAACGGAAAGAAGGAATGCATTATGGCTATGCTGGATGATTTGCTGGCGGCGAATGAAAGGTTCTGTCAGAATCCGCCTGTGGATTATACAAGTGAGGATATCAAGGCAAGCAAGCTGCCACAGAAACAGCTGGCAATCCTGACCTGCATGGATACCAGGCTGGTAAATTTTCTTGAGCCTGCCCTGGGCATTGAGCGAGGAGAGGCAAAGGTTATAAAGACGGCAGGCAACTGCGTAACAGGGATTTTTGATGGCGTGGTGCGCAGCCTTCTGGTGTGCATTTATGAGCTGGGCATCAAGGAAATACTGGTTATCGGGCATCATGAGTGCGGCATGGCAAAAACTACTTCTGCTAGCATGACACAGGCGATGCTGGACCGCGGCGTAGCGCCAGAAGCAATTCACATGATAGCCAAGGAATTGAAGGAATGGGCGGATGAGTTCCAGCATCCTGAGGAAAATGTGGAGATTACGGTTGACCAGCTCCGGCTCAATCCCCTTATCCCCAAGGATGTGCCTGTGCATGGGCTGATGTTCCATCCACGTTCAGGGAAGCTGGATGTAGTTGTTAATGGCTATGAGCATGTCTGAGCGCCTGGCATGAGTTGCTGAAATTCTGCTTTGGGTTTGACTGGAAATTGTGTTGTTTTTTGGGAGGCAAGATTATGGATTATCAGGGAATGAGGACTTATAGGCGTTTTTTGCAGAAGCCGGTGCCGGAAGCTGTGCTGGGGGAGATGATGGAAAATGTCAGGATTGCCAGCTGCGCAAAGAATGACCAGCCGCTGATTTATACGGTGGTAAGGTCTGCTGAGATAGTAAAGGCAATGCAGCCACTGGTAAAATGGGCGGCGGCACTGCCAAAGGAATTGGGAACGCCTGTAGAGGGGGAGCAGCCGACAGCCTTTGTGGTGATTGCCAAGTCGGAAAAGGCTGTGCCCCTCAGTGACATTGATGTGGGTATTGCTGTCAACACGCTGGCTGCCACCGCATGGGAGCACAAGGTGGGCAGCTGTATTATGGCATCCATCAATGCACCCAAAATTCAAGAATTATTGGCGATACCGGAGGGCTACAAGGTGCGCCTTGTGCTGGCACTGGGGTATCCGTCCCACAAGAGTACGGTGGTGGAGCTGAAGGATAGCCTCGATTATTATCTGGACGAGGATAGGAATTATTATGTTCCCAAGCGTGCCCTTGAGGATATTGTGACCTATAAATGAGTAGGATTTGTGCAATTCATGTAAGTAGGTCTTTGTGCCGTTCGTGGGTGGAATTGCAGCAATTTGCGGCAAAATGAAAATTGCTGGCAAAGATTTTAAGATTGCAAATAATTCTTGTTGTGGTATAATTATTTTGGGGTTACAACAAGATTGATATTGTTTTGAAGTGTAAGGGAGGTTTTTCACAATGAAAAAGGTTTTGATGTTTGCCGGTGACTTTGCGGAGGATTATGAGGTAATGGTTCCTTATCAGGCATTGGAGATGGTGGGAATTCATGTGGATGTGGTCTGCCCGGGCATGAAGGCCGGGGACAAGATCAAGACAGCCATCCATGATTTTGTGGGAGACCAGACCTACTGTGAAAAGCCTGGACATCTGTTTCAGCTGAATGCTGCGCTGGATGATGTCAAGGGAGAGGACTACGACGGGCTTTACATTACCGGCGGACGCGCTCCTGAGTATATCCGTCTTGATGCCAAGATTATTGAGCTGACCAAGTACTTTATGGAAAACAACAAGCCGGTGGCTGCTATCTGCCATGGCATTCAGGTGCTGACTGCCGCCGATACGGTAAGGGGCAGGAAGCTGACTGCTTATCCGGCTGTAGGCCCTGATGTTACCATGGCTGGCGGTGAATTTGTCAGTGTAGATGCGGACAAGTCAGTAGTTGATGGCAATCTGGTAACTTCTCCTGCATGGCCAGGCAATATTGCCATTTTGCAGGATTTCATCAAGCTGCTGGGCTGATGGGCATGATGCTTTTTAAACGCATTTTGCACTTCACGGGGCGGATATGCTGTCTGGCTGTCCTGCTGGTGTTGTTGTCAGGTTCCTGCCAGCTGGCAGGGGCAGCAGAAGCCGTGAATCCTATAGGGATGGGTGCAGTGGCAGATGGAGAGGCAGCTGCTGTGGACAATGCTGGTGAAAATGCCGGACAGCAGGTGGTACGCCAAAGCGTGGGCATTGTGCTTCTGGGCAATCCGCGCTATTTGCAGCCGGAATACATGGATATCCTTAACCGCTATTTTGTCAGGTGTTATTCCCAGTACCGCTATCCTACGGAGTTTGGGGCAGGTATGCAGGAGAGCTTTGCTGCCGCCTGCAATGAGGTTTATGCAGGTGCAGGGGCGGATGTGGCAACGGGGAAAAACAGCCGCAGGGTAAAATTTTCCCAGCTGGATTTTCCTGCCCTGGCAGGGGCAATGCATAAGGACAAGGTGCTGTTTCTTAATGTCAGAGATGTGCTGACTTCTTCCTGGCACCGAATTGCCTGGGACGTGGGGGCAGACGAGTTTTGGGAAGCGACCGTGGAGGTGGAGGCTGTGCTGGCAGACCGCAATGGCATCCTGCGCCGTGAAAAGGTCATGCGGCGCATCAGTGAGCAGTACACACCGACCGTTGCCTTGCAGGAGGCATATACTTATTGCATACGCTATATGCAGAAAAAGGATTTTTTCCCGGCTGCTGCATTGCAATAAGACAGCTCATCAGGCACACAAGATAACCAAAAGAATAATATAGGCAGGACTGCAAATACAGCAGGCAGCCCGGAATAGATGCGGCTTTTTCGTATTGGCGAAGGGGCATATGGCGGATATTTCCCGGCTGCTTGTTTATTTTGCAGATTTTTTTGTCAAATTATGTATTTTTTTGGTATAATAATGAAATAAATGTTTAAAAATAATTTTGAGGGTGAGTTAGTTGCAAAAAAAGCGGACAAAGACAACCAGCCGCAAGAAGGCTGCTGAAAATAAAAAAACTGCTACGGCGAAGCGTGGAAGCAGTGGCAGTGCCAATGAGCCGGTACAGGATAATGCAAAGCGGAATTATGAGCTGCGGGGGCTGGCATTTGTGGCTGCCGGGCTGATTGCCATCTGCGGCATAGCCGGGCTGAATGTAGGCTTTGTGGGACTGAAGGCTGCCAAGTTCCTCCAATACTTTTTTGGTGTTGGCGCATTGGTGGCAGCAGGTGCCCTTTTGGGGGCGGGTGGCTATTATATCATGCGGCATCAGAAGCTGGTCTTTAATGCCAGGCTGCTGGGGGGCACCGGCTTTTTTGCCTGTGCCATTTCACTGTATCATCATCTGGTGGTAAAGCCGGGAGAGGAAATCCTGCCATCCAGCCTGGTGGAGGGTGGCGGACTTCTAGGTGGTGCCATTACGATTTTTCTGCACAATGTAGCAGGTGTTGATGGAACACCAATATTGCTGGCGGCAGGGCTGATTGGCACCTTGATTGTGGCAACTACCTGGTCGCTGGCACAGGGCATCCTGACTACCAAGGAAAAGGCGGAAAAGGGCGCTGACGTTGCTAAGAAAGCCACAGTAGTGGTCTATGATAAGACAGTTGAGGTAGGTGGCAAGGCCAAGGAGCAGGTGCAGGAATATGTGCAGGAGCATATTGATGATGTGGGCGAAAGGCTGAAGCGGCTTCGCGGCAAGCAGTTTTTGGCGCGTTATGAGCAGGATTCAGCTTTTTTGAACGAGGAACAGGGAGCATCTGCTGTTGGCAGCGGCAAAAGAGGAACTGTTTCTTGTCAGGAAAAAACTCATGCACCTGGCAGGGACAGCCTGTCAGGTGTGAGCATAGCGGCAGAGCTGATGGCTGAAAGGGAGTCCGGGGAAGTGAAGGAGTTTGCACCGCCGCCTGCCAATGCAGATGAGCTGGTGGAAGCAAATCCTGTGGCAGCAGGCTTCTTTGCGGAAAAGTTTTCCAGCACGGCAGAGCCGGAGGAAGTGCCTGAGCTGGCTGTGCAGCTTGGGTTGGAGACTGCGGATGAGAGCCAGGCCAGGCTGCATACTGAACCTGCCCGGCAGATTCAGTCAGATGACTGGGAAGGGATGGCTGATTTTGACTGGGAGAGGTATGCCGCAGACAATAGTGACAGCATATTTGCTGATATAAGCAGCGATATAGATACAGATATACATACAGGCATAGATGCAGACATAGATGTAGATGTAGAGACAGATAGAGGCATGGCTGCAGATGCAGGTGTGGATGCAGAGCAGACTGCTGCTTTAGATATACTAGGAATAGATGTATATGAAGTTCCAGGCGAAGATGAAGCAGAAATAGAAGCAGTGGCAAAGACAGAAACAGAAGCCGATGAGTATGACTATGGCATTGATGATATGGAGATAACCTACCCGGAGGAGTCGGTGGATTTGACGGAGGCTGTTGAGGATGATGGTTCTGTGCAGCAGCCAGCGGAGGAAATTATCACAGAACAGCCAGCAGGGAAAGCTGGCGTGGAGCAGGCAGCAGCAAAAGCGGCCCTGGAGCAGGCAGCACCGCCACCGCCGCCATACAAGCTGCCACCTCTGCATTTGCTTTCCAAGACCGTAAAGACCATGAATGAAAGCCTCAATCAGGAAATCAGCAACAATGCAAAAATCCTGGGGGAAACCCTGGCGAATTTCAAGGTAAAGGCATCCATACTCAATGCCTGCCACGGCCCGGCTGTTACCCGTTATGAGGTGAAGCCGGCACCAGGCGTCAAGGTCAGCAAGATTACGGGGCTGGCTGACGATATAGCCCTGAACATGGCGGCAACTGCGGTGCGCATTGAGCAGATTCCCGGCAAGGCAGCTATCGGCATCGAGGTGCCGAACCGGGAGCTGGAAAGCGTGCAGCTGCGGGAAGTGCTGGAAAACCCTGCCTTTGCGGCAGCAAAGTCCAAGCTGACAGTGGGGCTGGGCAAGGATATCGGCGGTCAGGCAATTTTTGCCGATTTGGCGAAAATGCCCCATCTGCTGGTGGCCGGTGCCACCGGCTCAGGTAAGTCAGTGTGCATCAACACGCTGATCACCAGCGTGCTGTTCAAGGCAAAGCCCACAGAGGTCAAGTTTATCCTGATAGACCCCAAGATGGTGGAGCTGTCCGTGTATAACGATATTCCGCACCTGATGGTGCCGGTGGTGACTGATGCTAAAAAGGCGGCTTCGGTGCTGAACTGGGCGGTGCAGGAAATGGAAAAGCGATATGGGCTGATTGCCCAGGTAGGGGTGCGCAACATGGAGGGCTACAACAAGCTGTTTGCCGATGAGCCTGAGCAGCAGCTTCCTTCTATCGTAATCATCATCGATGAGCTGGCTGATCTGATGATGGTGGCACCCCACGATGTGGAGGACGCCATCTGCCGCATTGCCCAAAAGGCCCGTGCCGCAGGTATCTATCTGGTGCTGGCTACCCAGCGCCCATCGGTAAATGTCATTACGGGTGTCATCAAGGCAAATATCCCGTCCCGTATCTCCTTTGCGGTAACTTCCCAGATTGATTCCAGGACAATCCTTGATGCTTCTGGTGCGGAAAAGCTCCTGGGCAAGGGCGATATGCTCTTTAAGCCTCAGGAGGCAAACAAGCCTACCCGTATCCAGGGTGCCTTTGTCAGTGACAAGGAAGTGGAGATGCTGACGGAGTATATCAAGTCCCAGGGACACAAGCTGGAAGCAAATCAGGAAATCATTGATTTTACCAATAAAGCTGCGGAAAGTGAAAATGATGGGGATGGCGATGACAAGGCTTCCTCAGGCAAGGTCAAGATTGACAGCCTGCTGCGGGATGCGGTAGAGCTTACCATGTCCAGCGGCAATGCGTCAGCTTCCAGCTTCCAGCGGCGGTATCACATCGGCTACAGCCGTGCCGGGCGCCTGCTGGACACTATGGAGCAGCTGGGGATTGTGGGGCCGCCTCAGGGCAGCAAGCCACGGGAGATTCTGGTGACGGAGGCTCAGGCCTTTGAAATAATGGATAATTATGAAAATCAGTAATATATGATTTGTATTAGGAGATGTATTTGGTGGCTAAGCTGGAAATAAACATGCTGGAGGGCTCTATCTGGGACAAGGTGCTGAAATTTGCCATTCCTCTTGCCATGACAAGCATTATGCAGCAGCTTTTTAATGCTGCCGATGTGGCCATTGTGGGGCAGTTTGTGGGCAAGGAGGCTTTGGCTGCCGTAGGGGCCAACGGCATAGTAATCAACCTGATGCTGAACCTGATGGTGGGGCTGTCCATCGGCGCCAATGTGGCCTGTGCCAATTTTCTGGGGGCCAGGAGCTATCTGCGCCTGAAAAAAGCGGTGCATACCTCCATGCTGGTGGCAGTTTTGTGCGGTATCTTTCTGGCGGTTTTTGGTGTCACCTTCGGGCGGGATATTTTGCTTTTGATTGACACGCCGCCGGAGATACTGGATGCTGCCGAGCTGTATCTGCAAATCCTGATGGCAGGAGTTCCCACCCTTTTGCTGTACAACTTTGGTTCCGCCCTGCTCCGCAGCAAGGGAGATACCAGGCGTCCCCTGTACGCCATGCTGGCATCAGGCTGCATCAATGTCAGCCTGAACCTTTTCTTTGTGCTGGCCTTGCACATGGGGGTGGAGGGAGTCGCTATCGCTACGGTGATTGCTACTACCTGCAGTGCCTGCCTGATTGTGTACTGGCTGCATCAGGAGGAAGGGCCCATGCAGCTGCAGCTGCGCAAGCTGGCCATTGATGTGAATGTGCTGGCCTATATTGCCAGGATTGGCCTGCCGGCAGGCTTGCAGGGCATGGTTTTTTCCTTTTCCAACATCATCATTCAGATTGCCATTAACAATCTGGGAGCGGAGTACATCGCCGCTTCGGCTATTGCCCTGAACTTTGAGTTTGCCGCCTTTTTCATTCTGTCAGCTTTTTCCCAGGCGGCTACCACCTTTGTGGGACAGAATTTCGGGGCGGGGAATATCCGGCGCTGCCGTCAGATTATGCGCTGGTGCGTGGGGATGAATTTCGTCATTACCGGCAGCATCTGCCTGCTGATGTCCCTGCTGGCGCCTTTTTTGGCAGCCATCTACACGGCAGATGCAGAGGTTATCGAGTATGCGGTGCTGCGCATACGCTACATATTGACCTTTGAATTTATGAATGTGGTCATCGAGACCTGCTCCGGCGGCATGCGTGGGGTGGGACATTCCCTTTATCCGGCAGCGGCCTGCTTCCTGGGGGTGTGCGTCTTCCGGGTAATCTATATCTATACGATTTTTGCGGCGGAGCCGGTTTTCAGCGTGCTGATGGCGGTGTACCCTATCAGCTGGGTATTTACGATTTTGCTGATTATCGGAGCGTATTTTTACGTCTTCAACAAGCTGGAACGTTCTATGTTGCCAGCCGTTGGGAAATAATATAAGGACGCAGGCTTGAAATTTTAGGCTAATAATGAAATGTATGCAGGCAATGCACAGATGATTTTTACAAAAGGAGTGCAGAAGTTATGGAAACAAAAGGATTGATTCTGGTGCATACCGGCAACGGCAAGGGCAAGACTACGGCAGGGCTGGGACTGGCCCTGAGGGCCTGGGGCAGCGGCCTCCGGGTGCTGATTTTGCAGTTTATCAAGGGCGGCTGGAAATATGGTGAGCTGGAAGCCATTGAACGGCTGGGGCAGCTGGACGGCAGGATTGAGATAAGGCCGCTGGGGCTCGGACTGATGCGCAGTGACGAGGACAGGGAAAAGCATATCAGGGCGGCGGCGGAAGCCTTGCAGGAGTCAGAACGGATGATGGCATCAGGGGAGTATGACTTGATTATTTTTGACGAGATTAATTATGCCGTGAAGTTCGGGCTCATTTCCATTGAGGATGTGCTGGCGCTTCTGGACAAGAAGCCGGAAAAGCTGCATGTGCTCCTGACTGGCAGGGATGCGCGTCCTGAGCTGATTGAGCGTGCTGACCTGGTAACGGAGATGAAGCTGGTGAAGCATCCTTACCAGCAGGGCATAAAAGCTCAGAAGGGCATTGAATTTTAAAAAATGGGAGATAAGATTTGTGAACAAGCAGGAAATTTTTGATTTTGTAGACAAGCAGGAAATCTGGCACGAGGTTACCGAGCATGAAGCGGCTTTTACCATGGAGGAGGCACTTAACATGGAGATGCCTTATCCCGACCGGGAGGCCAAGAACCTTTTTGTGCGTGATGACAAGAAACAGAATTATTATCTGATAACGGTATGCGGGCCCAAACGGGTGCAGCTTAAGGAGTTTAAGAAAGCCCAGGGAACCAGGCGACTGAGTTTTGCCTCGGCGGAGGATTTGAAAGAAATGCTAGATGTGCTGCCGGGCTCCGTATCGCCCCTGGGGCTTCTTAATAACGAGGAATGCAACGTAAAGCTGTTCCTGGACGAGGAATTTGTGCAGGGCAGCGGCATTATCGGCATCCATCCCAATGAAAATACGGCTACCATTTGGATGAAGACGGAGGACCTGCTGACCATGATACGCCAGCATGGCAATGAGGCACAGGTGGTGGAGCTGTAATTTCCCCCATTTATTAAACCAGTTATTTTTTCTTTGAGATGTGATGATATGCAGATTGCTGATGTGTATATAAATATTCCTGTCAAGAGCATAGCCAGCTCTTTCAGCTACAGGGTACCGGCGAAGCTGGGCAGGCTGGGGGCAGGCTGGCGTGTGCTGGTTCCCTTTGGCGGCCGGGATATTGAGGGCTTTGTGGTAGAGGTCTGCCCGGTGGAAAGATACCGGGAGATGAAAGATGCCTATCCCGTGGAAAAGCTGAAATACATCAAGGCGGCGGTGGATGAGGAGCCATGGTTTTCCCACCGGATGATTGAGGCTGCCAAATGGCTGGCTGATTTTTATCTGTGCTCTGTGGGAGAGATGATGCGGCTTTTTATGCCGGGCAAAAGCGGGCTGAAAATCCAGCTGAAGTATGAGGCTGTGCCTGATATGGGGGACAATATGCTGCTGATGGTGGATGTATACCGCCAGGTCTATGAGGCACTTTTGGCAGCCGGTTCCGCCAAGGAAAAGGAGCTTAGGCAGCAGCTGGAGGCGGAT
This sequence comes from Anaerovibrio sp., assembly GCA_051866255.1. GTDB lineage: Bacteria > Bacillota > Negativicutes > Selenomonadales > Selenomonadaceae > Anaerovibrio. The sequence goes on along the minus strand of JBJDWY010000118.1, from coordinate 10,302 downwards.
GATATGCCGGAGGCGGCCGCCCAGCTGGGCAAGATTCTGGAAGGGCTCTTGAAGTACAAGCTGGTACGCAGGGTGTATGATGCCAGCCAGCGGGCCAGGGAAAGCTATGAGAGCTATCTGGCCGTGGGCGATGGGCTGACTGCTGAAGTTATTGAGCAGTTCGATAAGCGGAAAAAGGCGCAGAAGCGGCTTTTGCTGTGGCTGGCTGACAGGCAGGCTGCGGTCGGGGAGCCGCCTGCCATATCCCTAAAGGAGCTTTTGGCGGAAGGATTTTCCCGGGAGGTTATCAAGGGAGTGGCAGAGTCCGGCTTTGGCGCAATCCGCCAGCGGCGGGTGCTGCGTGACAGCTATCGTGATTTTGCGGCAGGCGGCATGGTGCAGGAGCTGACCGCTGACCAGCAAAAGGCGGTGTCTGTCCTGGGAGCCCAGCTGAAAGTACGGGAACATCGCACTTTTCTTTTGTATGGTGTTACCGGTAGCGGCAAGACCCAGGTGTATATTGAGGCGGCACGGCAGGCACGGGACATGGGCAGGAGCGTGGCGGTGCTGGTGCCGGAGATTGCCCTGACAGGCCAGGTGGTGCAGGCATTCAAGGGGTATTTTGCCGGGGATATTGTGGTGATGCACAGCCGCCTTTCCATCAATGAAAGAAATGATGCTATCATGCGGGTGCGCACCGGCCAGGCAGGGATTGTCATCGGGGCCCGTTCCGCCCTGTTTACGCCTCTTGAGGATATGGGGCTGATCATCATGGATGAGGAGCAGGACAATTCCTATAAGCAGGATGAGTCCCCAAGGTATCACGCCAGGGTGGTGGCACAGAAGCTGGCGGAGCTGTACGGCGCCGTACTGCTCCTGGGCAGTGCCACCCCATCTTTGGAGACCTACTACCATGCGGTGAGGGGGGACTACGGGCTTCTTTCCATGCCGAAGCGCATCGGCAGCCGCTGCCTGCCCCAGGTGGTCAGTGCGGATATGCGGCAGGAGCTGAGGATGGGGCGGCGCAGCGTGATTTCCCTGCCCTTGCAGAATTTGATTGCCGATACTCTGGCCAGGCATGAGCAGATTATCCTCATGCTGAACAGGCGGGGCTTTGCTACCTTTGTCATGTGCCGTTCCTGCGGCGAGCCGGTAAAATGCCCCCAGTGCACCATGTCGCTGGTGTATCACCGGGACGGGCGGCTCCTGTGCCATCACTGCGATATACAGGTGCCTGTGCCGGATGTCTGCCCCAAGTGCGGCAGTCCCTATATCAAATATTTTGGCTCCGGCACGGAAAAGCTGGAGCAGGAGCTGGCGGAGCTGGTGCCTGAGGCGCGGATTATCCGCATGGACAGGGATACCACTGCCGGCAAGTTTGCCCACACGGAGATACTGGAAAAGTTCCGCAAAAGGGAATTTGATATTCTGCTGGGCACCCAGATGGTGGCCAAGGGGCATGATATTCCCAATGTGACGGCGGTGGGCATCCTCAGTGCGGATTCAACCCTGAATATGCCGGACTTCCGGGCGGCGGAGCGGGTGTTTATGCTGATTACCCAGACGGCAGGCCGGGCCGGGCGGGGCGAGGTGCCGGGCCGGGTGGTGGTGCAGTGCTACAGCCCGGAGCATTTTGCAGTCAGGACCGGCATCGCCCAGGATTATGAGGCATTTTTCCGGGAGGAATTGAAGCTGAGAAAGACGTTGTTCAATCCCCCTTTCAGCAGGCTCATCAAGCTGGTTTTCCAGCATGAAAAGGAGCCGGAGGCAAGGCGCATGGCAACCGCCATGAGGGATGCTTTTGTGCAGGAGTTCCGGGGCAATCTCCTGCAGCAGGCGGTGGGCCCGGCTCCAGCCATGATGTCCTGGCTGCGGGGCGTTTACCGCTATGCCCTGCTGCTGAAGACCGGGGATATTGAAAGCGTTCTGTGCTTCCTCAGACGGCAGGGAGCAGGCCAGGATATGAGGGTGATGGTGGATATTGATCCCCTTGCCACTTCGTAGTTTTTAGCATATGAGCATATGAGCATATGAGTATGAATGCCGGGTATGTGAATGCAGGATAAATGAGATAAAACAGATAAGTGAGATAAGCAGGATAGGTAAGATAAATGTCAGGTAAAGGATAGATAGCTTATGCAAAACGAGGTCTTATGCTGCAGGCTGGCAGCTGCGTACAATTTCTTTGCGCAGCGTGGCCATCAGCACAATATGAACAGGGTACGGGATTTGGCGGAAAAGCTGGCCGCAGGGGAATACGGCATTGCCTTTGCCGGTCATTTTTCTGCCGGTAAGTCACGGATGATTAACAGCCTGCTGGGGGAAAGCCTCCTGCCCTCCAGCCCTGTTCCCACTAGTGCCAATCTGGTAAGGGTGCACAGGGGCAAGGACGGGGAGGACTATGCCAGGGTGTTCTTTCACAGGGAAAAGCCCAGGAAATACCTGGCACCTTATGATTATGATTTGCTGAGAAGCTTCTGCCGGGATGGTGACTCCATTGCGGAGATTGAGCTGTGCCGTAGCCAGCTGGATTTGCCGCCCCAGGTGGTTATCATGGATACGCCGGGCATTGACTCTGCGGATGATGCCCACAGGGTGGCTACGGAGGCGGCACTGCACCTGGCAGATATTATCCTCTATGTGATGGATTATAATCATGTGCAGGCGGAGCTGAATTTGTCCTTTACCCGGGATTTGACTCAGGCAGGCAAGACGGTGTACCTGATTGTCAATCAGATTGATAAGCATGTGGAGAGGGAGCTTTCTTTTGAGGCATTCTGCCAGGGGGTGGAAAAGGCTTTTCACAGCTGGGGCGTAAGGCCGGCAGGCTTTTTTTATACATCCCTGAAATACCCGGAGCATCCCCGTAATCAGTTTCCTGCCCTGAAGCAGCTGCTGGATGAGAAGCTTGCGGCACGTCATGAGCTTCTGGCTGAGTCTGTGGCCGCCTCCCTGAACAAGGTGCTGGCGGAATACAGGCAGGAATACGGCCAGGAGAGGGAGAACCTGCTGGCTGGCAGCAGGGAGATACTGTCAGGCCTTTCTGAGGAAAGGCTGCAGCAGCTCCGGGATGACTATCAGCGGCTGTCGGCAGAAAGGGACGGGCTGTTGACGGACTGGGAGGCGGAGTTTGATGCAGGGGTGGAGAAGATTCTCGCCAATGCCTACCTGATGCCTACTTCCACCCGTGATTTGGCACGGGATTATCTGGAAGCCTGCCAGCCTGATTTCAAGGTGGGCTTTTTCGGCAGGGGCAAAAAAACTCTGGCGGAGCTTGAGAGGCGCAGGAAAGCCTTTTTTGATGATGCGGCGGAAAAGGCCCGCACCCAGCTGGAATGGCACATCAAGACTTATTTCACGGATTTTTCCCGGCAGCAGCATGTGGATAACGAGCAGCTTTCAGGCTATGTGCAGGGCATGGCCATCCTGCCGCCGGAGGAGCTTCTGACGGAGGCCATGCGCTCCGGGGCCAAGCTGACTCAGGACGGCAGCTATGTGATGAATTATACGGCGAATTTTGCCGAGGGAACAAAGAACGTGGCCAGGCGTTTTGCCCTTGCTTTCAAGGCAAAATTGCAGGAAAAACTGGCGGAGAGGCGAAAGCTGCGCTGCCAGGAAATCAACAGCCAGCTGGCAGCTATGGAACGCTACCACCAGGCCTGGTGGGCGGCTGATGAGGCTGAACGGGCTCAGGAGGAGCTGGCGAAGGTGCTGGAACAGGTGGCAGCTGCTGACTCCATGCCGCCGGAGGGAGAGTTCCTTTTCCTGCCGCGGCAGCTGGATGAGGAAATTGTGCCGCCGATGGATGGCAATGGCAGCAATGTAAAATCCAGTGGGGAAGCCGTTAAGGCTGATGACAGTGCTGGTGCTGCTATGGATACGGAGATAGCCAGGGATATGGAGCGTAATGCCAGTGAAAGGGATGCTGGGAAGCCGGAGGGACAGGATTGCTTCAATGAGGCAGCAGGCACCGCCAATATTCCCCAGGAAAAGGGTGGCAAGATGTTGCTTCATAGCTGGGCGGAGAAGCTCCGCAAGGGGAGTCAGCTGACAGGCCGCATTCCGGTGCTGAAGCAGCTTGCCTCAGAGCTTTCGGAAAGGGCTGACCGCCTGGAGGGCAGGGGCTTCATGGTGACGCTTTTCGGCGCCTTCAGTGCAGGCAAGTCATCCTTTGCCAATGCCCTCTTGGGGGAGGCGCTGCTGCCTGTATCGCCAAATCCTACTACGGCGGCTATCAATAAGATATGCCCTGTGGATGATGAGCATCCTCATGGCACGGTGGTGGTCAAGCTGAAGGATGAGGCCATGCTGCTGGCAGATGTGAACAGGGCGCTGTCGGCATTTCACCAGTCGGCTGCCACCTTGCAGGAGGCACCGGCCATGGTGGAAAATGCCCTGGAGGACAAGTCCGGCAGCCGCCAGCGGGAAAAGGCCTTTTTGCGCGCCTTTCTCTCCGGCTGGCAGGAGGCAGCCGGGAAACTTGGGCAGCAGCTGACCAGGCAGCTGGCGGATTTTGGCATTTATGCGGCACAGGAAGATAAATCCTGCTTTGTGGACTGGCTGGCAGTTTATTATGACTGCCCGTTTACAAGGCTGGGCATTACCTTGGTGGATACCCCGGGGGCTGATTCCATCAACGCCCGTCATACCAATATGTCCTTCAACTACATCCGCCAGTCGGATGTGGTGCTGTTCGTGACTTATTATAACCATGCTTTCAGCAGGGCGGACAGGGAATTTCTCATTCAGCTGGGGCGCGTCAAGGATGCCTTTGCCCTGGATAAGATGTTTTTCATTGTCAATGCCATTGATTTGGCAGAGGATGCAGAGGAAGCAGAGGGAGTAATCGGCTACGTGGCTGACCAGCTGAAGAAATATGGCGTCAGGAAGCCGCAGATGTTCGGCCTGTCCAGCCAGCAGATCCTAAAGGAGAAAATGTCCGGCAAGCAGGCAGGCTTTGCCTTTGAGGATGCTTTTTACCGCTTTGTGCTGGAGGAGCTTACGGGCATTGCAGTCAATGCCGCCCGGGGTGAGTACCTGCTGGCGGTGGAGAGGGTAAAGGAGCTGATCCGGCTTAACAGCAGTGACAGGGCAGAAAAGGAACAGCGGCGTTTGCAGCTGGCGGAGTTCAAGGCGAAGGCTGACAGGCTGCTGGCAGGGCTGACCAGTATGGATATGCAGAACAGTCAGCAGCAGGAAGCCAGGGAATTGGTGTATTATGTCAAGCAGAGGGTATTTTTGCGCTATACTGATTTTTACCGGGAGTCCTTTAATCCGGCCCTGCTAAAGGGCAAGGATAATGCCAGCGGCAAGCTGCAGGAAGCCCTGGGGCAGCTCATGGAAAGCCTGGGCTTTGACCTGGCGCAGGAGCTTCGTGCCACTACGCTGCGCATGGAGCAGTTTATCAGCAGGCAGGCGTGGCAGCTGCAGCAGCAGGTTAACAGCAAGCTTCTGGAAATCAACAGCGAGCTGCCTATTTCCCAGCGGGATTTTCCTTATGAAAGCGGCATGGAGTACGAAACGGCCTTCAAGGATACGGACAGGAAAATCTTTAGGGAACCGCTGTCCATCTATAAAAATCCCAAGAGCTTCTTTGAGCAGGGGGGCACCAGGGAGATGGAAGCAGCCCTGGAGAAGATTTTTGACAGGCTGGCGGATGAATATCTGCATGAGCAGCAGGAGAGGCTGCTGGCCAGCCTCCATGAGGGCACGGAGCAGGTATTTGCCGGGGTGAAGGAACGCTTCGGGCGTATTTTGCAGGCAAATTACGAGGCTGATCTGGCGGCGCTTGAGGGCGGTGTCCCGGCAGAGGTGCTGGAGGAAATCCTGGCTGAATTGGAGAAGCAGGCCTAGTGGTGAAACCGGCAGGATTGCAGCAGTGATGATGTTGTTTATTGATATTTATTACGCTTTGGATTTTATTAAGTTTGTGGATTGGTAAGGAGTGTAGGAACGATGAGCTTTGAGTTTTCCAAATGGCAGGGCACAGGCAACGATTTTGTGCTGATTGACTGCATGAACAGGTCAGAGGAGCCTTATGTGGCTGCGGCACAGGAAATCTGCGACCGGCATTACGGCATTGGCGCGGATGGCATTTTGCTGGTACTGCCATCGGACAAGGCAGATATCCGCATGAGGATTATCAACGCGGACGGCAGCGAGGCTGAGATGTGCGGCAACGGCATCCGCTGCTTTGCCCGTTATGTCTATGAGGCAGGCCATGTACAGGGGGATTCTTTTACGGTGGAGACCGGGGCAGGTATTTTGGTGCCGAAAATAATTAAGGAAAATGATGTTATCTCCATGATTCAGGTGGATATGGGCGAGCCGGTGCTGGAAGGAGACAAGATTCCTGTTACTGGCTATGGCATGAACAGGGTAATTGATGAAGATATACAGGTACAGGGCAGGGATTTCAAGATGACCTGCGTATCCATGGGCAACCCTCACTGCGTGGTGTTTGTGGAGGATGCGGAGAATTTCCCTATTTATGAGCTGGGCAGATTTTTTGAAACCCATGCAAAATTCCCTCGCAAGACCAATACTGAGTTTGTGCAGGTCATGGATCGCCAGCATCTCAGGATGCGGGTATGGGAGCGGGGCGCAGCTGTCACCCTGGCCTGCGGCACAGGCTCCTGTGCTACCCTGACAGCGGCTGTGCTGAACGGCCTGGCTGACCGCCGGGCGGAAGTGCAGCTGGACGGCGGCAAGCTGGTGATTGAGTGGAATGAGCAGGACAATCATCTCTACATGACAGGCCCTGCCCTGCAGGTATTCAGCGGCACATATCCATTGCAGGATTAATGTTGTCATGGCTTTTATTTAGTGCTATAATATATGGGCTAAATTGTGGGTTAAAAGATAAAAGAGGATTTATGCATGATAAAGAGTATGACCGGCTTTGGTGCCGGGGATTGTGAAAATCAGGATTTCAAGGTGCATGTGGAGCTGAAAACCGTGAACCAGCGTTATCTGGAAACGAATTTTCACATGCCATACAGCCTGAATATGTTTGAAAATCAGCTGACGAAAAAGATTAAAGAGTATCTTTCCCGGGGGAAGCTGGATATCAATGTGCGCTTTCAGGATCTGAGGGACAAGGCTGTGACCATCAGCGTGGACATGGGGCTGGTGGATGCCTATGGCAAGGCTCTGGATGAGATTACCGACCGGCTGGGGCTGGGGGGGCGTCCTGGGGCCGCCCAGATTGCCAGCTATCCTGATGTGCTGAAAATCACCGAGGAAAATGTGGATTTGGCTGGTGCGGAGCCGGTTTTGCTGGCGGCCTTTGAGGAGGCTCTTGGCAACCTGGTGGCCATGCGCACTGCCGAGGGTGAGAATATCAGGGCTGATTTGCTGGCGCGGATTGATGTGCTGGAGGGCTTTGTGGCAGAGCTGGAAAAGCTGGCCCCGGAGATTGTGGCAAGCTATCGCCAGAGGCTGGAAAAGCTGCTGGAGGAATACCTGGCCAAAGAGGACATTGATGAGAGCAGGATTATTCAGGAAACTGCCCTGTTCACTGACAAGGTGAACTACACGGAGGAAACCGTCCGGCTGCACAGCCATTTTGAACAGTTCCGCAGTATTATGGGCATGGATGAGCCTGTAGGGCGCAAGCTGGATTTTCTCATTCAGGAGATGAACCGGGAGATTAACACCGTGGCTTCCAAGGCAAATTCTGCCGGTGCCGCCCGCTTTGTGGTGGATGTCAAGAGCGAGATTGAGAAAATCAGGGAGCAGATTCAGAATATTGAGTAAATACCGGATGCAGCCTGAAAGTTGATAATCAATGGCTGCAGGCTGATAGTTGAGATTCGAGAGCCTGATATTGGTAGTTGAAGGGAGTTGTGGCTATCATTGGATATCAAGCTGATTAATATAGGCTTTGGCAATGTGGTATCGGCAAACCGCGTAGTTGCCATAGTAAGTCCTGAATCCGCGCCTATCAAGAGGATTATTCAGGATGCCCGGGACCGTTTTCAGCTGATAGATGCGACTTATGGAAGGCGGACCAGGGCAGTGGTAATTATGGACAGCGGGCATGTGGTGCTTTCGGCAGTACAGCCTGATACCATGTCCCATCGCATTGTGGAGGAGGACTAGCTGTGCGCAAGGGTTTGTTGATTTTGATTTCCGGGCCGTCCGGCACCGGCAAGGGTACGGTGTGCGATTTATTGAGGAAGAACCATCCGGAGATTTCTTACTCCATTTCAGCTACCACCCGTCAGCCAAGGCCGGGGGAGCAGGATGGCGTAAATTATTATTTCTATGACAAGGAAAAGTTCCGGCAGATGATTGATGCCGGGGAGCTTCTGGAATGGGCGGAGGTCTATGGCAATTATTATGGCACACCGAAGCAGAAGGTGCTGGACAGGCTGAATGCCGGTGAGGATATCCTGCTGGAGATTGATACCCAGGGGGCTTTGAATGTCATGAAGGCCATGCCGGAGGGACTGTTTATTTTCCTGCTGCCTCCATCCCTGGAGGAGCTGGCCAACCGTCTGAAGGGCAGGGGCACTGAGACAGAGGAAAGCCTGCAGCGGCGTCTTGGCGCAGCTGTTGATGAGATAAAAATTGCCCATAATTATCGTTATGTGGTGGTTAATGACAAGGTAGAGGCTGCTGAAAAGGCCATTGCCGGTATCATTGAGGCGGAGCATCACCGCACCGACCTGAATGAGGAGCTTCTGGCAGGACTGCAGCAGTGGAAGGAGAATGCATAATGAGTAAGATGAACATCGTAACCCCTAATCTGGATCAGCTGACACCGCTGGTGGACAGCCGCTATACGCTGGTAACCCTGGCTGCCAAGCGTGCCCGTGACATCATGGACAAGAGCCATCCTGTTACTGCCAAGCGTACCTCTACCCGTGATGTAACCAATGCCATGGAAGAAATCTACGAGGGCAAGATCACTTACAAGCGTCTGACCAGCGGCATCAAGTAAGGCACTGGAATTTGGGAAGAAACGATATGTTGAATGGTAAAAAAATCGTTCTGGGAGTCACCGGCGGCATCGCTGCCTATAAATGCGTGGATCTGGCCAGCCGCCTCCGCAAGAAGGGGGCCGAGGTGCATGTTATCCTCACCAAGGGGGCCCAGAACTTTGTGACGGAAACTGCCATGCGGGAAATCAGCGGCAATCCCGTTGTTACCTCCATGTGGGGGGAGATACATAATTATGATGTGGAGCATATTGCCCTGGCAAACTTGGCTGATGTGGTGCTGATTGCCCCGGCTACGGCCAATGTGATTGCCAAGGCGGCAGCCGGCATAGCTGATGATATGCTTACCACCACGGTTCTGGCTACAAGGGCACCGATTTTCTTCGCCCCTGCCATGAACAGCAACATGTATGAGAATCCTGTTACCCAGCAGAATATCACCACCCTGCAGCAGCGGGGCTGGCAGCTGATTGAGCCTGCCAGCGGCCATCTGGCCTGCGGCACCAGCGGCATCGGCAGAATGCCGGAACCTGCGGAACTGGTGGAAGTGCTGGAAAATTATTTTGCCGGGGAAGGTGGCAGCTTGGAAAGTGCTGATGGCAACACTATGGATAACAACATGGGTAACACCATGCAGGGACTGAAGATTTTGGTGACAGCTGCCGGTACTCGTGAGCCTATTGACCCGGTGCGCTACATCGGCAACCGTTCCAGCGGCAAGATGGGCTACGCCATCGCCGAGGCTGCTGCCAGCCTGGGGGCGGAGGTTATGCTGGTTTCCGGGCCGTCTGCCTTGCAGCCGCCAGCCGGGGTGGAGTTTTTCGGCGTAGAGTCCGCCCGGGAAATGCGTCAGCTGGTGCAGGAGAGATTTCCTGCCTGCGATATAGTCATCAAGGCGGCGGCAGTGGCTGACTACCGCGTAAAAAATGTATCCGATCAGAAAATCAAGAAAAATGATGCGGAGCTTACCCTGGTGCTGGAAAAGAACCCGGATATCCTGAAGGAGCTGGGGGAAATGAAGCAGCCTCATCAGACACTGGTGGGCTTTGCGGCAGAAACCCAGAATCTCCTGCAATATGCCAAGGGCAAGCTGGAAAAGAAGAACCTTGACATGATTGTGGCCAATGATGTTTCAAAACCTCAGGCAGGCTTCAACGTGGACACCAACCTCATCAAGCTTCTGAAGCGGGATGGCTCTATTGAGGAGCTGCCGCTGATGAGCAAAAAGGAGCTGGCGTATATCATTCTTGATAGGGTGATGAAGCTGAGAAAGTAACAGCGTTGATTTAGCTTTGATTTATTTTTAACTCAATTTTATTTTTGTTGGTTGATTGTATAATGAACTTGAACAGTTAATCAAAAATAAAAATCCATAGTG